>CALWAZ010000116.1 GCA_944375725.1 uncultured Merdimonas sp. | reverse complement strand
AGGTCAGAAGACCCACATCTGTGTACTGCTTCGCAGTGGAATCATTATAGTTTCCGGTTCCCAGATGGACATAGCGGCGAATGCCGTCTTCCTCTCTGCGCACCACCAGGGTAATCTTGCTGTGGGTCTTTAAGCCCACCAGGCCGTAGATTACATGGCAGCCGGCTTTCTCCAGCATTTTGGCCCAGATAATATTGTTTTCCTCATCAAACCGTGCCTTCAGCTCCACCAGAACCGAAACCTGCTTTCCGTTTTCAGCCGCCTGGGCCAGCGCGGCAATAATCGGAGAATTGCCGCTGACACGGTACAGGGTCTGCTTGATCGCCAGCACCTTCGGATCGGAAGCCGCGTCCTTCACAAACTTCACCACCGGATCAAAGGTCTGATAGGGATGGTGGAGCAGAATATCCCCTTTCCGGATCTGCTCGAAAATATCGCAGTCCGGCGGCAGCTCCTTGACAGGAGCCGGCACAAATCTGGGATTCTTCAAATCGTCAAAGCCCTCCAGGCCGTACATTTTCATCAGGAAGGTCAGATCGAGAGGTCCGTTAATTTTATAAATGGCTTCATCCTTAATATCAAATTCCCGCCGCAGAAGCTTTAAAAGACGCTTGTCTATCTTCTCTTCCACTTCCAGCCGGATCACTTCGCCCCACTGGCGCTTTTTCAGCTGCTTCTGGATCTCCTTCAGCAGATCTGCCGCCTCATCCTCTTCTATGGTCAGATCCGCGTTTCTCATAACACGATAGGGGGACGCGCAGATGATGTCATAACTCAGGAACAGCTGCTGCATGTTGCGCTCTATAATCTCCTCCAGCAGGATCACAGTCCGGCTGCCGTCTTTTCCATGGGGAAGAGGCACGATGCGCGGAAGCACGGAGGGAACCTGAACCGTGGCAAAATCCAGCTCTTTTTCTTTTCCTTCCTGGTTTTTCTTTGAGAGAAGAGCGCCGATGTTCAGCGTCTTATTGCGGATCAGCGGAAAAGGCCTCGAGGAGTCTACTGCCATGGGCGTAAGCACCGGATATACATTATCCCTGAAATACCGGTCCACGTACTCCGCCTGCTCATCTGTCAGATCCTCATGCTCCTGAATCACATTCAGCCCGTGCTGGCGCAGCATGGGAAGCAGGGAGCGTGAATAGGTGGAATACTGAAGGCTGACCAGCTTCTGGGTCTCTTCCCCGATCCGAGCCAGCTGCTCCTGGGCAGTCAGTCCCGCGATATCCTTTTTGGTGTAATTGGCATTTACCATATCCTTCAGAGACGCCACACGAATCATGAAGAATTCATCCAGGTTGGAAGCGGTAATGCTCAGGAATTTCAGCCGTTCAAACAGAGGAATCGTCTTATCTCTCGCCTCGCTTAAAACCCTCTCATTGAAAGCCAGCCAGGAAAGCTCTCTGTTTCTGAAATACTCTGTTTTCGTAAAATCAGTTTTTTCCATCTCTTATACCTGCCTTTTCTGCCGGATTACGGGCCTGATACTGAAAATCGTCTCAAAGAAATCTGCTTTGTGGGAGAAAAGTCCCTGCTCCAGCGTAATGTCCTCTACGGTATCCACCACCACAATCAGCTCTCTGTCCTTCAGTGTCACCTTGACATTTTTAAACTTCTGCTTGTGGCTGCGATCCATGGAATTGGCTACCCGCAGAATCGCGCTGATCTTGGAGGTCAGCAGATAATCGTTCCGATCCAGGCTGCAGCCCATGGAGAATTCCTCAAAGGAGACAAATTCTTCTGTGTTGAACCGAATCGCGTTCGCGATAATCTCCCGCTCTCTGTGGGAAAGTCCGATGATCTCCGTGGACATGACAATCTCATAGGAACACTGGGCTGTCCGGTTCATGCTGATATATTTTCCACAGTCATGAAGGAGCACGGCGATCTGAAGCAGCAGCCTCTCTCTTTTCCCCATACCGTGAATCCGCTTCATTTTATCAAAGATCGTAAGAGCCAGATATTCCGTCCCGGCCAGATGGGTCTTGTTGCTCTGATACCGTTTGGCGATATTCTTGGCCGCCTCAATAATGTCGTTCTCGAAATTGTGGCTGGACTTGAAAATCTTCTTGTGCTCCGCGTAATCATAGGCAAGACCGTCACAGAGATTCAGGCCCGGAATCCAGAGTCTTTCCGCGCCGGTCTCCTCAATCAGCCTCCGGTAAATGATCAGCGCCGGCATGACAAGAGACATGTTTTCCGAGATCTCTCCCAGTCTTCCCACCATCTCCTGGGGAGAACGGGATAAAATTTCCTGATAGAGCTTCTGGTATTCTTCCCGGGTAAAGGAAGCGCTCTTTTCTCCTTTCCTGCGGGTAACCAGCTGATTGATGTAATCGCCCACCAGAATCATGTGCTTGATCTCCCTGTCCTTCAGATACAGGCGCTTGTAGCTGTTCAGCTCATTGTTGATCATCTCTTCCACGATCTCATCAAAATGCGTGGTGCGCTGCTCTACCTTCGCCAGACGCTCCCGGATACGCACGATTCCCAGCCGGAGATTCTGGGTAGATACCAGGGCATCCTTGTCAAACAGAGAAATCTGGATGCTGCCGCCGCCCACATCCACAATGGCTGTTCCCTTCTGAATGATCTTCTGGAAGGACTCATCGTTGGAGGCGATGGATTTGTACCCCAGAAAACGCTGCTCGGAATTGCTTAAGATTTCCACCTCGAGACCGGTGCGCACCCGGATCTTGTCCAAAATCAAAAGGCAGTTTCTGGAATCCCGGATGGCGCTGGTGGCGCAGGCCCGGTAATCGTCCACCTGGTACTCCTTCATAATCCGGGTGAAATCCTCCAGAATCTCGCAGAGCTCCTCCAGCATTTCATTTCCGATCTCTCCATAGACATAGGCATCCTTTCCAAGCTCCAGTCCATGGCGGATATAATCGATTTCCTTCATTCCATTTTTCGAGGACAGCTCCAGAATTTTCATACCCACTTCATAAGAGCTGATCTCAATGGCCGCAAATGTAATTATCTGCATGTTCTCACGCCTTTCCGGTGCTGCCGCAGCCGCCCCTGTCTTCATTTCCCAATTCTTCCGTTTCCTCAAATACCAGCTCCGGCTGGTGCTCAAAAATCCGGAACTGGCAGATTCGGTCGTTGACATGAATCTGCGTATCCCGCAGAGCATAGGCAGCCATGAACCACTGATCGTTGTCCCCGCAGTAGCTTTCATCAATAATGCCCGTATGGTTTGTCTGGATGATTCCGAAATTCTTATAAGTACTGCTCCGGGGGACGACATGGGCCTCATATCCCTTTGGCAGCTGCATGGCCACGCCCAGAGGAATCAGACGGAACTCTCCCGCCTTCATCTGAATTTCCTCCGCGCACCGCAGATCAATCCAGTCCGATTTTCCTCCGATATATGCCAGTCTGTCAATCTTGTCCGTGAAATACTTGATCCGTATTGTCTTTGTCTCTTCCATCTCATCCTCCGTCTGTACTGCTCAATTACCGGCCGTCTCCAAAACCGCCCTGCGCAGAAGCGTCAGAGCCGCGGCCACCGTGCTTTCCCGGATTTTTGCTCTATTGCCTGTAAAATGGCATTCCTGCACATAGGTCTGCCCGCGGACGGCCGCCGCGATATACACCAGGCCCACCGGCTTTTCCTCGGTTCCTCCGTCCGGTCCCGCGATTCCCGTGACAGCTACCGCCGCGTCCGCGCCTGTCACGAGCACAGCTCCTCTGGCCATCTCTCTTGCCGTCTTATCACTGACCGCGCCGAACTCCCGGAGCGTGGTCTTCTTTACGCCTACCAGCTTCCGCTTTGCCTTATTGGAATACGTCACAAAGCCCTGCTTGAACACCTCGGACACGCCCGGAACATTGACCAGACGGCCCGCGATCAGCCCGCCCGTACAGGATTCCACCGTGGTCACCGTAAGCCCCTGCTCCTGCAGCAGCCCCACCACAGCATCCTCCAGCGACACATGCTCATCCATCGTATAGATATGGTTTCCAAATCTCACCTTCAACTCTTTTAAAACCGGCGCCATCATACGCTTCGCAGACTCCTCATCCTCTGCCCGTGCCGTCACGCGCAGATGTACCTCTCCCGTCTTTGCGTAGGTGGCAATCGTGGGATTGGACTGGGCCGCAATCAGGTCCGCAATCATCATCTCCGCGCTGCTCTCCCCGATGCCGCACAGCTTTACCATTTCTGACACAATCGTCTCCGGCTGTCTCTGGTGCAGCCAGGGGAAAATATCCTTCTGAAACATGGGAATCAGTTCCCCCGGAGGTCCAGGCAGCAGAATAGCTGTCTTCCCGTCCTTCTCCAGGATCAGTCCGGGAGCCGTGCCATTGTCATTGTCCACCACCACAGCCCCTTCCGGCACCATGGCCTGCTTCCAGTTATTTTCCGCGATTTTCTTCGTGCCCCGGGCATCGAAATACGCCTGGATGCGCTCCCGCGTATGGTCATCCTCCACAAGCTTCATTCCGAAAGCTTCCGCCGTAATTTCTTTCGTCAAATCATCCTGGGTAGGTCCCAGTCCTCCGCTTAAAATCACCACATCCGAACGCTCCAGCGCCTGCTCCACAGCCGCTTTCAGACGTCCCGGATTATCCCCCACCGTCGTCTGATAGTAAACCGAAAGGCCGAGCTTCGCGCATTCCTGCGCCAGAAAAGCCGCGTTTGTATTGACAATATTTCCAAGCAGAAGCTCTGTTCCCACAGAAATCAGTTCCGCCGTCATGCTCATACCTCAGATATCTCCTTCCAGCAGTATGCCTTTGTTTTTCACAAGATAATCAACCAAGGAAACCACGGTCAGGATCAGCGCAATCCAGATCACTGCCGTCTCGACTGCGGCGAAGCTTTCTCCCAGATCAAGAATCAGAAGAATAATCATGATCATCTGGAAGGTCGTTTTAAATTTCCCCCAATAGCTTGCCGCAATTACCACTCCATTATCCGAGGCAATCAGCCGGAATCCGCTGATAATAAATTCCCGGGCAATAATCACTATTACAATCCAGGCCGCCAGACGCCTCATTTCCACCAGACAGATCAGCGCGGAGCATACCAGCAGCTTATCCGCCAGAGGATCCATGAACTTTCCGAAATTCGTCACCAGATTTCGTTTTCTGGCTATTTTCCCGTCCAGAAGATCCGTCAGGCTGGCGATGACAAAAATGGCCAGCGCAATGTATTTTCCATATTCCCCGCCCAGATCCGTCAGCATAAACACCACGAAAAACGGGATCATCAGTACTCTCAACACAGTCAGTTTATTTGGCAGATTCATTCCATCAATTCTCCTATCAGATCATATTCTGCTGCGCCAGTCACGCGCACCCTCGCGAAATCGCCGCTCATCAGCGTCTCGTCCGTATTCAGGAACAGATAGCCGTCCACGCCCGGGGCGTCCTTATAGGTGCGTCCCACATAAGCGTTCTCATCCGCCACCTTGCCCTCTATCATGACCTCCAGCTCACGGCCCGTCATGTCTTCCGCCTTCTCAAAGGCGATCTCCTGCTGAAGCTCCATCAGCTCAGCGCGCCGCTCTTCCTTGAGCTCTTCCGGGATCTGATCCGGCATGACAGCCGCCGGCGTATCCTCCTCGGGAGAATAGGTGAAAACTCCCAGTCTGTCAAACTCGCAGTCATCCACAAAGCGCATCAGCTCCTCATGATCCTCCTGCGTCTCTCCCGGGAACCCGGAAATCAGCGTGGTGCGCAGGCAGATGTCCGGGATCTCCTCCCGGAGCCGGCCTATGATACGCCGCAGATCCGCCTGGGTCGTACGCCTTCCCATGCGCTTCAGAATTCTGTCTGAGGCATGCTGTATCGGAAGGTCGAGATAATGGCAGATCTTGGGTTCCGTTTTTATGGTCTGAATCAGCTCTTCCGTAATCTCTTCCGGATAACAGTACTGCACGCGGATCCAGCGGATCCCCGGAATGGCGGCAAGCTTTCTCAGCAGCTCCGGAAGCCGTTTTTCCCCATACAGATCCACACCGTACAGGGTAGTCTCCTGCGCCACCAGAATCAGCTCCTTCACCCCCTGGCCGGCCAGAGTTTCCGCTTCCGCCACAAGCCGTTCCTCCGGAACGCTGCGGAAATGCCCCCGCAGCTTCGGGATAATGCAGTAGGTACAGTGCTTATCGCAGCCTTCCGCTATCTTCAGATAGGCATAATGGCCTCCTGTGGTCAGAATGCGGCCGCCCTGATCCGGCACCAGACGGTCTATATTTTCAAAGCGCAGTTCTTTCTGCCCGCCCAGAACTTTCTCTACTGTCTCTGTAATGGCATCGTATGTGGCGGTACCGATTACCGCGTCTACCTCTTCGATTTCATCCAGAATTTCCTTCTGATACCTCTGGGCCAGACAACCCGTGACAATCAGAGCCTTGCAGCTTCCGCATTTGCGGTATTCTGCCATCTCCAGAATTGTATTGACACTCTCTTCCTTGGCATCATTGATAAAGCAGCAGGTATTGATGATAATAATATCTGCCTCTGTCTCATCCTCTGTAAACTGATACCCCTTTTCCTCCAGGAGCTTCAGCATGACTTCTGAATCCACAAGATTCTTATCACAGCCAAGGGATATAAATAAAATTTTCATGCTATCCATCCTCACCGTCCGCGGACAGTGCCCTGTATGCCATGCGCCGCGCGGTTCCGGCCATGGAACAGTCTCCTTCTTATCTAAAATATTATAGTTGATTTTCCCGGCCGCTTCAACAGAATCGGCCAACTTTACAGGAACTTTACATTCCGCCCTCTTTTCCTTTTCCAGGCAGCTTCTGGGGAAGCTGAGCCAGCACAATCGCCGCCGACATCAGAACACAGCCAAGAACCTCCCGGCCGCTTAAGGTCTGTCCCAGAATCAGAAGCCCCGCAAGGACCGATACCACCGATTCCAGGCTGAGAATCAGGGAAGCCACCGTAGGATTCATCCCTCTCTGCCCGATGATCTGCAGCGTATATCCTGCTCCGCTGGAAAGCACGCCCGCGTACAATACCGGCTGCCAGGCATTCAGGATGGCAGACAGAGACGGGGTCTCGAAGAGCAGCATGGCAATTCCCGACACGGCTCCGCAGACAAAAAACTGAATGCAGGACATTTTCACGCCGTCCACATAACGGGTAAAATAGTCAATGACCAGAATATGTACCGCAAACAGGAACGCGCAGATAAACACCAGAATATCCCCCGTCCCGATTCGGAAGCTCTCTGTAATACACAGAAAATAAAGGCCGCCCAGAGCCAGCAGCACGCTCACCCATACAAGAATGCCGCACTTTTTCCCGAAAAAGAGGCTGATGACCGGCACAATGATAATGTAAAAGGCTGTAATAAAGCCCGCTTTTCCTACTGTGGTATACTGAATGCCAAACTGCTGAAAGCAGCTCGCCGCGCAGAGGGCCAGTCCGCAGCAGACGCCGCCGGCTGCCAGCATCCATCTGGATTTCTTTTCCTTTTCCGGACTGTTTTGCTCCGCCGAAATAGTTCCATCATTTCCGGCGCGCCTGTTTCCTCTCTGCAGCAGCGCAATGCACGGGATCAGCACCAGGCCCCCGATAAAGGAACGCACGCAGGTAAAGGTAAAAGGCCCCACATAATCCATGCCCACACTCTGGGCCACAAACGCCACACCCCAGATCACAGCCGTAAGAAGCAGGATCAGGGAATGTCTTATCTGAGTCTTGTTCATCTTCTGTCACCCCTCATCAAACCTGAGAGTCGACAGCACTGTATGAAGGGCCGCGCCCAGATCCTCATATTCCGCTTCCGTACAGTCGGCCTGCGCCACATACAGCTTATCATTGTACCGGAATAGATAAAGATCGCAGGTTCTGCTGTCTGCGGAGGTACCCTCCGCGTAGCTGACCCACAAAGCAGGGTACTCCCCTTCTCCGACTGTAACCTCCTCCACGGTACACTCTTCTCCGCTTTCAGCCACATACTGATCCGCCAGTTCCTCCGCTGACGGGGCATCTTCTCTCCGAATGCTTAAAAACACCGGCGTGCCGTCTTCTTCCGCAGAGTCTTCCGCCTCAAACCGAAGCTCTTCCTGGGAAGCCGAAAGAGTAAACCGCGAGGGGTCATAAGCTATGGAGAAGTCCCCATTTCCGCGGACTCTGGTATAGGAAGCCGTCTGCGGCTCCCCCTCCGGCGTCATGACTGTCACTTCCTCTTCTCCCAGCACGGTTCCTGCCTCTGTATCCAGTCCAAGCTCTGCTTCCTTCTGCTCCTCCGTCTGGCTGACCTGAGGCTGTTCCGCTATTTCCACATGGGGGACCGCAACCTCAGCGTCCCCCCGTCCGCAGCCGCAGATCAGAACCAGCGCCAGAAAAGCAAAGGAAGCAGGCAGCCTCCTAAGCAAGGATTTCTCCTACCAGTTTATTTACCAGGGAGCCGTCTGCTTTTCCCTTGACCCTTGGCATCAGCTCCTTCATGATTCTGCCCTTATCCTTTGCTCCCGGATGTTCAAGACCCAGAGAGGCGGTAACCTCCTGAATCACCGCGCGGATGGCATCCTCACTCATCTCCTCCGGCGCGAACTCTGACAGAACCGCCAGGCGCGCCCTGCACTGCTCGATAATGTCAGTCCGGTCAGCAGGCGCCAGATCCAGTGTCTCCTGGGTCTGTTTCATTTCCTTTTTCACAACCGCGTATTCTTCCTCTTCCGTCAGATCCGCCCGCTTGTCGATCGCCTTATTCTTCAAAGCGGAAAGCAGCATGGACAGAGACTCCTTTCTGTCCTTTTCCTTGTTTTTCATAGCCGCTACCATTTCAGCGCGGACTGTGTCAATCATACTCATTTCTTTTCCTCCTCACAGGCCCTTCCAAATCCGCGGAGCGTCCCCTGTCTCGACGCCGCTCCTTTTGCGGACGAAGGCCGCTATTTGTACATTATTTACCATTGTAATCATATTCCCGGCCGATTTCAAGTCTTTATTTCCGCTGGTCAAAATGCAGAGTATTCCCGTCTGTCACGCAGACAACGGTCCCCTCAGAGGTCAGATAGACCTCCGTCCCCAGCTGCTTTAAAATCTCGAGGATTTCCCTGTCCGGCTCCTTCTCCTCCGAGCAGGTGATCACCGCCGCTTCCGGAGAGACCGCCAGAAGAAACTTGTCCGAGTTTTTTTCAGCCCTTCCATGATGCGGCACCTTCAGCACCTGATGCCTCAGATCCAGATCCGGTTCAGCCATCAGCTCTGAAAGCCGTTCCTTTTCACAGTCTCCGGCAAACAGAAAACGTTCCTCTCCGAAAACCAGGCTGACAACCAGAGAAAAATCATTGTCCTCCTCCTCATAATCCTCCTGCCTCGGCGGATAAACCGTATACTCCGCTCCCTGGAAGGAAAAGCCGGCTGTCTCTGTGACCCTCACCGGGGTAATTCCCTGCTTCTTCAGCGCTTCCTGATACTCCTCCGTCTGTCTGCTGTCAGATTCGTAATCGGGCTGCAGCACCTTTTCTACCCGCACCTCCTCCAGCACCTTATCTGCCCCTCCCACATGATCTTTGTCAAAATGGGTAATGATCAGATAATCCAGGGTCCCTATATTCTCAGCCTCCAGATAATCCAGAATCACTTCCGCCGTATCATCGTACCCGGTATCTATCAGCATGGCATGCTTCTCTGTCTCCAGAAGAACCGCGTCGCCCTTTCCCACATCAAAAAATGTCACCTTCAGCTCTGCCTGGCTCTCCGGACGGGCCGTCTCCCGGGATTCCTTCGAAAGCCCGGAGCATCCTGCCAGAACCTGCAGAAGAAGCGCAATTCCCAACAGCAGACACCACTGCCGCCTTTTTCTCATTCCTTCTCTCCTTTCCGCCGTTTTTTCCATATTACCACACTCCGCACAGCGCCTCAAGGCCGGCCGGAGAAGCTTTTTGCGAGTATCCGCTCCAGCAGAAAGCCTGCCAGGAAAAAGGGGGCCAGAGGAATTTCCGGTTTTCTTTTTCTGTCCGGAGCCAGTTCCATGCAGACTCCTGCGGCGGCAGCTGCCAGAAGCCCCCAGAGCAGAATCCCCAGAGTTCCGCGGAATCCCGCAAACAAAGCGGTACTTCCGGCCAGCTTCACATCTCCCATTCCCAGTCCCCGGCCGCGTATCCGGACTGCCAGCATCAGCAGAAGGAGCACGGCAAAGCTGCCGCCCAGTTCCCGTAGAAAAGCCGCCGCGGCTTTTCCGGGGCCATACAGATACACCTCTGCCGCCCAGAGCAGCAGACGCGCAAGAAAGCCCGCTGCCGGGATATAGTTGGGGATTTTCCGAGACTTCAGATCTATCCAGGCCGCTGTCCCCAAAAGCGCCGCCAGAATTCCCTCCCGCAGGACCTCGCAAACTCCGGCCCCGTTCAGAATATATGCTTCCGTAATCGGCACACACTCCCTTCTTATGCTGCCATTTCCGTTTTTCTGTTTCTTTTTATAGTTTTTGCTGAAATTTCATGCAGACAAGCACCAAGAACTCCGATCCGGCACAGAACCGCCTCCGCCTGTGCCCTGTCAGTACCATAGCAGTTTTATAGAGTTATGTCAACTCTTTCCCTGAAATCTTTCTTTTTTCATTTATCTGCCGTGTGTTTTTCTGTTCAAACAGGCATTTGACTTCCTGCGCAGATATGGTACACTGAACAGCAGGAGGAATGACACTATGGAAAAAATCACAAGTTTTACTATCAATCATCTTCTGCTCCAGCCCGGTGTCTATGTATCACGAAAAGACCTGGCGGGAGACACGGTTGTAACTACCTTCGATCTGCGCATGACAAGCCCCAACGAAGAACCCGTCATGAATACGGCTGAAGTCCACGCCATCGAACATCTCGGCGCTACTTTCCTGCGCAACCATAAAGAATTCGGTTCCAAAATTCTGTATTTCGGACCCATGGGATGCCGGACCGGCTTTTATCTGCTGCTCACCGGCGACTATGAATCAAAGGATATTATTCCGCTGATGATCGAAATGTGGGAGTTTATCCGGGACTTTGAAGGGGAAATTCCCGGAGCCAGCCCCCGGGACTGCGGCAATTATCTGGACATGAATCTGCCGATGGCCAAATACCTGGCCAAAAGATATCTGAACGAAGTGCTGTACCATATTACCGGGGACCGGCTGGTATATCCGGAATAAAAATTACAAAAAGAGACTGGCCCATGGTTTCCGGTGCCGGTCTCTTTCTCTGTCCATGACATTGTTTAGCGTCGATGTACAAGGGGCAATACGCCTCTTGGTACACCGACGCTGCAGTTTATTAACTGCCCTGTCAGCCTTCCAGTTACAGCAGTCTCTGAAGCTCCTCATGCAGCTTTCCGTTGGTGGCCAGAATTTCTCCCGGCTCCGTGGGATTGATCCGGGATCCGTCAAAGCGGGTCACCTTTCCTCCTGCTTCTTCTACCAGCAGCATGCCCGCGGCAAAATCCCAGGGCTGCAGTCTTGCCTCAAAGAAACCGCCGGTCCGCCCGCAGGCTGCATACGCCAGATCCATGGCAGCGGAACCTGTCCGGCGGATGTCCTGGCACTTCGTAAAGATGCGCTCAAATTTCTGAAAATTCTCATGGGCCAGTTCCTTTTGATAAGGAGCTGTTCCGATAGAGATAATCGTATCACCCAGTGTCTCTGCGGCAGCCACATGAATCGGCTCTCCATTCCGGAAGCTTCCTTTTCCCTTTTCCGCATGGAAAATCTCCTCCCGGAAGGGATCGTAAATAATTCCCATTACAATCTCGCCTTTGTCATAAAGTCCCAGGGAAATGGTACTGTGCTGATAATCGTGAATCAGATTTGTGGTGCCGTCAATGGGATCCAGAATCCAGAAGGTGTCCCCGGACATGGCATGCAGTCCTTCCTCTTCTCCCAGAAACTGAATATCGGGAGCGAGCTCATGCAGCTTTTCCGAGAGGAAATTCTGAATGTTGGTATCCACCTGGGTCACATAATCCGCCGGCCCCTTGACCTTGATGTGCTCTGCCATATCACGGTTCTGCACAAAAACCTTTGCCTGTCTCACCAGATCCATTACATCTCTTATATCCATTTTTTCTCCTCCTGCCGTTTCCCGGCATATTCCCGCAGTATCTCATGAAACTGGCTGCCGCAGCGCTCCAGCTCGCCGAGAACCACATCTATCTTTTCTCCGTCCAGAAACCAGTTGTCCCGGCTGATCCCCCGGGTCACAGTCGGACAGACAAAAAACTCCGTCTCCGGATAAAGCACCTTGTAATAAAGCAGGGCCCGTCTCGCGTGGCAGGCCTGAGGACAAAGCAGAGCCCGGTCTATCTTTAATCCCAGCCGGTCTGTCACCCTGCGGGAATAAATCGCGTTTTCATAAGTAAAGGTGGCCTGCTTTTCTTCCAGAACCGCCTGTTCCGGCACGCCTTCCTTCACAAGAATACTCTTTAGGAAATCCCACTCTGTCTCAAAGCCCGGAATCAGGCAGCGGCCCACCGGCTTGCTGTACCGCCCGGAAGGCAGTACCAGAGGCGCGTATCCTTCACGAAAAAGTCCTGCGGCTGTCACAGCCAGTCCTCCCTGATCCCCGCCCGGGATAAAGATGATATCCGCCTTCTGCGGAATATCCTCCACAAAAATAAATTCTGTGATATCCTCTGCAAACCCCATACATCTGTCCTCTGAAACTCCTGTCTATCCCAGGATTCCGCTTTGTCTGACAGCCTCCACGGCCTCTTCAATCACCGGAACCGGATGAACCAAAGCCATACGCACATAGCCCTCTCCCAGATCACCGAACGCGCTGCCCGGAGTCACAATCATTCCCGTCTTCTCCATCAGTTCCATCACAAACCGGCTGCTGTCCTTATATTTTCCTGGCAGCGGCGCCCATACAAACATGGTTCCCTGGCTGTCCGGCACCTCCCAGCCGATTTTCCGCAGGCCGCCGCAGAGCGCATGATTTCTTCTCTCATACTCCCGGCACTGCTCCTTTACAGCCTCCTGGGGGCCGGTCAGGGCCGCCACAGCCGCCTTCTGCACCAGAAGAGAAGTACCGTAATCGATCTGAGAACGCACCTTCCGGAACTGGCGGATAATCTCCCGGTTTCCCACCGCGAAAGAAATCCGGAGGCCAGTCATATTATAGCTTTTGGAAAGGGAATAAAATTCGATTCCCACTTCCTTTGCGCCCGGATAGGAAAGGAAGGACTTTCCTTCTTTTCCTCCATAGACGATATCGGAATAGGCATTGTCATGCAGCACAATAATCTGATACTTACGCGCAAACGCAGTCAGCCGCTCATAGAAAGCGTCATCTGCCACAGAGCATACCGGGTTGGCCGGATAGGATACAATCATAAAACGGGCTTTCCGGGCTGTTTCTTCCGGAATATCCTCGAAATCCGGCAGAAAATTATTTTCGGCGTATAAGGGATAGGTCTCTATCTCTGCTCCCACCAGCTCCGGCCCCAGAGAAAATACCGGGTAGCCCGGATTGGGAACAAGCACCACATCTCCCGGATCGCAGAGCGCGATGGCAATATGAGCCATGCCCTCCTGGGAACCGTACAGGGACATGATTTCATCCTGCTCAAGCTCTACTCCGAACCGCTTCTGATAAAATCCCTGCATGGCTGACAGAAGCTCCTCTCTGTCTGTCAGAGCGTACTTGTAATTCTCCGGATCCATGGCAGCCTCTGCCATGGCTTTCATAATATGGGGCTGGGGACTGAAATCCGGTGTACCCACCGAGAAATTGTAGACCTTCCGGCCCGCTGCCAGAAGTTCCGTCTTTTTATGGTCAAGCGCCGCAAAGATTCCCTCCTGAATCTTTTCCGACCTTTTTGAAAACTCAAATTCCATTTTTTTCTCCTCCTGTATAAGCGCAGAACGCGCTCTTTTCCCATTTTAGTACAAATTTTTCTAATACGCAATCTTTCTTTTTTCTCCGCGGCTGAAATGCTTGCTTTTCCATACCTTTTCTGATAGAGTAAAGATGTCCTTTTTACAAGGATATGGAACCAATTCAGCAAAAAGGAGAATCACTATGGCAGATAATAAATGCGATACCGCTTCCTGCGGCGGCAACTGCGACACCTGTGACGGAAATATTACCGTCACCCTGACACTCGACAATGATGAAACCGTAGAATGCGTCATTCTGACCATTTTCCCGGTAAACGGACGCGATTATATCGCTCTTCTTCCCCTGGATGAAAACGGAGAAAATCAGGATGGAGAAGTTTACCTTTACCGCTATGACAACAGCAGCGGCACGCCCGTTCTGGACAACATCGAGGACGATGACGAATATGACGCTGTAGCGGATATGTTTGATCAGATGCTGGACGCCGCGGAATATGATGAAATGGTGGCCGCAGAAGAAATCGACATCGAAGAGGAAAGCTGAAAAAGAGCGCATTCAGAGAGAGAAGGCTGCCCGGACAAAAGAATTTTGTCCGGCAGCGGCTTCTCTCTTTTTCTTTCCCCATCTGTTTCGGCCGGAAAGGAGGCTGCATTATGATAGACTTTTCCAATCTGGAAAAATACAGAGAAAACAACCGCATTGAAGCAAAACGGGCCCTGGGCGGTCTTCCCAAAAGCATCTGGGAGACCTATTCCGCCTTTGCGAACACCCTGGGCGGCATCATCCTGCTGGGAGTTGTGGAGGACAAAGACAAATCCCTGCATCCGGTGGATCTGCCGGACCCCGGACGGCTCATCGAGGAATTTCTTGAGCTTCTGAACCGGCCCGAAAAGGCCAGCGCCAATATTCTGTCCGATCAGAATATTTCCGTAGAGCTCGTGGAGGGCTGCCATATCATCGCCATCACAGTCCCCCGGGCAGAGCGCCGGGACCGTCCTGTCTATATTGACGGAAATCCCTTCACCGGCACCTATTTAAGAAACGGCGAAGGGGACTACCGCTGTACAAAAGAGGAGGTCCAGGCCATGCTCCGGGATGCTGCCAGAAAGTCTCCGGATATGGCTGTGCTGGAGGACACAGACCCGGAAGCTCTGGATGGGGACAGCGTCCGCCGCTACCGGTCCCGTCTGATTCTGCGCCATCCCGAGCACATCTGGCAGGAGCTGGAAACCCCGGATTTTCTTTATAAAATCGGCGCCCTCGGGAAGGGACGGGACGAAAAGCTCCACCCGACTGCGGCCGGCCTTCTCATGTTCGGCTATGAATATGAAATTGTCCGGGAATTTCCGTCCTATTTTCTGGATTATCAGGATATGACTGTCACCGAAAGTGAACAGAAAAAGTTCAACCAGGTCCGGCGCATCGTATCTTCTTCCGGAGACTGGAGCGGAAATCTGTTCGACTTTTATTTCCGGGTATGCCGCGCTCTGGCTCCGGCATACGTAAGCCAGCAGTCCTCCGGCATTTCTTCCGCGTCTCCTGACAGTTCTGCTGGTGAACAGGAAACGGAAAATGAAGAGAAAAGCGCTGTCCAGGAGGCCTTCCGGGAGGCCCTCACCAACTGCCTGATCAACGCCGATTACTATGGAACCGGAGGTATCGTGATACGAAAAGAAAAGGACCGCGTCACCTTTTCCAACCCCGGCGGCTTCCGCATCCGGCTGGAGGACGCCAGAAGCGGCGGGATCTCTGACCCCAGAAACTCCATGCTCTGCCGGATGTTCCATCTGATCGATATCGGAGAACGCACCGGAAACGGCATCCCGAATATTTATCAGATCTGGAAACGGCAGGGGTGGCCTGCCCCTGCCATCCTCCAGCACTTTGCCCCCGAGAGAACCACCCTCTCCCTGGCTGTAAGCCAGCGTTTCTCTTTCCCGGCTTCTGCCGCCGCCCGGCCGGATATTCAAAAGGCTGTCCTGATCAATTATCTGACAGAACATGTCTCTGCCGGGACGAAGGAACTGGCCTCCCTTCTCGATATCAGCCCCGCACACGCCAGAAAACTGCTTTCCCGCATGGCTGCGGAAGATCTGATCATCAAAGAGGGGACGAACCGGAACAGGACCTACCGGCTGAAATCCTGAAGCCTCTTCAGCCTCCGGAGTCTTTTATTCCTCCAGAAGCTCCTCCACAAACCGGCTTCTCTCCGCCTTTTTTCCATACAGCTTCTTCACCGAAAAGATATACAGAAGCTCCTTTGCCCTGGTCATAGCCACATAGAACAGCCTGCGCTCCTCTTCCATATCTTCCTCAAAAACCGTCCTCCTGTGAGGCGTCACGCCTTCATTGGCATCGATGATGAATACAATCCGGTATTCCAGTCCCTTGCTGCTGTGCATGGTGGACAGAGAGATGCTGTCCGGATTCTTCTCCCTCTCCTTTGCCTGGCGGGCCATCTCCTCCCGGACCCGGGCGATATGCTCCTCCCACTGTGCCAGCGTGGAAAAGCCCTTTGCCAGCTCGGCAAGCTCATCCAGCACCGCCAATAGCTCTTCGGGGTTTCTTCCCCGGTACTGGGCGTACTCTTTCAGATAATCCTCATAGCCGATGATGTGGCGGATATAGTGGAGAGCCCCGGAAAGCGACAGGCGTCCCGCCAGCTTCAGATCCTTCTGCAGCTTTTCGATCCGCTCGCAGACCCAGGGCTTGTCGTCATACCAGGTCAGAAGTGCCTCCCAGGAAATCTCCTCGCTCTCCAGACACTCCCGTCCCAGATAACGCTTGGGGCGGTTCATAATCTGCAGAAAATCACTGCGTTTCAGGCTTCCCTTGGACATGTGCAGATAGGTAAACACATCCTTTACAATCCAGTGATCGTACAGATTCGGCAGGCTGTCCCGCATCCGGAAGGGAATCCCTTCGGAAATCAGCTCCTCCACCAGCTTCCGGGGCTGGGTGTTGGTCCGGAACAGCACCGCGATATCCCCGTAAGAGCCTCCCCGCTCCCGCCAGATCCGGATTTTATCCAGGATACATTCGTACTCCTCATCCTGATTTTTAAAGAGGTGCGTGACGATCGCCGGACCTTCCGTCTTCTGGGCGCGGATTTCCTTGGGGAACCGGTCCTTGTTGTGGGCGATCACCCTGCCCGCGCCTTCCACAATCGGACGGGTACAGCGGTAATTCATGTCAAGCAGCACCCGCTTCGCCGCCGGATAATCCTCCTCAAAGTGGAGCATGATCTGGGGCTTGGCTCCCCGGAACCGGTAGATGGACTGGTCATCGTCTCCCACGATAAACAAATTATCCTCCGGGGCCGCCAGCATGCGTACAATATCATATTGAAGCTGATTGATATCCTGAAACTCATCCACAAGAATATACCGGAACTTTCTCTGCCAGGCTCCCAGAATATCCGGGCGCTCCTTCAAAAGCTCATAGCAGTATCCCAGCATATCGTCAAAGTCAATTTTTCCGCTGCGCCGCAGCCGGTTATCATATTCATTGAAGATCGCAAGAAAGCTTTTGGAATCACAGGACGTGGCCTTATAGGTCTTAAGATCCGGCCGTTCGTTTTTCACACGGCTGATCTCCGAGGCGATGCTGGAAAGCAGATCCGCCTCATCGTCCGGCTCCAGCTTCTGCCGGAAGACTGCCTCCCGCAGAAACCGGTATTTTTCTTCCTCCCGGAGAATATTTTCCGAGCGGTAGCCGTAGGCCAGCTTCAGGATCTGAAAAAAGACCGCGTGAAACGTACCGAAAGACACCTTTGTGCTTTCGCTCCCCGTCATGCCAAGATACCGCTCCTTCATTTCCCGGGCTGCCGCCCTTGTAAACGTGATAACCAGAATTTCTCCGGGAT
Organism: uncultured Merdimonas sp.; assembly: GCA_944375725.1. GTDB lineage: Bacteria > Bacillota > Clostridia > Lachnospirales > Lachnospiraceae > Laedolimicola. Next base: position 20,534 of record CALWAZ010000116.1, on the reverse strand, counting down.
TGATATGACAGACCTCTGTCAGATACCGGACCCGCCAGGTCAGAACCAGAGTCTTTCCTGAGCCGGGTCCGGCCAGAACCAGCATGGGACCGTCCCTGTGAGTGACGGCCTGCTGCTGCACCCTAGACAACTGACTCATAGATTTTTACAGATTCCTTTCTTCCGCCCAGACAACCCGCTCCGGGCATTCCTTATGTTCTCCCAGAAACTTCTGCATCCAGGTCACATCCAGCCATTTTCCATGCTTGTAACCCGCTTTTTTGAATACCGCGAAGGTCTCAAAGCCCAGCTTTCCATGGAATTCCCGGCTTTTTTCATTTTCCGAGGTAATGACCGCATAGAGATTCAGCACGTGCATGCGGTGAAGCTTTTCAAAGAGAGCCTCATACAGCTTCTTCCCCGCTCCCTTTCCTCTCTCGTCCCGGTCCACATAGATGGACACCTCCGCGCACCAGTCGTAGGCCGGACGGATCATATAGGTATCCGCGTAGGCATAGCCGATGACGCGGCCTTCTTTCTCACAGACCAGATAGGGATAGCGCTTCTGAATCTTCTCTATGCGGGATGTAAATTCTTTCAGGGAAGGGACCTCATACTCGAAGGTAATCGTGGTGTCCGTCACATACGGACGATAGATTTCAAGAAGCCGGGAGGCGTCCAAAGGGGACGCTTCCCGGATGATCAGATCATTCATGCCTTTTCGTTCTCCAGCTTTTCGATAGCTGCCCGCAGACGCTTCAGGGACTCTTCTTTTCCCAGAACCTCCATCATCTCGGAGGCGCCGCAAGGCGTCGTCTGCTTTCCTGACATGGCGATCCGGATGGGCCAGAGCGCCTGTCCGTTCTTGCAGCCCTTCTCCTTCACATACTCCAGAAGGCAGGCGTACAGAGCGTCATTGCTGTAATCCTCCTGCTTCTCCAGCACCGGAAGCAGTTCCTTTAAGACCTCCAGAGAAGAATCCTCCGTAGTCTTCATTTTCTTATGGGTATAAAGAGCGCAGTCATATTCCGGAACCTTCTCGAAGCAGTCCACCATGCCCTCGATATCCGGGAAGACCTCGATTCGGGTCTTTACCATCTCCGCCAGCTTTTTCGGATCGCAGTCTCTGGTGACGGCCTTCTTGATATAAGGAAGGGCCATCTCATAGAAGCGGTCGAAATCCATAGCCTTGATATACTCGCCGTTCATCCATTTCAGCTTTGTATAATCGAATACAGAGGGTGCCTTGCTGATATGATGGTAATCAAAGACTTTTACCAGCTCCTCCAGACTGTAGATCTCCCGATCCTCCTCGGGGCTCCAGCCCAGAAGGGCCACAAAATTGACGATGGCTTCCGGCAGGAATCCCTGCTCGATCAGATCCTCAAAGGAAGAATGGCCGCAGCGCTTGGAGAGCTTTTTGTGCTCCTCATCGGTAATCAGCGGACAGTGGATATAAACCGGAACCTCCCAGCCAAAGGCCTCGTAAAGCCGGTTATACTTGGGGGAAGAGGAAAGATACTCATTTCCCCGGACCACGTGGGTGATTCCCATCAGATGGTCGTCCACCACGTTGGCAAAATTGTAGGTAGGATAGCCGTCGGACTTGATCAGGATCATATCGTCCAGTTCCGCGTTGTCCACGGTAATATCCCCGTAAATCTCATCATGGAAGGTGGTCGTTCCCGTCGTAGGATTGTTCTGGCGGATGACATAGGGCACGCCTGCCGCAAGCTTGGCCTCTACCTCTTCTTTGCTCAGATGAAGGCAGTGCTTATCGTACATGACGATCTCCTTGCCAGCCACCTCGGTTTTCAGAGACTCCAGGCGCTCCTTGTCGCAGAAGCAGTAATAAGCCTCCCCTTTTTCAATCAGCTCTTTGGCATACTTCAGGTAGATTCCCGCAGCCTGCCGCTCGCTCTGCACATAGGGGCCCACGCCGCCGTCCTTGTCCGGACCCTCGTCGTGCTGAAGACCCGCTTCCTGAAGGGTGCGGTAAATAATATCCACAGCGCCCTCCACATAGCGCTCCTGGTCAGTATCCTCGATACGGAGAATAAAATCTCCTCCTGCATGCTTTGCAATCAGATATGCATACAGCGCCGTTCTTAAGTTTCCCACATGCATTCTTCCCGTGGGACTGGGCGCAAATCTTGTTCTTACTTCCGCCATTTTTTTCACTCCTGTCGTTCTTTCACAGGCGCGCGCCGCACCTGCCGCGTAGCAATTATATAACAAAGGGCGGCTGTTTACAAGCTTCTCAGATATTTTTCTTCAAATCTGCCATCACATCAGCCATGGTCATTCCCTGCAGTTCCCGCTCCATGGCCTGCTGCACCTTCAGAAGCCTGCCGTCCAGGATTTTATGGATATTCCGGCCCACAGGACAGTCAGGATTCGGGTTCTCATGAAAATGAAACAGGGTGTTGTCTCCAATGCATTCCACGGCCCGGTACACATCCAGAAAGGTGATTTCCTCCAGCGGCTTTGCAGGAGCGGCTCCCCCGGTTCCCCGCTTTACCTCGATAAGCCCCGCTTCTTTCAGCTGGGACAGGATTCTCCGGATCACCACCGGATTCACATTGATGCTGGCGGCTAGAAACTCACTGGTCACCTTGCGTTCATCCTTAAATGCCTCCATACAGGTCAGCATATGAATGGCAATCGTAAATCTGCTTGAAATCTGCATGGCTTCCATCCTCTCTCCCGTTTTTTCTTCATTTTAACCGCTTTTTGATGTAATGTCAATGATTACAGGTATCTTTTCAGATACCTGGTATGTTTCAGAATCGTATTAGAATAATCGAACAGAAAAAGACAGTTTCTCCCTTGACCGAGAAAAGGACCCGGAATGCATTACTGCGTTCCGGGCCTCACCCATTTGAACATTTTTAAGTCTGTACCGCTTATCAAAAGAGAGTTCAGAAATATTTTATATAATTCCTTCCATCTGAGCTGCTTTTAATCTCTGCGCCAACCTCCGAATATCGCTTTCACTCTGTTCTTGCGCATACATTTCATAAAGCCGTATCACCGGCTCCATCAAGGGCTCTCCTTCTTTTAAACCGGAGATTTTTTTCAAAACTTCCTTTGCGTTTTCCAATGTCTGCTCTTTTCCCTGCTCTTCTAGATATTTCCATACAGCTCCTGCGGTTCCTACACTGATAAAAGCAGGATAAATGTTCTCTTCCATGCAGAGACGTGAAGCCCCAATCAATCTATCAGCTGGAGAAAGCTTCCGCTTCGGATCGCCGCCTACTCGGGCACAGGTATCCTGCAGCGCCTGATTTGTAAAGCGCATCCGGAGATCCTCTGCATGCTCAAGAAGCCTTTCCGACGGCACCCCGTACTTTTTCGAAAGGGCCAGAGTGCTCTCCGTCATAGCCTCCGTAACCATAAGCTGTACTTCCGCGTCATCTATGGATTCATAAATGTACTGCCGGCCTGTATACAGGCCCAGGTATGCACATACCGCATGTCCCATATTATGCAGATAAAGCTTTCTTTTTATGTAGAAATCAAAAGGCTCAAAAGGAATCATATTCTGAATCTGCGGAATTTCTCCCCGAAATCCTGCCCTGTCTACAGGAAGAAATCCATATTTCTCCACACATACTCGGAGCGGATTTCCATCTTTCATCTGCTCTGTCTGCACAGGCACCATCCGGCCAATCGACGCTTCCACAAGGCCCACATTCTCATCAAACCAGCCGATTTCTTCCTCTGTCATCTGTTCTTTCAGCATACTCTCCAGCACCTTATTGGCGTCCATCAGATTCTCACAGATGATAATATTCAGCGGGCCTCCATCTTTCTGCATCCGCTTCCGAATTCCGGCTGTCAGATTGGGAATGATAAACTTTAAAACGTTGACACCTACAGCAGTCGCCATAATATCACAGCAGGCAATTTCATCCGCTACAGCTTCCATATCATTTCCGTTCACTGCGCTGACATTCTGTACTTCTATATCCTCATACCCTTCGCTGGACACGATTCGCACCGGGTAGACATGATCCCGGTTCAGAGTATTCACCACGATTTCGGCCACATCTACAAAGGTTACCTCATATCCGGACTGGGAAAACAGCATTCCTATAAAGCCGCGTCCAATATTGCCGGCGCCATACATAATCGCTTTCTTTTTCATATCTGCCTTCCTTTACAATACATACCACATATCCAGGTATTCTCTCACAATGCGCTTCATTTCCTGATAAACGATATCCTGACGGGCTACAGTCGTAAACGCTGTCAGCGATTCCTTTTCTCCGGTAACGCATCTGTCTGTCAGCCAGTTCTCTTCTTTCAGTTTTTCCACCATCTCTGGACCTGCTGCCTTTGACGCATTTTTTACCAGAAATTCAAACAGCTTCGGAGAAGAATCTCTCTCCAGGGCTGTCCAGATATTCACCTTGCATACACCATCATCAAACAGCTTCTTCAGCTGCTCATTAGAAACAGATGAGGTACCATGCAGCACAATCTTTGGGCCGATTACCGCTTTGATTGCCCTAGCTGCATCTCCATGATACTGTAGTTCCTTTCCAGAGGCACGATGCTCAGTGCCCAGATTGGCCACCACCAAATCAACGCCAGTTTTGTCCACATACTCTTTGCATTTATCTGCCGTTGTAATATCATTATGAGCCTCTCCTCCCGCGTCTATAATTTCATCGCACGCTCCTTCAACAAGAATCTCTTGTCCTTTTTTCTCAACAAACGCTCTTGTCTTCTTAATATTATCTTCCAGAGGCAGCGTAGAGGCATCGTACATAATAGAGGAGTAGCCGCTCAGGTCACTTTCACAGAGTTCTTCATCCAGATCGTGCTGTACATGGTCAAGATGCAACATCAAATCCACGTTCTCATAATCTCCGCCTTCCCGCATCAGCACTTCCGCGTCTTGGCGGAAGAGCTCCAGGCCTGTCCTCCAGTTCCTACTGTGTGTGTAATTCACAGCCTGAGGCCGATGCTCATAGCGGACTGTAGCAGCCAGTGTCACCGGAACACTTCTCAGGCCATTGTCTCTGGCAAACTCACTGGCTGCGGAAATAATGGCTTCCGTAGTCGTCAGATTTTCCGTACACAAACATGGGATTACCCAGCCCTTTGCTGCCGCCTCCTCATAAACCCGCACTACCTCTTCTCTTTTTTTGATAATCGGCATTTTTGCTCATCCTCTCTTTCTGTACTTTTGGGTTTTTCGTTATGCCGTGCTCTTCCGCTATGCACTCCACACCTCTTTAACTGCTCGATACAGTTTTTTATATTTCTGATAATATTCCATATATCTCTCATGACGAACGGGATCTGGATAATACTCTCTGCCTGTCTTTACATAGACCTCCGCAGCCTCTTCCAGGCTTTTATAGACACCGCCGGCTACTCCGGACATCATAATGCAGCCTAAAGTCCCCGACTGTGCTTTTCCCAATGTCACAATCTTTTTATTCAGAATGTCTGCCTTCATCTGCAGCCAGACTTCGGCCTGTGCTCCGCCGCCAGTGGCCCGAAGTTCTGTCACCTGAATTCCGGCCGCTTTCAGGCATTCCAGATTCAGCAGCATTTCATACGTTACACCCTCCATCAGCCCCTGATAGATATCTATGGAATTTGTAGTATCCTGCAGTCCCAGAACCGCTCCTCTGACACTGCCATCCATATAAGGTGTGGCCGAGCCTGAAAAATAGGGCAGCACCAGAAGTCCTGAAGGCTCTCCCTGCCTCATCTGTGCATTGAAGCCGTCATAAGGGTTCTTCCCCTGTTCACGAAACAGTCTGGTTTCCAAAGCAGCAATATGATCCCGGTACCATTTCAACAGGGAGCCGCCGTTGAATGAAAATGCATAAGTCACATAAGTCTTCTCATCCAGATAGGGAATCATCACAAAATTGCTCTGATACATGGCCTCCGGCAAATCTGGCTCTCCAAACACAGGTGTAATACATTCCACTGTCCCTGTTCCATCCACAGCCATTCCTTTTTTCAGACAGCCTGTTCCTATTGCAGCCGCCACCTGATCATGGCAGCCAGATACTATCAGAACATCTTCGGCCAATCCCAGCTCCCTGGCAACTTCCCCGCGGATCGTGCCTGCCGGGCTTCCCGTGGGCGCAGGCTCTGACATCATGTTTTTGTCAATTCCCGCAAACCCTAAAATATCTTCTGCCCAGCTGTGCGTCCGATAATTAAAAGCCATACTGCGGCATGCAAGGGAATAGTCTATCTGAAATCTTCCGCTCAACAGATAAACAATATAGTCTCCAAACTGACAGATATGTCTGGTTTTCTCAAAAACATCTTTTCGATACTGTGCTACCCACATCAGCTTTGGCAGACTGTACATGGATTGTGGACGTACTCCTGTCACACGGAAAATATATTCTCCGCCAAAGTGTTCCGTCAGTCTCCGACACTGCTCTTCCCCTCTCGCATCCACATAAAGCATCGCATTCATCAAAGGTCTTCCGTCTTCACCTATGAAAACAGATGTCTCACCAAAAGAAGTCACGCCAATAGCATCTATTTTTTCTATGCCCTGAGCAGCTGCCTGACGAATGACCTCCTTCACCTTCAGCCAGACCTCCCAGGCATCCAGTTCTTTTCCCTCGCTGTCTTTTGGCATATCGTATTCCCGGTAGGCTTCCCCAAGCGTCCTGCCGTCCGCGTCACATACTGTGCATTTACAGCCTGTTGTTCCTATATCAACGCCCGCAATCGCCATTCTCCTTCCTCCTCTGCTCTATTTTTCATTACAGCACCATTTTTACTGCCTGATACAGATGCTGGTAACGCTCATAGACTTGATTATACTGTTCGTATTTCTCCTTTCTCGGATAATAACTCTCTGAAGGCCTGACAAAGATTTTCCCGGCTGCCGGCAGGTCCGAAAAATCTTTCAGTGCCACGGCCGCCAGCATTGCGCAGCCAATCGCCGCAGCCCGGTAGTCCTTCAGTGTCGTAATCGGTATATTAAGAATATCTGCCTTCATCTGCAGCCACTGAACCGACTGTGATCCTCCGCCGGTAGCTCGAAGCTCCCGTACACGAATTCCGCCCGCCTCCAGGTTTTCCAGATTGTACCGCATCTCAAAAGTACTCCCCTCCATCATTGCCCGGTATATTTCCGCCAACGTGGTTTCTGTAGAAAGCCCGATGATGGCTCCTCTGGACTCACTGTCCATATATGGAGTTCCGGCTCCTGTAAAATGGGGAAGCACCAGAAGTCCTGTGGGCCTGTCAGGTGCCAGGCCATCCATATATTCATAAAAGCTCTTTCCAAGCTCTTTCGCTTCTTCTTTCTCCTTTTTGCCAAGCTGTTCCCGGCACCAGTGAAGCAGCGCTCCTCCTGTCAGAGAAAACGCATAGGTAATATAGGCTCCGGGCATCACATAAGGAACGATAGCGTAACTCCCTTTATAAAGCGCCTCATACCCCGGGCATTCCTCATAAAAACTGGTAATACATTCCAGCGTTCCCATACAGTCCACAGCCATGCCTGGTTTCAGAATTCCCGTCCCTATGGCTGAAGCTGTCTGATCATGACAGCCAGCCAGAATCTTGACTCCTGGCTGCAGCCCTAAATCCCCAGCCACTGATGGAGAAAGTATCCCTGCAACACTGCCGGTGGGCACAGGCCTCGGCAGCCTTTCCCTCTCTATTCCTATAAACCTCAGAATGTCATCGTTCCAATCCATCCGGTGCACATCAAACATGGCCGTCCTGGCTGCCAGGGTGTAATCCGTCACAAAAGCTCCGCAGAGCCTGTACACAATATAATCCGCGCCAAAAAGCAGCCGCTTTGCGCGGGCAAACAATTTCGGCCAGTTTTTTTTCACCCACAACAGCTTGGACGCACTCATCATCTGGCTTGGCTTGACCCCTTCTACCCTTCCAAATTCTCTGGCCCCAAACTCCCGCTGAAGCTCCAGGCTCTGTTCATAGCCTCTATAGTCTGAATACAGCATCAATGAAGTCAGAGGACCGTCTTTTTCATCCAGAAGCACAAAGGACTCTCCAAAGGAGGTGACAGCGATGGCGCGGATGTCGGAAATCCTGGCCGCCACCTGGCAGACCGCCTTTCTGGTCCCTTCCCAGATCTGTTCCGCATCCAGTTCATAGGTACCAGCATCAGCTCTCCCCTGATATGGAACAAAAACTTCTGTCAGAAATACTCCGTTTTCATCATACACACAGCATTTGCTTCCCGTTGTTCCAACATCAATTCCCGCTACCGCCATCCGAAATTCCTCCGAATATTATTTTTATGATCTTTCTATGAAGATGCTGCCATCCGGTTTCGTATTTTCTGAGAGAACTGAGAATATGCAACTGCAACTATCAGCACGATTCCTTTTACAAGCTGCTGTACATAATCATTAATTCCGCACATGATCATACCTGTGGAAAGTGTTCCCATCAGCAGAACTCCGATGATAACCATAGGAAGCCGTCCCTCGCCTCCGCTTAAGGACACACCGCCGATAACAGCTGCTGTGATAGCATCCATTTCATATCCATCACCGGCAGACGGCTGTCCGGAAGCTGTTCTGGAAAGAAGCACCAAACCAGCAACGCCTGCCAGAAATCCACTGACACTGTAAGCCATAATTTTGATAGCTGTTACATTGATACCAGACAGCCGCGAAGCCTCCTCATTGCCGCCTACACCGTACAGGTACCGTCCAAGCGTCGTTCTTGACAGCGCAATAATAAAGATGATAAAAAGCACAACCGCAAGAATAACCTGATTCGGGATTCCCAGGACAGACCCTTGCGCAAAACTGCTGAACGCCTTTGTAAAGCCATATACCGGCAGACCGCCTGTTACGATATAGGCCAGGCCGCGGAGAGATGTCTGTACACCCAGTGTTGCAATAAACGGCGGCATATTCAGTTTTGTTACGCAGATACCGCTGATTCCTCCGTAAATAACAGCCAGCACCAGTCCAATGATACAGGTTACAGGAATCGGCAGATTGTAATTTTTCAGACAGATAGCTGCTGTAACCGCGGTAACTCCAGCGATAGAGCCAACGGACAGATCGATTCCTCCTGTCAGAAGCACCAGTGTCATTCCAATCGAAATAATTCCGGTAATGGCCACCTGTCTCAGAATTGTAAACATGGTATTTGTCGTCAGGAAGTTTGGCGACGCTATCGCAAATATGATAATCATTACCAGAAAAGCAACGATAATTCCATAATTCAACAATACCATGACCGCTTTCTTATTATTTTTCATCTTACTTTCCTCCTTCAGATAAGATATCAACTAGCTGGATGCCATCTCCAGTACTCTGGCCTGGCTGTACTCGTCTTTGCTCAATTCACCGGCAATATGTCCGTTGCTCATTACAATAATACGATCTGACATTCCGAGAAGCTCTGACATTTCCGAGCTGATCATGATAATGCTTTTTCCCTCTTCTACCAGTCTGCACATCAGTCCATAAATCTCCTGCTTGGCGCCCACATCAATTCCTCTGGTAGGCTCATCAAAAATCAGGATGTCACAGTCTGTAGCCATAGCCTTTGCCAGAACCACCTTCTGCTGGTTTCCTCCCGACAGATTCTGTACCAGCTGCTCCGGACTCGGCGTTTTGATATTCATCTCTTTTATGTACTTATCTACATACTGCTGTTCTTTCTTCTTATTAATAAAGGACAGCCGGGTTATACGTTTCAGAATACTGTAGACAATATTTTCACGAATCGGTCGTGAGAGTACTACTCCCTGGGCCTTTCTGTCTTCTGGAATCAGGCCGATTCCTGCATTCAATCCCGTTCTCGGCGTTTTAGGATGATATGCCTGTCCGTGAAAAGTAATTTTTCCTTTCTGAATGGGATCTGCCCCGTACAGAGCTCTCGCAAGTTCCGTTCGTCCAGCACCTACCAGCCCTCCAAATCCCAGTATTTCACCTCTTTTTATTTCAAAACTTACATCTTTTACATTCTTATTGGTCAGATTTCGGACCTCCATAACCGTTTCGCCCAATTCCCGGTGCGGTACCGGATAATCGTCAGAAAGCTCACGTCCTACCATATAGGAAATCAGCTGTCTGCGGTTCAGATCTTTCACATCCTTTGTGACGATATATTTGCCGTCGCAGAATACAGTTGCTCTGTCACAAAGCTCAAACACTTCTTCCAGCCGGTGTGAAATAAAGATGATCGTTACATTTTCCTTTTTCAGTTTTTCAATAATTCTGAAGAATACCTCCGTCTCCTTAATTGTCAGAGGTGCTGTCGGTTCGTCCATGATAATAAATTCTGTGTTTCTGGAAACGGCCTTCAGAATTTCCACAATCTGCTGATAGGCGACACCCAGATCGCAGACTCTCTTATTTACGTCCAGCTCAATCCCCATATCCTGGCAAAGTGCTTTTGCCTTTTCTTCCATCCCCTTGAGATCCCGTATTATGCCTTTTTTAATCTCCCGGCCATAGAAAATATTTTCAGCTATTGTCAGATAAGGAACCAGACTGAACTCCTGATAGATAACACTGATTCCCAGCTCCATAGCCTGCCGGGGGGTCAGTTTTTCATATGTTTTTCCGTTAAACTCAATGCTTCCTGACGTTGGCTGAATCGCTCCTGTCAGGATCTTGATCAATGTAGATTTTCCAGCTCCATTCTCGCCGCAGATTGCATGTACCTCGCCGCGCCTGACTTCAAAGGAAACATTGTCCAAAGCCCGGACGCCCGGATAATGCTTGCTTATGTTCCGGACCCTTAAGATTATATCTTCCATTCTCATTCCTCCGTTCACGGCTCTTTTCCTGCTTTTACACACAGAGGGCCATTTCCTGAGAAACAGCCCTCTTTTGACTGATGATTCAATTCATAATCCGCAATTTTATTTTTTATGACTCCGGATCGTACTCATATGTACCATCCAGTAAGTCTGCCAGCGGAACAAGTACCGGCTCAAAGACAATTGTCTTGGTTGCAGCAGGCTTGCCGTTCATGATGTAGTAAACCAGCTGATAAGCTGACTCATAGCCGCATCTGTACGGGAACAGGTCAACGGTTCCTCTATAGATTGTGTTCGGCTCAAGCATATCGTTCAGAGCTTCATCTGTAGCGTCTCCAGAGAAGACTGCTACCGGATCATCGCCTGTATAACCAGCGTTTACCATTGCCTGGTATCCGCCGATTCCACCAGAATCATTAGAAGCTACAACAACCTGCAGATCCGGATAAGCTGCGAGAGTACTCTCAACAATCTGAAGACCAAGCTCCGGAGTGTCACCTGCCTGGCGTGCAACGATCTCTACGTTCGGGCACATCTCTTCCAATGTATCCTGAATGCCGTCTGCACGTGCAATGGTATCCTCTACATTATCCTGTGTAATCAGGCACACCTGAACAGTTTCCTGATCTGCCAGATTCTCATTAATCCAGTTTGCTGCATTCTCTCCAATCGCCTGTCCGTAGGAATACTCCTCACAGATATAACGGAAATCAGCAATATCTACACTCTGAGCTGCACAGCTTGTAACGATGCCTGCCTCATTTGCCGCAGTTACTACGCTCTCCAGAGCATTCTGATCAATCGGGGAGATCATAATTGCGTCATAGTTATCATTTACAAGCGTCTCGATATCGGAAACCTGCTTGTTTACATCGTACTGAGAGTCAATGGTAAGCGGTGTAGACAGTCCCATTTCAGCACACGCATCTTCGAATCCTTCTACCACCTGTACAAACCAGGGATTTGCCAGGTTCATACATACATAGCCGAGTTTCAGATCACTGGGAACCTCCGATGCCTGAACAGCCGCAATTACTTCATCCATGGTCATTGTGTCTTCCTCAGCAGGAGCTGCCTCTTCTGCCGCCGCATCATCTGCCTCAGTCGTGTCGTCTGTTGTTTCCGTTGTCTCTTCGGCTGCTGTAGTATCCTGTGTGTCACTTGAAGATGAACCACAGCCCGCTACTGCTGCACCGAGGACTCCAACGATTAACAGCATTGCCAGTAACTTTTTCATGTTCTCTACCTCCATTTTTTATTTATTTAATGTGCGCCGCACGATTAAATACAAAATTTTTCTACACCTGGTAATAATTTTTATAGTCTGCAAAAATCAGATACTTTGCTTCCTCATCTTCTTCCACATCAGGAATGCGCCCACCCGCCGTATGGAATCTGTTGTCTATCGTATCATCATTCGTGGACGAAACCTCAAACAGCATGACCGGTCCGGTCCCCGGAACTCCCTGCCAGGTATGGTACTGGCCTGGCTTCAGGGTTACGCTCTGACCAGGTTTCAAAGTAATCTGTCCTCCCGCTGGTACGGTTACACTCCGTCCATCCATACTGACAGTTACCGGCGTCGTGTCAAATTCTCCTGTCTTTCCTGCTCTTCCTCCTTCTACATCTTCAAAATCCGTTTTCGTGGCATTATAGAGGGTTATGACCAGATCTCCGCCTCCCTTATTGATGATATCTTCCATCTTGCTCCAGTGATAATGATAGGGAAGAATCTGACCATCATCCACCAGAAGAAGCTTTTCCGCGTATGGCTTCGGATACTTTTCCTTGTTATGGAAATTTCCGTTCCTGTATGTAAAAATTGTCAGGCCGATTTTGGAAAAATCTCCGCTTCCAAAATCCGTAATATCCCAGCCCAGCATATTGTCTACGATTTCCTGACAGTCTTCACCAGCCTCTTTCCATTCTTTTGGCCCCCAATGAGCGAAATCCGGCATTGGCAGCTTCTTCTCTTCTTCCATAAATCGAATTGTTTTTTCGATAATGGCATTCAGTTCCGAACGTTTCATAATACATCTCCTTTCGTGAAATATTCTGCATATCATGGTACGTTCTCTCTTTTGATAAAAAAATTGTAGGTAAAAAAAAGTTTTTATACAATATTTCCGTTTCTTTTCTTGTTTTTCAGCAGTTTTGACACGCAGATCACAAGTGTATTCGAATTAGCCTTGACTTTTTTGTGCATTTTATCTAAAATTGAAGCTGTCCAACGAAAAACAGAGTCTGAGTTTTTATAAAAATTTTTATTAATTTTTATTCTCCATGTTTCAGAAAGCGGGAAATACGATATGTCAACCATCAAAGATGTGGCAAAACGGGCCGGTGTCGCAATTTCTACTGTCTCAAACGTTATCAATAATAAAGGGAATGTGGCTCCCGCCACTGTGCAGAAAGTAAATGACGCGATAAAAGAACTGGATTATAAGACGAACTATGTCTCAAAAGTGATAAAGAACCGCCAGCCAAAAAGAATCGGTATGATCGTAGATGATCTCTGCGGACTTTTTTATCCTTATGTCATCAAGCCCATACGGCAGATAGCCGAAGAACAGGGCTACGAGCTTGTATTGTATGATACAAACAGCAATTCGGAAAAAGAATGGGGAATTTTTGAAAGTCTGATTTGTTCTCAAATCGACGGCATTATCTTCAGTACCTCCACCCCCCCCCCGAAATTCCATATTTTGTAAATCATTTATTTGAGTTAATCCGTTCCTCCCACCGTCAGATCTGCCTTGTCAGTATAGAACGCGATCTGAGCAGCTATGGGATCGATTCGGTCTACACCAATATGCGCAGCGTCGGGCAAAAAGCAACCCAGCATCTTCTTGATATGGGCTGCAGAGTTATTGGCCATATTACAGGGCCTATTGAAGCCGAAATCGTTCAGGATCGAATGAACGGCTATAAAGACGCTCTTACAAAAGCAGAAATTTCTATCCGGGAACATCTGATTGCCTACGGGGATTACAGCCATGTGAGCGGGTATAAGGCTATGAATGATCTTCTGAACTGGAATCCGGATATCGATGGGGTATTTGCCGCCAATGATCAGATGGCTATCGGAGCCTGCATGGCTCTGAAGCAGGCAAACAAACGAATTCCGAAGGATGTAAAAGTTATCGGCTGCGATGACGTCTTCATCGACACCATTGTGGAACCTCCCCTTTCCACAGTCCATATCCGCAAAAATCTGCTGGGTCAGGAGGCTATGACTGCCCTTCTGGAACAGCTGGAAAGCCGCCGTATTGGCTCCATAAAAAGACTGGAACTAGAAAATCATCTTGTTATCCGCCAGTCAACCGATAAATCCAGCCGTTCAGATTACATTCCGGCAGAGTGGTAGATATGCTGTTTTCGGAAACATTTTGTTATATTCTTTGCAGACCGCTAAGCAAATAACATATGTTGTACAACGCCCAAAATAAAAGGGTATACAGAAGCTTTCTACAGCTTCTATATACCCTTCTTTTTCCACCAAGCTCCCACATATCAGGAGCCGGTATCAGCCTTCCAGCAGACCACGGTAAATCTCAAGGTCTCTGTCCGTAAACACATTGAAAATCACCTTCTGCACAGAGTTCTCTTTTTTCAAAAAATGTTCCACCGTCTCCACTGCAATCTCTGCCGCCTTCTCCTGCGGAAAATGGAAGACTCCCGTGGAAATGCAGCAGAAGGCCACGGATTTCAGTCCGTTTTGCGCCGCAAGTTCCAGACAGGACCGATAGCAGTCTGCCAGAAGCTCACAGTCCTTCTTCCGCAGAGGTCCTGAGATGATCGGCCCCACCGTATGCAGGACATATCTGCAGGGCAGATTATAAGCAGGCGTAATCTTTGCCTTTCCGGTCTCTTCCTCATGCCCCTGGGCCTGCATAATCTCATTGCACTTGATCCGAAGCTGGACGCCGGAAAGTGAGTGAATGATGTTATCGATGCAGGAATGGCAGGGCTGCCAGCACCCGAGCAGGGCGCTGTTGGCCGCATTTACGATGGCGTCGCAGCGAAGTCTTGTGATATCTCCCTGCCAGAGAGAGAGTCTGTCGTTCTTTTGGACCGCAGGCAGCGCTTCTCCGTCCACGATGCCTCTCTCCCGGACCATTTCTGTGAGATATGCGTCCTGGACCTTCAGAAATTCCTCCGACGCCGGATAGGGCGGCCGTACATTGAACAGGGAACGCAAGAGTCTCCACTGCTCTTCCTCCCCTTTCGGAACTGCAAGCTCCTGATACTGGGGCATTTCCTTCTGAAGCTGCCGGATCAGCCAGATTCTTCTTTCTTCCTGGGTTTTATTCTTCATCTTTTTCGCCTGCCTTTTCTATGCTTAAGCTTTCCGCGCCTGCGTTCTCTTTCTTTTCCTTTTCTTCTGCCACGCCTGTTTCTCTTCGAATATCCTCCAGGCTTCTGGCAATATCGTCGTTGATGCCCACGGCACGGCTGCCAAAGCTCTCCGGCACGACCGCCTCGTTCAGATTCAGGCGGACCAGCGTCCAGTCCCGGTTCTCCCGGACCATCTGTTCAAACGGGAAGCGGATAATTGTCGGCGTGTTGAAGCCCACACCCAGCTCCAGGAGAACTACTTTGTCTGCCTTGTGCTCTTTTAAGAACACGCCATAGCGGGCCGCCGCTTCATTCCAGTGCTCATCCTCCACAAAATACTGGTCACAGCGCAGGTGCATCGCCATCTTTCCTCCGCAGACCGGACAGCGGGGAACAAGCTCCGTGGGAACCAGACAGTCTTTCCGCGCCAGATTCATCTGGTGAAACAGTCCGATTCCGTCGTAGACCTTATCGTGACAGCCCCTTGCGCACTGGATCTCCCCGTAATCTCCCTGGGTCGCAAAGATATTCTCATCCGCAAACCCTGCTTTCCAGAACTGATGGTCCACGTTGGTCGTCAGGACAAAGTGCGGCTTTTCCTTCACAAGCTCATAAACTGTCTGATAAAGGGGCATGGCAGGAGGCTCCACCCGGTTCAGCCAGGCATGCTTTGACCAGTATCCCCACTTTGCCTCCTCAGAGGGGAACGGATAGAAGCCTGCGCTGTACATATCTGTCATATAGGCGGAACCGTATTTCTCAATAAATTCACGGAAATTGTCCGTAAACCGCTTTCCTCCGTAGTTCAGCCCTGCTGCCGTCGAAAGCCCTGCTCCGGCTCCGATCAGGACCGCGTCCGCCCTCTCCAGAAGCTGTGCCGCTTCCCGGATCTGCTGCTCATAGGATGTGCTCTGAAATACATAATCTCCCGCAGGCACACCGCTCAAAAACTGCGAAAAATCCACTTTTTCACTCTTCTTTTCTCTGCTTAATATCTGGATTGCCATGGTCTTTTCCTTCCTTCTTCTGCCCTGCTCTCCTGTCTCACTGTCCTGTTTTACTGCGCTGCTCTTCTTTCCACTGCGCCATAAGGGCAGGCCTCCATACAGTTTCCGCAGTGCAGGCAGTTTTCCTGGTGAATCACCCAGGGCTCCCCTGTGGTATCAATACATTTCTGCGGACATTTTGCCTCGCAGAGCCCGCAGCCTCTGCACTTTTTCGTAATAAAGTATCCGCCCGGTTCTTCCTTCTTCTGCCCTCTGCCCAGGATGAAGGTGTCCCGGTAAATGGGTTTTACCGACAAGTCAAAGTATTCACCGCTTCCCTCTGCCACGCGGAACACCTCCAGAGCCGTCCGGCTCTCCTCCTGCGGATAGATTTCTGCCATGTAGGGATTCTCCCGGAAGACCTCCTCCAGCTTCTCAGAGCCGATGCAGACTGCCTTTCTCCGGATGGAAACCGCCCCGCCCTGTTTCTTTTCTGTTTCTTTTCTGTTTCTTCTGTTCTTTTATGTTTTCTGATTTACTTCTATTTTCTGTTTATTTTACATCCTTTTGGGTCTGTCTTACAAGCCAGCTTTATTTTCTTACCACGCTGATTCTTTCCTGAATGTGGTTTCCGCTGGTCATCTCATCTACTACTGCAATGGCGTAGTCCGCATAGCTGATGACGCTCTCGCCCTTCTCATTCAGTGTCAGTTCCTCACCGCCGAGAATATAGGCGCCGGTTCTTTCTCCTTCTGCCTGGAAATCACCGGCCGGGCTGATGTAGGTCCAGCGCACATCCTTTCTCTCCCGGAGCTCCTCCAGGGATTTTGCCTGGGACGCAGCAAGAGGTTTGAAGGCTTCCGGAAAATCTGCCCCGTCCATCAAATAGCTTGTATGCTCCGGATTCAAATAGAGGCTTCCTGCTCCGCCGACTACCAGAAGTCTCGTCTCTGTCCCGGAAAGAATATCACAGAGATGCTTCAGAGAAGTGCAGTGCTGCGGGATCGTCTCCTTCGTCCATGCGCCGAAGGCATCTACAACCACATCGAACTGTTCCAGGTCTTCCGCTGTCAGATCAAACAAATCTTTGCGGATCACCTTCTGAGCCGCGCTCTGGTTCTCCCCTCTTACTATGGCGGTCACATCCAGACCTCTTTCCACTGCTTCCTTTACAATCAGCTTCCCTGCTTTTCCGTTTGCACAAACAACTGCTGTTTTCATGATAGTTCCTCCTCTTTTTTGTTGTAATTTCTTTTATTACATCTTACACCGTAAAATATCACATTTCAGTTGTAATGTCAATAGTTACATTTATTTTTTTATTTTCTACCTTTTACTCTGCCCAGCCAAAAGAGCCGGATGCAGAACACTGAATCGCCCCCCGGCGCAAAGACAGCAGAACGGCGCCAAAAGAGCCTGTCCCTTATACCCAAGGAACAGGCTCCATGCCGTTACTTTCTATTTTGTGCCGGAAGCACCTTTTCAAAAAATATTTCTGGCTTACTTCTCCTGTCCGCATTCCCGTTTCATGGCAGAATATCCGATCAGCACTGTCCACACATAAGCGCAGGTCTTGGGAATCATCAGCATTCCAATCATGGGAACGGCATCCGCCCACAGCACCACCGGGATGTAGAAGCCAAAACTCAGCACGATAGTCAGCCACATCCACCGGAAAGCCCTGTCCTTCTGTTCCTTTGCGCTGCGGTAAAACAGGAGAATCACCAAAAGCCCCAGGAGCGCAAAGGGGATATTGCGGTAAATGCCCCAGGAAAGGGGCGCTTCCGCGCTGAGCCACTGATTCTGGGGCAGCAGACACAGCAGGATGCGCAGACCCGCCAGTCCGTACACGGCTGCCGTAAGGCCTTTCCGTCCCTGTACCTGATAGCGCAGCCGCCACACATAATACAGCAGCACGTAGAAAATCGTCATGGTAACCGAAGTAATCAGCTTTCCGATTCCCAGGGCCGCCGTATAATGTTCCAGCCCGGTCGTGCAGAGCGCCAGCGCACGCGGAACCAGATGGAAGGCGTCTCCTGCTCCCAGCACCACCGCCATACAGCCGAACAGCCGGAACTGGCGCTCTCCTTTGCATCTTCGAATCATTACAATTCCAATCGTAATGACTGAAATCAGATAAACGGTATCAAAAAGTGTTTCCATTACTGCCTGCATATGTTATCTCTCCTTTATTTCTGTTTTCAAGGCAAATCTCAACAAAGGCAGAGTCTGTTCTCAGAAATCTGCCCTTTCTGAACAATGTTCATTTTTCGGCGAAAAAAATTTCCACGCATCCATGGAAATTTTAATAAAGAGTCCTGCGGATAATCTCCAGCACAGGTGCAGGGTCATAATCCTCTTTCAGCAGAGCAGAAAGCATCAGGGAAAACAGCACGTCCGCAAACGCCTCCACTGTAAACTGCTCCCTGAAGGCATCCGGCCGAATCCTGGCGTCCTGCCTTAAGACAGCGCAGAGTTCTTCCTGAATATGCCGCCAGGCCCACTGCATCCGCTGCTTTCCTGCAGCCTTATCTCCCTGCAGAAATCCCAGAGAGTGCAGAGTGAAAAAACCCGGATACTGCCTGCAGCCATATGCCATTCTCTCATACATCCATGCCATGCAGGCCTGGGTATCCTGAAATACAGCCCTGTCCTCCGGCCGGTGAAAGATCTCAAACCAGACACTTTCCACTGCGGCTCCCATCAGATCTGCTTTGGATTCAAAATAATTGTATATCGAACCTACCGATACTCCACAGGCCGCCGCCACAGAGCGGATACTGACTGCGGACCACCCCTGCTGCCGGATCAGCTCCCGGCTGGTTTTCAGAATTTCTTCCTTTGATGTCACAACGGTATTCATCTCATCACCTCAATATGAACATTGTTCATTATAATGAAGCCCCGCCGTCCTGTCAAGAGCTTTTTCCATGCCGCCACCCTGACGCCAAGACAGCAGGAGACACCGTCTTATCAGGCGCTTCCTGGTGTCTTTCCAGCTTTCCGCCGTTCTTCTTTATTTATTCTCTTCCTTTGACTTGGCCAGCCTGGCTTTGGCTTCCTCTACGGATTCCCCTTCCTTTGTAAAAAATTTGTCTATAAAAGTATCTGATACCTTTGTGAAGCTGTCCACAGCTCCTTTCTCGATCTTTTTATAGCCGTTTACCGCTCCATCCTCAATTTTCTTGTAGCCGCCCACGACGCCTTCTTCTATTTTCTTATAGCCGTCTACGACTTTCTCTGCGATTTTCTCATTTGTCTCCACAATTTTTGAAGCTGACATTTTTTCCTCCTTAATACGATGCTGTTTTTCTTTCACTTGACGATGCCAGTATAGGCCCCCTGTGTTGACAAATCGTTTTTGTTTTGTTTCTGAAATATTAATTCGCACAGAAATGAAGCGATAAAAGCCGTAAAACAGCTTCTTACAGGCTGCTTATCAAACCGGCTCCGTTCAGAAGCAGAATGAGGCCTCCCAGAACAATCCGGTACCAGCCGAACACCTGAAAATCATGCTTCCGGATATACCCCAGCAGAGCATGGATGACTGCCAGAGACACCAGAAAAGCCGCCGCCATTCCGGCCAGCAGAATCAGAAGCTCCATCTGCGTAAACTGAAATCCATACTGCAGCATCCTCAAGAAACTTGCGCCAAACATAACCGGCACCGCCAGATAGAAGGTAAACTCCGAAGCCGCCTTCCGGGAGACTCCAAGAAGCAGAGCTCCCACGATCGTGGCGCCGGAGCGGGAGGTCCCGGGAAATACCGCTGCCAGAAGCTGAAAACAGCCGATAATCAGCACAGCCGGAACCGTCAGATCATCGATGGTCTTCATCACCGGTTCTCTTCCTCTGTTCCACCTCTCAATCACAATCATGGCGATTCCGAACACGATCAACGCGGCGGCCACCGGAACCGGATGATAAAACAGCGCTTCAAAGACACTGTCAAACAGGACTCCGACTATGGCTGCCGGAATACAGGCCAGGCAGATTTTTCCCCACAGAATCAATATCTTCTTTTCCAGCACAGGCTTTCCGCCCGCTCCGGTCCGTAAGGGAAAAAGCTTTTTCCAGTACAGCACTGCGACCGCCAGGACAGCCCCCAGCTGGACAGCCACCAGAAACACACTGACGAAATCCGCAGACTCATTCAGGCTGACAAATTCATTCAGAAGGATCATATGTCCGGTGCTGCTGATGGGCAGCCACTCCGTAAGTCCTTCCACAATTCCAAATAATAACGCCTTTAACAGCTCCATATTGCTCTCTCCTTTGTCCCGTTATGGATAATGCTCCCATAGATCTGCCATGAAAAGATTTTTTCATAGCAATAATCTCACCATTCTACTACAATATATTTATGGTTAATACCCCTTACAGCCAGTAAGGAATTATCCATCTTGTTGCTTAAGCTGTTAGAATGAGTGTGGCAATAGGTCTGGCCTTCACCCCCTAGGACTTAACGTCCG
>CALWAZ010000115.1 GCA_944375725.1 uncultured Merdimonas sp. | reverse complement strand
AGATATCCAGTCCAAGCTCTGTCAGCTGTCCTGCGATCTCATCCATGTCGATTTCGTCGTAATTGTTATTCTCATTCCACTTCTGTTCGCTCCAGATCTCAATCCGGTTCAGCAGTCCGGCAAGGATGACATCCTTTTCGATCCCCGCAAACTTACGCAAAGTAGCGGGAAGTAAAATTCTTCCCTGCTTGTCAAACTCACAGGAAGTGGCTCCCGCGGTCAAAAATCTCACAAAGGAACGGGCGTTCTTATTCGTCGTCGGGAGCTTTTTCAGCTTTTCCTCGTAGGCTTCCCATTCATTTAAGGGAAACACGAAAAGACAGCCGTCCAATCCTCTGGTGACAATGCACTCTTCTCCGAGCTGCTCCCGGAATTTGGAAGGAATGATCAGCCTGCCTTTGGCATCTACTGTATGACTGTATTCGCCGCGGAACATGGCCTTCACCCCACTTTCGCCGTTTTAAAGCCTTATCTCCCACTTTCCTTTACTCTAAAACCACCTTTTCCCACGATTCACCACTCATGGACTAATCATATCTTAATTTTTCTTAAAAATCAAGCACTTTTCCTGTCAATTTTGCACAAAAAGAGGGAACAACAACATCTTGTTTCTGTCTATTTGGCAGGTACCAGATATTGTTGTTCCCATATGGAATTTCCTGCAGTTTCCAGGAACTGCTGCCGGTTCCCGGAAAGGTGTCTTCATAAATTCTTAATTTTTCTCCTTTTTTTGGCATTTCCGGTTTCCCAGCATCCAGATTACCCCGCTGGCCGCGCTGATTCCGAGTACAATCAGCATCACGTGGGAATATTCCCCTGCCAGATAGGCGATGTATCCCCAGGATTCCCCCACAAAGGCTCCCAGAGACACCAGAAGAATGTTCCAGATCAGAGAGCCTGCCGCCGTATAGAGGAAAAACCGGGGCAGCTTCATGCGGCTCATTCCCGCCGGGATCGAAATCAGGCTGCGCACCACCGGCACACAGCGGCAGAAAAATACGGCCTTCGTCCCTGTTTTCTGAAACCAGGCGTCCGCTTTTTCCACATCCTCCGGCCGGAGGCCCAGCAGACTTCCTCCCCGGCCGGAGGCGAACCTTTTCAGCCTTTCCGGACTCAGCAGCATACCGGCCCCGTACAGCACGATGGCTCCCGCCAGGGAGCCAAGGGTGGCCGCTGCCACGACCCCAGGCACGCCAAGGCTTGTATAGGTGGTCAGAAAACCGCCGAAGGTCAATATGACCTCCGACGGTATGGGCGGAAAAATATTTTCCAGGGCAATCAGAAAAAAGATGCCCGCATATCCGTATTGTTCCATCAGAGAGATAATCAGTTCCTGCAAAAGACTTCCTCTCTTCCAGCGCTTCAGGTTCTTCCCGTCTTTTCTCCGGCTGCGGAAGTTTCCCCGAAGCGTTCTCTTCTCTTACATACAGTCTATGCAGGATTTTCCGGAAGCAGACCCTTATCTGCCTGCGGCCCGGTCTGCCTCAATCAGGCGCTTCAGGCCTTCCACAGCCACACGCACAGACTGGGAGGTATCCTCGCTCATATCCTGATCCAAACCGGCAGCCTCCCTTTCCTGGTTCCAGATCACATGAAAGCAGGCGCCGCACCGGCATCCCAGCGCCGCCGCCACCACAAACAGCGCGGCAGATTCCATCTCGCTGGCCTTTACGCCCAGCCGCTTCCAGCTCTCCCATTTCTGCAGAAGCTCATAGGAAACCGGAGATTTCTCCGGGGAATGCTGGCCGTAGAAGCTGTCCTTGCACTGGACCACGCCCAGATGCAGCGGAAGATCCAGATCCCGGACTGCCTGAGCCAGACAGCCTGTAACCTCAAAATCCGGGACCGCCGGATACTCAATGGGCGCGTACTCCAGACTGGTATGCTCATAGCGGACCGCTCCGGTGGCTACCACAATATCTCCTGACTTTACCGACAGCTCGATACCGCCGCAGGTGCCGGTCCGGATAAAGGTGTCTGCCCCGCAGTCATGAAGCTCTTCCATGGCGATAGCCGCCGAAGGCCCTCCGATTCCGGTGGAGCAGGCAGTCACCTTCTCACCCAGCAGCGTGCCGGTCCAGATGTTGAACTCCCGGTTCTGGGCCACCGGCCGCGCGTCCTCAAACAAGGCCGCGATAGAAGGCACCCGGCCGGGATCTCCCGGAAGAATGCAGTAGCGGCCGATATCCTCCGGCATACAATGAAGATGAAACTGTTTTTCTGTTTTCTGCATACGATAACCCCCTTATTTCCATCCCGTCGGCAGAACGGCTTTCCTTTCCGCCTCTCTCCGGGTGATTTCATTTTCTGTGGTTGTCTCCCGGCACTTCTTTTGCTACAATAGTAAAAGCAGACTTAGAAAGAGGTGCATGAGAAATGAGTACAGACAATCGGTTAATGATAAAAAATCTTCAAAAGCTGGGACAGTTTTTTACCGTAATCTCCCGGGCCACCAATCTTCCCTACGCGGAATGCGACCAGACCACCTTTGATGATCAGGCCTTTATCTTTTCCCGGGAAGAGGATGCTGCCGGATTCTGCGGAAAGCTGACAGAGAACAGCTATCCTTCTTCTGTCCTCAAAGTGGAACAGGCTCAGATGCAGGGCTTCTACACAGGGCTTTACCTGACCGGTATCAACCGGGTAGCCTTTCACAACGGCACCGGCTTCAGCTATCTCCCTCTGGAATCCATCGTAACCATCAAAAAGCCGGAGACAGGACCCAAGACGCCTCCTGTCATGAATGCCGCTCTGCAGCTCACCGGCATCTATTTCCTTCAGGAGCTGCGCAGGCCCGGAATCGACAACAAAGAGCCCTCGCGGCTGGCAAAGCTGCGGGAAATGGAGCAGGAGCTCACGGCTGATCTGGTCCGCTCCCGCTTTATCCTTGCCCTGGATGTGACAGATGTCAAGGGAAAACTGGATCTCAAAAGACCGGACCCGAACCTGAAAATGCCTTATCTGAAAAACCCGTCCGGAGATATTCTGCAGCCTGTCTTTTCCGATCTCTGGGAATTCGAAAAATTCAAAGGGAAAAGCAATCGGAAGCTTCAGCTGGCGGCAGTTCCCTTCCAGGGACTGACTTCAGCTCTGATTCCAAACGCCAAAGGCTACGCCTTGAATCCTTCCGGCTTCAACCTGGTCCTGCTCAAAGACAAGCTGGAGCTTCTGGCAAAGCGCGCCGGAAACTGATCCTGGGAAAAAGAAGAAGCGGCTTAAAACCGCTTCTTTTTTCTTACACGTTAAACCGGAACAGGATCACATCCCCGTCCTTTACCACATAATCTTTTCCTTCCAGTCTTACCAGGCCTTTCTCTCTGGCCGCCGCATAAGTGCCGCAGTCCAGCAGGTCCTGATAATTGACCACCTCAGCCCGGATAAAGCCTCTCTCAAAATCAGAGTGAATCTTTCCGGCAGCCTGGGGAGCTTTGGTTCCGTTCTTGATAGTCCATGCACGCGTCTCTGTCTCTCCCGCTGTCAGATAGCTGATCAGTCCCAGCAGGCGGTAGCTTGCCTTGATCAGCTTCTCCAGACCGGACTCCTTCAATCCCAGATCCTCCAGGAACATGGCCTTCTCATCATCGTCCAGCTCTGCAATCTCCTGCTCTATCTCCGCGCAGATCACAAAGACCTCGCAGCCATACTCCGCGGCATACTTACGCACTGCCTGTACATGAGGATTGGATGCGCCGTCATCGGCCAGATCGCTTTCTGCCACATTCGCCGCAAAAATCACGGGCTTGCGGGTCAGAAGATTGTAGCCTGCCAGCCACTCCTGCTCGTCCTCATCGTCTGTGGTAACGCTGATGGCCATTTTTCCGTCTTCCAGCCATGCCTTCACACGGTTCAGAAGATCCAGCTCCTTGGCCAGAGTCTTGTCGTTGCGGGCGCCCCGCACGGTCTTGGAAATTCTTCTCTCCAGAATTTCCAGATCTGAAAAAATCAGCTCCAGATTGATCGTCTCAATATCACGCAGCGGATCCACGCTTCCATCCACATGAATCACATTGGGATCCTCAAAGCAGCGCACCACATGGACAATGGCGTCCACCTCACGGATATTGGCCAGGAACTGGTTGCCCAGGCCCTCACCCTTGGAAGCTCCTTTCACAAGTCCCGCAATGTCCACAAACTCTATCACTGCCGGCGTTACCTTGGCAGAATGATACATATCCGCCAGCAGTCCCAGCCTCTCGTCCGGCACTGCTACCACACCCACATTCGGATCGATGGTGCAGAACGGATAGTTCGCCGATTCTGCCCCTGCCTTTGTCAGTGAATTAAAAAGCGTACTTTTTCCTACGTTTGGAAGTCCCACGATTCCCAGCTTCATCTCTATATATCCCTCCAGAATTTCCTTTAATATACCTCTGATAATAATAGGATGTCCCGGGGAATGTGTCAAGAACGAGATTTCATTACTGCTTTTTTAAGTATTTGACTGCACACATTATTATCAGAATACAGGCCGCAAATTCCAGAATATTCTTCGCAATACTAAAAATAACCGAAGCATACATGTAAATCCCCATTCATTTTCCCCCTTTGTATCACAGATTATCTGTTATGATTATTATAGTATACATACCAGCCACTGTCAAAAAAAGATGTCTCCTTCCACAGCTCTGAAATCCGGGAAAAAGACATCTTCTCTTTAACAAATGAAAAAATTATAAGATATTCCTGAAATCATTAAACATGACAAAAATCATCAGTGCCATCAAAAGCATCAGCCCTACGAAATGCACCATGCCTTCCTTTTCCGGAGCTACCTTTTTGCCCCTCCGAATCACTTCCAGGAACAGGAAAACCAGGCGCCCGCCGTCCAGTGCCGGCAGCGGAAGGAGATTCATTACTCCCAGATTGGCCGACAGTAAGATGGAAATATTAAGCATATTAAGCCACACATAAAAGGCTCCATCCTGTCTGCTGGCCTCATAGGTCTCCCCTATGGTGCTGACGATGCCCACAGGCCCGGAAATATCATCGGCGCCCACCCGGCCGCCAATCAGCATGCCAAGGCTCTTGATCGTGGTGGAAATCCAGTATTTCACCTCGTAAGCGCTGTAATAAATCGTCTGGAACACATTGCCTTTAGTACGGACACCGGATCCCTGTAAGCCCAGATACCAGCCGCCATCCTCGTCCTGCTTTGGCTCCAGCACCACCGTGTGGCGCTCTCCATCACGTTCATAGGTCAAGCTCACCGTTTCGCCCTGATGCATCTGTACAAACAGGCTGACTTCTCGGTAAACATGAATATTCGTATCGTTCATGCGGACAATCTTGTCTCCCGGCTGTATTCCGGCTTGTTCGGCCGCATAGCCGTCCTTGACGCCAACCACTATAGGGGCGTCATAGCCAATGCTTCCGATGATAAACAGGGACAGGAAAAAGGCCAGAATAAAATTGAAGATGGGCCCGGCCGCTACCACGGAGATACGGGTCCACACCGATTTGGCGCCAAAGGAATAGGAGGGCAGGCCGTCTGTGCCGGAAACAGCTTCTCCCGCCGCGATGCCTGCCTGGGGCGCCGCGTCCTGTCCGTCCTCCGCCGAAGTCTCATACTCTCCGTCCTCTCCCTCCATCATACAGGAGCCGCCGAAGGGCAGAAGCTTCAGGCAGTATCTGGTCTCTCCAATCTGTCTGCTCAGCAGGGTGGGGCCCATGCCGAGGGAAAACTCATTGACCCGGATGCCGCCCCGCTTTGCCAGCAGGAAATGTCCCAGTTCATGAAATATAATAATCAGGCTGAATATCAGCAGCGCGATTATAA
>CALWAZ010000114.1 GCA_944375725.1 uncultured Merdimonas sp. | reverse complement strand
GTATAAAACCGTTTGTTTTCAGTTTTCTAATTGCCCGGCGAATGGTAGACTCAGAAATACCTAACTGTGAAACCAGTTGTGCCACGGTTAAATAAGGATTTTGCTGAATGGCTTCTAAAACCATCCTCTCATTCGCATTGAATTTTCCTGTATTCCCGTCGCTTATCCTGTCATTTATCCTGTCATTTATCCTGTCATTTTGACTATTGTCCAACTCTTTCTTCACAAAATCCGGATGAAAGAAAAGTGTAGTCGCAAAGTAGGTGCGCTCCTCATCCGTTTCAAATAATGGCTCGGGAGAACCATTATTGCGCAGGGCATTGCGAATCTTACGGAATCCGGTATTGCGCCCTTCTGTCAAGTGCATTTCCTTCAAAAATTCACCAATCCGGCGGTTACGGTACCGGCGGCTGAACACGCGGTACTCACGCAGTCCTTCCTGACTGATGGACCGGTCCGCACCAGGATGGCTGACAATGATAATTCGATCCGGTTCTACACGCACCTCTATCGGTTCCCGCACGTCATATCCCTTATGATAGACGGCATTCGAGAGAGCTTCCTCCACAGCCGCAAACGGAATATTGAAAAATCTTCTGGCTTCTGCCACGCCGTCTACTTTGATGACCTGTTCCTGTATGATGCTGTTCCTGATGTATAACAGCGCCTCCCGAAGCTGCTGATGAAGCGGTCCTTTGAACGTCTTTTCCCGAATCCGATCTCCAGTATCGTCCGGGAACTCCACCACATCAATCTGAGCATAGGGGAAAAAGCGTTCCGGTTCCAGACTGAAAAACATTAAACCCACATTTTTGGGTTTTGTATATTCCGGCAGGGCACTGATGATATTCATGCTTTTACACAGATCCACAAAATCCATACTCTCCGACTCCTGATATAAGGAGCTTCCGATTTCCTTCAGATAACTTTGAATCAGCGTGATATTCAGGTCTGCCAGCAAATGCATTTGAAAAAGAGGAATCTGCCTTTTTGTTTTTCACCGGCTCTCCCCCAGGGTGGGTTGTTTAACTTTTATTCCGGCGGTTTTTCTCTTCCGCTAACCCTGAAAGGAAATGGAACAAGACCGCAAAAAAAGAACCTTCACAAGAGCAGCCGAAATTCTGCTCCTCTCTGTGAAGGTTCTTCTCTGTTTTACTCTAAGTTTCGAAACTGTCCTCCAGACACTTCCCGGTAAAAAGCTGCTTTAGAAGCCTGTATATAAGGATTCAGCCACAGCGATCCGATTCCCAGCGTCAGAATGCACAAAAATCCCCAGCCGATAAAGCTGATATCAAGGCAGAAGAGCCGCCAGCGTCTGCCTGTCATCATTTCCTTTGACCGCCGGATCGCTTCACTGGCTGTCAGTTCCGGATGCTCCGCAAGAATACAATCTGTCATGGCATAGCTGTATACGGCAATAATACCGGGTATCACCAGCAGAAGTGACCAGAGCAGTATATAAAGAGTCTGCAGAAACCGGGCGGCAATGGCCGTATTCCAGATGGAAAATCCGGAAAATAAATCCCTGAAAGACGCCTCCCGTCGGTCTATCAGATTCAGGTTAAAACGGGCATAACCGACTTCTATGATGCCTCCCAGTATAAAATATACCACCGCAATAATAACCACTGCCAAAGTCAGATAAGCCGCGCTGGCGGCAAAAAACCGGCCAATATCTGAACCAGCCGGCCCGTCAAAGGAATAGACAGACACTCCTCCAAAATCAAAATCTGCCCGCAGTCTGCCGCTGTCGATCTGCAGGCTGAATTCCGGCCCCTTTATTCCCGTACCGCCCAGCAGAACAGCTGCCAGACCTGTAAGCACCGCCAGCATCCATTTTCCCCCCAGAGCCTTCCGTGCCTCAGCCCGAAAATCCGTAGCATATTTCATCGCTCCACCCCCCTGTCTTTTTCTTTTCAGCTTCCAAAAAACGCGCTGTATGCCCTGGAAGTCATGTACACATCGGCCTTGGAGACCACCTCGCATGGCGCATGCATAGCCAGCACAGGAACCCCAATGTCCAGAACATCCATGTTATAATTTGAAAGAATATATGCTATGGTTCCGCCGCCTCCGGCATCTACCTTGCCTATTTCACTGGTCTGCCAGACTACGCCGGCCTGATTGAGCATCCGCCGTATCTCGCCGACGAACTCCGCATGCGCGTCATTGGCGCCGGCCTTGCCGCGGGAGCCTGTGTATTTCACCAGCGTTACTCCTTTGCCAAGCATGGCGTTATTGCGCTGCTCACTGACAGAAGGATAATTCGGATCAAAGGCTACGCAGACATCTGACGAAAGCATGGAACTCGCCGCCATGGCTCTGGCTGTGTCCAGCGCGCCGCATACACCGCTTTGCCGCTCTATCAGCTCGCCCACCGTATTGACAAAATAATGGGACTGCATTCCGGTGCTTCCCATAGAACCAATCTCCTCTTTGTCCACAAAGAGAGCGACCGCAGTCCTGCGGACCTGCCCGCATGCAAACAGCGCCTCCATCGCAGCATAAGCGCACACCCGGTCATCATGGCCGTAGGACGCCACAGCGCCGCGGTCAAAGCCCACATCATAAGCTTTCCCGGCCGGCACAAGCTCCAGTTCAGCAGAGACAAAATCCTCTTCCACAATCCCGTATTTCTCATTCAGCATTTTTAATACGCCCTGCTTGAACCGTTCCGCGCGCTCGGAATCATCCGCAGTGCCCTCGGGCAGAGTGCCCGCCATAGGGCTCAGGTTCTCACCGGCTACCGCTGTGCCAAGCGCAGTCTTGTCCTGCTCAGCTGACAGGTGTGGCGGCAGATCCGAAATAAAGAATACCGGATCGCCCTCCTGATCGCCTACGTGCACCTCGACCTTCCGGCCATCGCCGCAGAATACGACACCGTGCAGAGCCAGCGGACGCGCCAGCCACTGATACTTGCGTATACCGCCATAGTAATGCGTCTTCAGCAGGGTCATTCCGCTGTCCTCATAGACTGGGTTCTGCTTAAGGTCCAGGCGCGGTGAATCAATATGGCTGCCAACGATATGCATGCCGGAAACTATCGGCTCAGAGCCTATCACAGCGAGCATGGCGCCTTTGCCCCGATTGACACTGTATACCTTATCACCCGGCTTTACAGTACTCAGACTCGTCAGATCACGAAAACCATGGGCCTCTGCGCGTCTGACTATCTCCTCCGTGCAGAGTCTCTCTGTCTTGGACGCGTCAAGGAAGTGTTTATAGTCCTCTCCCATCTCCATGACTGCTCTGCGTCCGGCCTCGTCCAGCCTGTCCCAGACATAATCATATTTCACAGTCAGGTCATTTTTCTTTTCGTTTCCCACTTTTCTTTTCTCCTCCTGGTTTTTTCTAAATTTATTTTCAAGTTTATTTATGACGGCCTCTGCGGGACGTCATTTATCAGTTGCATTTTTTAAATTTTACCACAGCTTGCCCAGCCTCTGCAAGCAGCACGCCGGCGCGCAAAGAAAAAGGCTGAAAACCTGATAAAATCAAGGTTTCCAGCCTTTTTTAATTCATGAAGCATCGGGGATTCGAACCCCGGACAACTTGATTAAAAGTCAAGTGCTCTACCGACTGAGCTAATGCTCCATATGTGTTTTTCTGCGGAAGGAGAACTTCTGAGCTGAGCTCTTCTCTGCATCCGCCCAACTGGGCTAGCTGGATTCGAACCAGCGAATGCAGGAGTCAAAGTCCTGTGCCTTACCGCTTGGCGATAGCCCAAAATTTG
>CALWAZ010000113.1 GCA_944375725.1 uncultured Merdimonas sp. | reverse complement strand
CTTGTTTTATGAACTTCTCTTACAAAAGAACCCGGGCCTTCAGATGATCCTGCACCTGAGGCCCGGGTTCTTATCAGTTCAATATCTGCTCAACCTCTTTCTCCGAAATGGACAGCCGCTTCGCAATTTCTCCCCAGTCAACTCCTTCGTCAGCCAGACGGAAAACCTGTTTTGCCAGCTGTATTCCTTGTTCTATTCCTTGTTCTATTCCCTGTCTTAATCCTTCGTTTCGTCCATCTTCCACCAGCGCACGAATCGCTTCACACATATCTTTTCCTCCTTTTTCTGCCTGTTCTCTATTTTCCAAAAGTTCAGGTTCTCCAAGATATTCTGCTATCGTCTCATAAGTGTCTTCTGAGACAATGGCAGAGCCTGCCAGTTCCTTCAGGCGCGAAAACGCCTCCTTGTCTTTTGCGTATTTGATGCACAGCAGCATAAAACAGATATCCGATGGAAATTCTCTCAGCTGTTCATCCGGCGTATGACAGACATCCAAAATATGTATGGGATAATCCGCCACACATTCTTTCATCACCTCCGGAATATGCTCCAGTTCCAGAAGCTCATGCAGGCGTCTGGCCCCATCCCAGGGCGCTTCTCCACAATACAAAACCAAAGTAATCACCGGAAGAAGTCTGTCTTCCTTTGAAAAATGCGACAGGAATTCGCCGCCCGCCAAATCCTTTCTCTCCATATGTTTTCTGCTGACTGCTTTTTTTTGGTGTAAATATGACAGAGTATCGCTGTCCAAAACCCGCAGAGGCATGGCGTAATCTACATATTCCATCAACTCTGCGCCGATAAAAAGACGCACCAGAGTATTATCAAGTTTCTTAAATAAATCCCGATACCTGTTCCGGTACTCTCTGCCTTTTCTGCTTCTGCCGTCCTGTCTGCGGTCCGCAGCGCTGATATTTTCTGCTTTCCAATATGGTTTTCCTCCAAAGAACCAGCCATTCATCAGCTCCGCAAACCGTTCATCCTGATCATAATATGCCAGAAGCGGATTTTCCTTTTTCCCCAATCTTTCTCCTCCTTCATTTTACATGGAAACAGTGTCAGCCGCAACCTTTCCTTCTCCGGAAAATCTTCTTCTGTATAAAATCATTTCTCTGGGATATTCGGAGAGAATTCTCCTGTGAACCAGTAGATTTCAGATAGGTAAAGAGTAACAGGAATGTAAGAAACTGTCAAGAAACAATTTCTGCACACAGCTCAGGCGGGGCCTGGGCCCCGCCTGAAACATGGCATGTATTTATATTCTGTTAAAGTCTATGACTCATTTGTTATTCTGACCATTAATAAGTCTCAGAGCTGCTGTCTGTACTGCTTTCTGCGGCAGTATCTGCTGTGCTGCCGGTGCTGTCATCAGCCGCTGCTGTCTGGCTGTCCATGTCTTCTTCTGTCAGGCTGCCGGAATCCTCCGCAGCGTCATAGGTGCTTTCCGTACCATCCGTATTTTCGTCAGACACAGATGTGCTGTCATCAGCCGCGGAAGCATCTTCCTCATCCTCCGCAGCATCATAAGAGGAAGCGTCTTCTGTGTCTTCTGTGTCTTCTGTATCTTCGGATGTGCTGTCCGTAGTGTAGCTGCTTTCAGATGAAGTATCCGTCGATGTATCTTCGTCTCCGCCGCAGCCGGCCAGTGCCGTAAAAACCAGAACCGCCACGCACATCCCCGCAAGTATTTTCGCTAATTTTCTCATTTTCATTGATACCATGCTCCTTTCTGTCCTTTAAAAAAGAATTAGTCTGATGAACATTTATCAGTGAATGTTTCCTTTTTCATTCGTACCCTCCGCATGTCTGTCTTCTGCTTTGAATCATCTCCTCTCCTGTATAGGATGGCAACATTATAATGTGGCTTTGTGACCATTCCATGTCTGTTCTGTGTTATTTTCGTGTTTATTCTGTGAAACTGCATCTTTCCGCCTTCCGGAACAGATGCGGCTTGACAAAGCAAGAGCCGCTCTCTATAATATGTTAAGTGTTGTTATTATAAGAATTCTTATTATAAGGAGGCATACTATTCTATGGAACCTCTGCATCACCTGCTAATGAAAGCCAATTCCGCCTTCTCCAGAAATATCATGTGGGGAGCCGGCC
Organism: uncultured Merdimonas sp.; assembly: GCA_944375725.1. GTDB lineage: Bacteria > Bacillota > Clostridia > Lachnospirales > Lachnospiraceae > Laedolimicola. The sequence continues at coordinate 28,527 of CALWAZ010000113.1, read as the reverse complement.
AGATGGGCCTCACCTCCGGACAGCCAAAGATTCTGGAATTTCTGCTGGAGACCGAAGAAGCAGATCAGAAAACCATCGCGGAACACTGTGAAATCGAGCAGGCCACCGCCGGAAGCATTCTGCTCCGCATGGAAAGCGCCGGACTGATCATCCGGAAACAGCATGCGGGAAACCGCCGTTCCCTGTATGTGTCGCTTACAGAAAAAGGGAAAGAAGCTGCCTCAGGCATGGAGGCAGTCTTTCAGGAGACCGATGACCTGGCTGCCTCCGCGCTGACAGCAGAAGAACTGGACCAGCTGAAGCGGTCCCTGAAAAAAATATCCAAAGCAGTTTCAGACAAACATCATGAAAGGAAGAACTTAAAATGAAAAAACAGCTTGCTATCACTCACCTGCCCGCACGCCTGATTCTCCTGTGCGCGGGACTCTGCATTATGGCCCTCGGGGTTGCCTTTTCCATCAAAGCGGCGCTGGGCACCTCACCTATTTCCAGCTTTCCCTATGTGACCAGTTATATATCCGGCCTGTCAGTGGGCACAACGACTATTATTATCAATACCTTCCTTGTATTGATTCAAATTCCCATTTTAAGAAGCAAATATCAGTGGTTTCAGCTGCTTCAGCTGCCCGCTGTCATCCTCTTCGGGCTCATGATTGATGTATGCGGAATCCTGATTCAGGGAATCATTTATACAAATTATTTCCAGCAGTGGATTCTGTGCCTTATCGGCATCCTGCTGGTTGGACTGGGCGTCAGCATCGAAGTGACTGCCGGCCTTGTGACCACTGCAGGCGAAGGTGTCGTGCTGGCCGTCTGCCAGGTTCTCCCGGTTCGATTCAGCACCATGAAAATCATTTTCGATGTTACACTGGTGTGCATCTCCATCATCGTTTCCCTGGTGTTTGTGGGAAGACTGGAGGGCGTCCGTGAGGGAACCATCGCAACGGCTGTCTGTGTGGGATTTGTGACCCGCCAGTGCCAAAAGCCCATGAAATGGTTCAGCAGGAAATGCCTTGCTTGAGCATTTCCCCAGCAATTTCTGAGAAATATATCTTTACTCCATTCTTATTTTTTTCTGACAGTCTGGTCCGCCAGCATATCCGCCAGCTGCCTTTCCAGCTCTTTTTGCTTCCGCTTCAGCAGAATCAGCCCGGCAGTTCCCACTGCAAGCACAGCCAGGAAAAACAGAAACGCCAGAATATCCCACCTGCAGATTTCCAGTACAAAATTATTCATATGTATCTTTCTCCCCTTCCTGCTTTCTGCCAAGTTCCTGCTCCAGCTGTCTGATGCGCTTTCTGCAGGACCGGGCAGCCAGATAAAATCCCAGGGCCGAGACAACCGCAAGGAAAAGAATCGCCCAATGGGCCATACAGGGATACCGGCCAAGCCGGCTGCCTGCCAGAGGTGTTCCGTCATCCTCCACAGACTCCGTCTCGGCGGCTCCGTCATCCGTCTCTCCCTGTGCCGCATCAGACTCCACAGGACTGCCGTCCGAATCTCCAGCCGGAGCCCGGGACGTGCCCAGCTCCAGAAGGCTGTAGCTCTCCGCAGAACTTTCTCCGGTTCCACTGCCGGAACCGGAAGCGCTGGAAGAGTCCAGATCCATTTCCTCAAGCTGAAGGGGAAGCTCTTCCTCCGGTTCTTCCGGAAGCAGAGACGGCTGCTGAGCCTCCGGTACCTCCGGAGCCGTCTGGCCGCTGCCAGAGCCGCCTCCTGATCCGCTGCCTCCTGTCTGGCTTCCGGAACCGCTGCCTCCCGTCTGACCGTCTCCTGCCTGACCTCCTCCCGGCTGATTTCCGGAGTCTCCGTCTCCCGTCTGGCCGCTGCCGGAGCCGTCTCCTGCCGAAGGACCGTCTCCTGCTCCCGGATCTTCTCCGGTTCCCGGTTTTTCCGGATCACCCGGTTTGTCTTCATCGTCCGGCTCATATTTGTCCGGGATGCCGTTATGCTCCTTATCCAAAGCATAGTAGACTCGAAGGGTCAATGAGCCATCTTCCGCCACTTTTCCGGACAGCATGGTGCCCTCATATCTGTCATCCAGCACATAGTCCGAAAGATCCAGCCCCTCCGGAGCAAGCTCCGCTTTCACCACGCTTCCGCCCCAGGCCCCCTCACAGACCTGGCGCAGATTCGGCTCCTCCGGATATGTATTTTCCTGAACCTCCAGATAATATTCCACTGTATAGGAAGCCGCCGGTGTCCACCGGGCCGTAAAAATGAAGTATCCGGAATCTTCAGCCTGCGCAGCCAATTCCCCATTTACTGTCAGAGTGTCTCCAGGCTGATAGAGCTTCTCCCCCAGCTCCCAGCCTTCAAAGAGATATCCTTCCCTCTCAGGCCCCGGAGCAAGAGTAATCACATTGGAGCCTTCCTCCACCGTATAGGCGTTCTGATCTGACGGAGGCATTACCCCATCCGACCTGTAAACCACATGGTATTCTATAGGTTTTCCCCAGACGTAAATGGTCCGGTTCAGGACATCCACTCCCAGAGTATGAGTAAAGGACATCCACTTTGTACACCCCAGAGCACGTGCCTCATCCACTCCCGGAGCGTCTGTATCCGCAGTCAGATCCGGCACATAAGAAATTCCCAAGCCGCCTACCTGGGATATCTGATAACCAGGCTCTGCTCCGATGTAGAAATAGATCCTGTCTCCATACTCCGGAAGGACAAACAGATCTCCCTCTTCTGCGGAGATCAGTCCGGATTCGCCTTCTTTCAGCGCATAAAGCTTCATTCCCTCATCCAGTTTCTCAACTCGGAATGTGGCTTTCAAAAACGCTTTCTCATCCGCAAGGACCGTTCCCGGAAAAATAAGGACCGCCGCCAGGAAAAACAGAACGGTTTTCATCCATTTTCTTCTTCCGTGTTGTTTCATCTGCATTTACTCCTTAAAAAATTGATTATTGTGAGCCATTCTCTGTTTTTTTCCCGTCATAATATATGTAGAGAAAATTTTCAGCACGCGTTTCCCATAATATTTCGCAAAAAAATTTGCAAAATGCGGGCCACTCTACTATAATAAGTCACATCTGACAGAAAGGAGTTCCCGATATGAAGCACATCCAGGGCCATACATCGAAAGACACACAGCTTCCAAAGGATCAGGCAGATCTGCTGCTGGATCATATTCTGGATGACCTTCATCTGGAACGTGATACTGCACCACGGCGGAAGAAAAACTACCGCCGCATCGTAGTCCGGCGCTATGTAATAAAGCGGGCTGCTGTTCTGACCTGTACAGCTCTGCTGATCTTCGCTCTCGCGCCCGGCACTGTGGTACCCGCTTCGGTATCACACGTATCCGCCGCTCCGGCATCGGATTCCTCATCCGTACAGATATGTTTTCAGGTCAATACCCTGATTCCGGTAAAAGACGTGACCGCGGAAATCAACGAGCACAGCCTTTCCGTATCAGACAATGGCTATCAGCAGTATGAAGTCACCGTAGAGGAAAACGGATATCTTCTCCTGGATGTCTATTCCGCTACAGGTATGCATACCTCTCACGGTATGGAAATCACCGGCATCGATACGGACGCTCCTGTGATCATCGAGCACAGCAGGCAGGACGACCTGATTATTATCCAGATCAGCGACGGAGACGGCGTCGGCGTGGATTATGATTCGATTACCGCTTATACAGAAGTTTCCGGTCAGCCGGTATCCCCGGTATGGTGCAATGAAGCGGAAGGAACTATCGCTTTCGCAGTTCCGGAAGAAACGATTCTGATCCGGATCCCGGACAAGAACGGCAATTACCGAATGCTTTCCCTGTCTCCCTCTTAAAAGAGAAGTTCCGGATTTTGGAGCATGAATGTCTGGCCAGAGACAAAAGGCTGCTGCAGCTTGCAGCAGCCTTTTTTATTTTGTTTTTCGTTTGTCTGGGTTTTTCCGTTTCTTTCTTCCGGTGCGCTCCAGAATGGAGCCAGCGGCCAGAAAAACAGCGGCCAGCACGATCATACAGCCTGCGGCTCTTCTGCCCGCGGAGCCAGCCAGCGTCTCAGCAATCCCTCCGGCCCCGGGAATCACATGCTCTACCTTTCCGATAAATTCACTGTAAGGAACCGGATTCACATCCCTGTCTTCATTGGCGTCTCCCTTGGTGATAAACTGCCCCATAGCAGGGCTGTTGCTCAGCACCCGGTGCGTGATGACTGCCGCCGAGTCTACGGCGCCGTAGAAGGCAATCACATCTCCTTCCTGAATCTGCGCCGGTTCCGCCTCATGTACCATAACCAGACTGCCCACCGGAATCTCCGGCTCCATACTGCCGCTTACCACCGTGTACAGGCTGTATCCCATAAGCCGGGGCAGCGTCAGCGGCAGGCAGGCCAGTATCAGCAGCACTAAGATAGCTGTGCCCGCGGCATTGCACAGCAATACCGCGGGTCTGCGTTTCGTCTTCTTCAAAAGTCTGTCAACCTCTCAGCTGTTTACTCTTCCGTCGTTCCGTCATTACCGGATTTTCTGCCCTTTACCAGCCATACAATTAGGCAGATCAGAGCGACTGCGGCCACCGCGCCCACACCGATGCTGAGCGCCATCGGAACGCCTCCTGAGGACTCATCCTCATCAACGTCCAGGTCTCCCAGAGGCGTCTCATCCTCGTCCAGATCCTGAATCTCCTGAGTGCCCTGCGGTGTCTGGTCCTCTTCAATGGTCTCCGTCTCGCCGCCTGCAGGCTCTGTGGTCTCCTCAGCAGCTCCGCCACCTCCGGCTCCAGTTCCTGCGCCGCCTGTTCCAGCTCCGCCGCCTGTGGCCGCGCCCGGAACTACCACTGTCACGATGGTGGGATCACCGACCACTGTCGTGGTGTCCGTCACCGTATTGACTATGGTTCCCGGATCTCCCGGCGTATAGACGAAGGTAAAGATGTTCTCAGCTTCGTTGCTGCTTAGGGTCTTGGTCAGCGCAAAGCTCTGAGGCACATATCCGTCAATATACTGGTAAGCTACGATGGGCTTATCTCCCACATTTCCGTAAAACTCTTCACTGGGCGCCAGCGTATTTCCATCTGCGTCCTGATACTGGACTGTGTACTTTACCTGATCCCCTTTGACTCCATAAGCGACCACATAATCCGCGTCGCCGGTTACCCTGACGATCGGAGAGCTTACATCCGCATCCAGAACTGCCGCCTCATTATCACGGCCGCTCAGGCGGACTCCCTTGATATAGTAACGGTCATCGGTCACTTTGACATTCGCCTGCAGATAATTGTTGGAGAAAATCACCTGGGTATCTTCGGAGCCATAATTCAGCCCCTCCCATTTATGTATTTCCTGCCCATCGGTAAATTCTCCCTTATCTCCTGCAGACAGGGTAACTGCGTAGGTATAACCTTTATTTTCTGTGGGCTGCGTACTGGCAGCCATTGCGTTTGCCGGCATCATGCCGCACACCAGGCATCCCGTGAGAAGGGAAACCAGCGCTTTCTTCCATCTCTTCATTTCGCACTACTCCCCTTTCTCTCTGTTTCTCTTCCAGGCAGCCAGACCAACCACCAGAAGAATCACACCGCATCCCAGAGCCACCGCGCTCCAAATCATCAACGGAGTGGTATCACCAGTCTGTACTGTCGTTACAATCTGCGTGCCGCCGCTCACTCTGTTGACTCTGTGATTTACTTCCGTCCGCACTTCCGCTTCCGGAACCACTTCCACCGCAAAATTCATCCGCAGCTCTGCCAGAGTCTCCTGATATCCGTTGCCCTGGGTCTCACCGTCTACCCGCATCCAGAGGGTAACCATGCCGGATTCTCCCTGTTTCAGGCGCTCCAGATAGAAATACTCACCCGGAGCTCCGGCAATCTCATGAAGGCCTTCCTGGCCATTCACATTCTCCTCACCGCCTACAGTGTCGCTGCTGTACAGGTCCGTAACCGCGCCCTCACTGTCCGTATAGGACAGGCGGTACTCATAGGCGCCGCCGGACGCCGACGCCTGAGCTTCCTCCAGGGTGCTGACGATCTCATTGGTCATATACCAGTCTGTCTCACGGCTGTCCGTATTTTTTATTGTCACATGCAGTTCAATACTGTCACCGGGGAGAACCTGATTCATGGAATCCGCCACATCCCCGTCAACAAAATTGGTGACAATCTTTTCTCCGTTAAACTCTGCCGTCCACCCGGACGCTCCCTGATAATCCTCCGCGGACGCTGTCATGGGCATCCCGGCAATCAATACAAGCCCCATCACGAGGCACAAAAACTTCTTTTTCATCCTGCACCTCCTACTGTAAGGTGATGGTGCTGCCATCATCCGATACTGTTACATCCACGCCCCAGGCACTCTTGATGGCGTCTGCAGCATTGTGAGTCTGTACTGCGTCTACCTCTGCTTCCAGGCAGAAACTGTATCCGTTGTATACATACTCATATTTTCCATCGTCTCCGACTTTCACGCTCTGTGCAATCTCAGGACTAATGCGGATCACATCCGAAAGGGCCGCCGAGGTTTCCTCCGGGGCGAGAGCCTTCGTGTAATACAACACAATCCGCTCGTCAGAATAGTCCACATCTTCATCCTCAGCCACTACCCAGCCACTGTCCTCCAGAAGATTCAGATCAATCAGGAGAGGAGAAAGCTCAGTATCCTTCGTATCCGGAATACTATCCTCATTCGTGTCCTTCTGCCAGCTTCTGCTGAGAATCACACGGACAAAGGTATCGATATCACCGGTATTCTGTACCTTCAATTCTTCCTTATACGGATATCCCGGAGTAAACTTCTGATCCTCAGGAACCATATTCTCAAGCAGCGTACCCTCAGTGCTCGCATCCACTCCATAGGTCTGCTGGCTGACTATCTCATCATTTTCCACCAGCGCCACTCCGATATTGGACATGCTGACCTGTGCAGTGTAATTCTCACTGTAAATGGTTAAGGCAGCTCTTGTGCTTCCCACTGTACTTCCCAGAAGCAGCACTGCCGCAGCGCCCAGAAGCAGAGCGGGCTTAACCGGAAATGAATTTTTCTTTTTCTTTCTCATGGCTTATTCCCCCTCCTGTCCTGTGGTGGTCTCTGTATCCCCGCCGGCGTCCGCTTCTATCTCAGTGCCTGTTTCTGTATCAGGCTCTGTGGTGGTCTCCCCGGTTATGATGGAAGCTGTGTTGTTCCAGCTGAGTTCCATGTCTGCCTCGCCATTCTCGTTGTAGAGAACCGGTACGGATTCATATACAACGATAATATCGAAGGAATCCGGCGCATCTTCCCCTCCTGGATACTCAAAGCTCACCAGAAATTCCTGAGAATTTGTTCCGGCCGTCAAAACCGGAGTATAATACCAGTAGCCATCCGAACGCTGTTCCCAACTGTCTCCTTCATATTTCTCATCCACATCCACCGGAGAGGAAACAAATGCCTTTACACGGACAAAGCAGTCGTAATCTCCTGTGTTTTTGATAATGACATGCTTTACGCCGTCTATAACATCCTCGTCAATATCTGTCTCCGGAAATCCCATCGTCAGCGTATAAGAACCTTCCGCCGTACAGTATGTAGTAAAATACGCCAGCGCGCTTCCTACAGAAAGGGAAGCTGTCAGGGTAACCGCAGCCGCTATCAGGGCTGTCTTACCGATTCTGCTCTTTTTCATCTCTCATGCACCTCCCTATTCTGTCTGGGTACCGTCATTTGTACCCGTTATTGGTGTCCACTGATACTGGCCCGCTGGATTCTTGCCAAAGTGATTTGTCACACCGGAGCCGCCTGTGATGGTTCCATCAGATTCATTTGTAAAGTTAACGCTTACTACCGGCGTATTCTCATCACTGTAATCATTAGCCTCGATCACACCTTGCCAAGAATCACTGGTTCCATCTTCTATTTTGTAGCCTGCACCTGAATAAACCTCTGTGACAGTAACGGTAGAACCTGCCGGGATATTCTCAACCACAAAGCTTTTATTTTCCGTCTGATCAAAACTCATTCTGATATAGCGTGTCTCGGGTTCTCCCTTCAGCGGATTAATTATAACTTCAAACACAAAAGACGCCGTATTTCCAGGAGTTCCATTCATACTGATAAGATTCTTTTTAATCTCCAAAGCTCCCTGACGAGGCACACTTTCTATTTTCAAAAATGAGGTAACATCATAAATCCATTCATCATTTGGATAATTCTCACTATAATAATTATCAGGCAGTGATATCAGATAGGGCGTAAAATCATATACATAATAAGGTGTTTCCACCATCTCCGGCACTACTAAATATAAGCCCGTTTCCAAATTATTGAATTCAGCCAAATAGTTACTACTTTCATCTGCTACCTTTGACTGCATCACCAGCTCTTCCTGAGCCCTATCTGCAACAGCCGCCAATGCTTCCGCCATCGCAAGCCACTCTTCCTGGGTCGTATCAGAATCTATCTCACTTACAACCCCAGCGAAAGCGCCCAGCTCTTTATCACCCACAACAACCTTTTCATTCTGAAAGTACTCCACTGACGTATATTTTCCACTTACATCAATATCTGCCACCCGGTACAGATGTACTGTCAGTTTTACCTCGTCAGGCATCGCATCTGGGGCATTTTGGTAATCTTTCTCTACCTTCTCTGCCAATTCCCCTGCATCCACAGTCAGCCTGCAGTCCTTTCTGTCAACATCCACCGCGATTGCCGCCTGTGAGTCAAACGCCCCTGTACCCGACAGTGCGAGCGCAAGTGTCAGCGCCAGTGCCAGAAGCCCCGCTCCTTTTCTGTTCCGCCATTTCTTTTTCTTCATTGCTTTTACCCTCCTAAAGATCTATCTATCTCTTTCCGGAATCAGCCTGCCCGCCGCCGCGTCTTTTCCGCTTTGGCCGAATCAGGCATCTCAGAATCAGTATTACCAGAAGCGTCACTGACAGGCCCAGTACCAGGTACAGCATGTAGTAATCCTGCACGGCCCGCACCATGCTCTCTGCCGGAGTGGACGCGACATCTTCCTCGCCTTCATATGGAACTCTCACGCCCCGCACCAGCAGGCGGTGAGTATTGACGCCGTAGGGGGTGCAGGTGAACAATGTAACGTGATCCTCGCCATCTACAATAGACAACGCGCTCTCCAGCGTCTCCATATCATCCTTATCTACCATGTCATAAATCTGGTCTACCTCATAGGCAAGCACCTCGTCCAGTACATGTATATAAAAACGATCTCCCTTTTCCAGCTGGTCAATATCTGTAAACAGCCGGGCGCTTGGAAGTCCCCGGTGCGCCGCCAGTACACAGTGTGTGCTTTCTCCCCCGATAGGAAGCTTCGTTCCGTCCAGATGTCCTACTCCTGTCTGAAGGACATCATCGGAAGTGCCGTGATAAATGGAAAGCCGGATATTAATCTTTGGAATAGACAGGTAACCCATCACTCCATCCCCTGCCACATTAAGTACAGACCAGTACTCCGTATCCTCAAGCTCTTCCTCATCTCCGGCAAACACATCGCCGTAAATATTGTTTTCTGTCAGAGTATCATTGAAAGCCTGAGCCTTCGCCCATTCATCCGAAAAGTCTTCTTCTTCCATTGTGGAGACCTTTTCTTCATAGCTGCTGATCAGCCGGCTCTGACGGTAAGTGTTCCACTGATCGGAAATCGTCGGATACGCCAGAAGCAGGAAACCGGCCAGGAACATCAGGACGAACACCACATTTAAAATCTTTTTCATGGCTGTTCGTTCTCCTTATGTCCATACATGCGTCTTTTCCGTGTTCTGCGGTCCCACAGGAACAATCCCAAAATAAACAATGCCGTGATTCCCAGTCCCACAAACACCCAGAGCAGGTAATTCGTATGCAGACTGACTGCCGCCAGAGGCATCTGCTCCTCTTCCACAACGATCTCCTCATAAGGAACCCGGTGTCCCCTTACCAGAAGGCGGTGGGTATTGACACCATATGGAGTGCAGGTAAGCAGTGTTACCAGGTCTTCTCCATCTTCCACCTGCAGAGCTGAAGTATCATCCGGTTCCACAGTCAGAATCTGATCCACCTCATAACAGAGCGTCTCATCCAGCACATGTATCAGAAAATGATCCCCGATTTCCAGAAGATCCAGATCTGTAAACAGGGAAGCACTTGGCAGTCCTCTGTGTGCCGATATAACTGCGTGAGTACTTTCTCCGCCTATCGGAAGAGAGCTTCCTTCCAGATGGCCTGCCGCTTTTTCCAGCACTTCTTTATCTGTGGTATGGTAAATCGGGAGCCTGATATTGATCTTCGGAATCTCCACGGTTCCCATGATACCGTCCCCCGCCAGATTCAGGGCCGACATATATTCCTCATCTTCGCCTTCCTTTGCTTCTGCCACTGCGAAGGAATCAGGAAGAATGGAAGGCAGCAAATTTTCATTATACTGCTGGGCTTTCAGCCATTCCGCCTCATAATCAATGGAACCTGCGGCGGTCTTTTCACTGACCACTTCGTCATAACTGCTGATTAATCTTTCCTGCCGGTAAGTATTCCATTTATTTGCGATAAAGGGATACAGCAGCAAGGACAACCCGGCTAAAAATATGACTGCCACCAATATTCTGTAAGTTATTTTTTTCATCCGGACTCTCCTTTTTGCTGTATTGTTTTCTCAGTGTCTGTGTCGCTGATTTTTCAGAATCCAGGGCGGGTATCCCGCCCTGGTGTTCTTATGTATCTTCTCGGTCTTCAGACTTTGAAAGATATAATGTTTGGTTTAATTAGTTCTCCTCGGACTTTCTTCTGTTCACGAAGTACAGAGCTGCTGCCGCGATCATGATAGCGCAGCCACCGATGGTGAAGATTGTGGTACCGATGCCGCCAGTGGAAGGAAGGGAAGCAAGTTTAGTATTGGTTATTTCCGCCGGCTCATATGCATCCTGATCATTCGCCTCAGTATACGTAAAATTGCCGACTATCTCATCATCTGCATCTGTTATTTTCACAGAATAACTAATTAAATCACCTGTCTCCACATTATAAGACGGACTAATTGTTACTGTATATTCTATTCCTGAAAGCTGGTATCCCGTTGGTGCTTTCGTCTCTTTTAATGTATAAACACCTGCATCCAAACCACTAAATTTAATCAGTCCATCTTCATCTGTTGTATCAGAAGTAACTACCTTTCCTTCACTATTAGTTAAAGTAAATACTGCGCCTGAAAGCGGTTCTTTATTACCTGCGGAATTCTCTTCAGAATCTACCTTTATAAGCACATTCTCAAAGTCAAAAGTATAATGTTTTGTTTGAACCGACGTTCCATCTGTTGTTTCTCCCGGATTTCTTGAATAAGTAACATTCAAAGTGTTTGTCGCCGGATCAAAATTAGACGCATCACCAGTAACAGTTGCAGAATACGTTAACTCAAAACTACTATCAGGCGCGGCCGCCTGGGCAAGAATAAAATCTGATTTAAAAACAATCGTTATCTGATTTGCATTAACAGTAACTGCTGCAATTTCATCAATCGTATCAAAAGTATCATCAGCAAATTCATCCAATAACTGACTCTCAATTGTTTCCTTTACTGTACTAATATGCTCGTTCTTAATAGTCAAACCTGTACCCAGATTATCAGTTAAAGTATATACGGCATCTTCATAAGCATCACTGTAAGAAGGGATCGTACCACTCAGTTTAAAAATAACATCTGTACCAGCATACACATCATCATATTTTCCATTCTCGCCTATTGGGTTTCCATCTTCATCAACAATGACTTTATTTACCGGAACTTCATCTGTAGACTTTGCATAAACAACCTGATTTTCTACCATATAATTAGTATTTGCATCAACTTCACCGTCAGTAGTGCCATCCTCCTCATATTTTACTTCGAGGCTCATAAGCATCGGGTTATAAATTGTTGCTCCAGTACCTTCTACAATTATCAAATATGTTCCTGCCGTCAACTTCTCTGAACTATAATTTTCTCCATCATACTCAAGCTCGAAAATTTCACCCGGCTCAAACTCTGCAACATTTTTAGCTATATTAGTCACTATCTCCGCATTACGTGATCCTATCTCATAATTTAAATTTGCAGCAGTACTAGTTAACTTATATGTTTGCTCACTCTCATCATAATATACCAACTGATAAGCTATCACATTTGCGTCACTTTCATTAATACCTTTAACAGTACCAGTTGCTGTTACTGTCGATGGTTTCGCAGATACAGTCATCGCCATGCCAAGCACCATTGTCATCGCCATAATCATGGCTAATAACTTTTTAATTTTTTTCATTCTCTTACTCCTTTTCCGAGGGTTCTCCCTCTGAATTTTTTTAAGACTTTACTGTCCTCGTTACGTCCGGCGAGTCTTGCTTCTGCCGGGCCGTCCCGGCTACGGGGCAGTCACAGGTATGTGACCTTAGTCCCCGCAACCTTCCGGGCGGTCGGGATGCCGACAAGCCACTCATGAAAGATTAACTTCTCAGCACCTCCTCTTTCCGTTTCTTATATACCAACAGCGTGCCTGCCATCATCAGCGCGACTCCGCCGAGCATATACAGGTAGATACCCGGGCCTCCTGTGGAGGGAAGTTCATAAAGCTCACTGTTTCTCAAGACAACCTCTACTCCATTATCTGCATCTTTCTTAATCTCAGATACATAACTCTCATATCCTTCAGACGCCTTCGCATCTGTCAGAAGACCATTGACAAAAGTCAATGTCCATTCACCATGAAGTTTTTGATATCCAGTCGGAGCTTTTGTCTCTGTGACAATATAAGTACCATTCAGCTTATTTAGATCTGCCTTTGTAAAACCATCTACTGGTGTCCACTCAATCAATCCATTTTCACCAGAAATTCCAGTTGCAATCTTCTTTTCATTGCTGTCTACAAGATCAAATGTTGCACCTGTCAAAGGCATACTCGTTTCTCCATTTTCTGGTAAGCTTTCCTTACTCAAAGACCATTTCAGAGTATTGATAACCGTATAGATATCACCTGACACTTCGGACGTGGAAATATAACCTGCGGGAACAGCTTTCTCCACTACTTGGTACTCGTTCGTAATCGGAAGTCCATTTATTGTCTCTGCCCAACTATTATCTTTTGAAAGCATAATGTCTATCCAGTGAATCCACTCATTACCTACCTTATACTGCAGCTCCAGCGTGACGGTTTCTGGTCTATTCTGTACATTACCACCATCATTCCAGACTTTATTCACTTTAATTGTCTTAGTCTTAACTTCGTTTGTGAAAGAAAACCAGTAATTACCGTCGCTTCCGCCATGATTCTCATCTGTCCTCTGATAGTTATTATCCGAAAGATTTTCTACAGCACTGTACGTCGCATTCTTCCGGGCTGCTACTGTAACAGTTTTAATCCACACATTCCCTGAATCATTAGACACATCAGCATTGGTTAATTGATATATCTTATGGTCCCTGCCATTATTCAGAGTAATGTTCAAAGAATCCGGTCTGATTCCCTGATTGTTATTATCATCCTCCCAAGTTTTAATCAGGGTCACTTTGTCTGTCTGCAGAACATTCGCGATATAGTAGCTTTCATCCGCGCAGTTCTCATCGTATGTATTTGTGATTGTTACTGTTACTTGATTTCCATCCTCTGACCATTCTGCATCGCCTATACTGCTGATGTAATGCTCCGGACTGTTTACTTCCCGAACCTCATAGGTATAGCTTTCTGTGCCATCCACGCTTGTCTGAGGAAGATTGCTCCAGTTATATTTCCACCCATTACTTGGTGTTAATTCTACAGCACCGCCGTACTGGCTGGATTCCCCACCATTTGCAGACTGATACAGAGCAACAGTCACAGACTCAGGCCGCTGATCCTCATAGCCTTTATCATTCCACTCTTTTTTTACGGTAAATGAATCAACTGCTGCTTTATAGTAATTGTTAGTTACTGTAGCTTTCGTTCCGTCAAAAGAGATGGCGCAGTCTGGCTTATAGTCTGAATTCAGAGATATCTCTTTTACGTGCTGAATTTTCACGTTCTGAGAAACTGTCTCTGTATATTTCCAGCCTTCAGAAGCCTTTAAAGTGATCTCTTTCTCATCCCCATTCGTATAAGTTACCTTCAGGGTAACATTATCCTCTGGCGTTTCTACATTATCCGGATGATTCCATTTCTTCTCATAGGAAAGCGTATGTGTCGTAACCTGGACAACCGGTTTCTCATAGGAAGCTGTCTTTGTCCCCGTTTCACCCTCAATCTGATAGCTTACTTTTGTCTGTTCATTATTATTGGAATAGAAGCCTTCCTTATATGCGCTGGTAGTTCCGGTTCCTTGATCGCCTACCGCATTATATTTACCGCTAGTTGCGTATTCATTATTGGCTTTGTCGCTTGGTTTCACCTTGAAGCTTACAGTATAGGTCGCTCCATCCTCAAGGGCTCCTCCGTTTAGTAATGTAACCTCGACACTATTCCCGCTTTTTTTGAGTCTATACTCATTTTCTGATAATTCATGTGTATGATTACCAACTGTCTTTGTCACCGTAATCTGCTGATCTTCCGCAAACACTACATACTCGCTCAGAACATCTGTGATCGTCACATTATTGTATTCAGGAATCACCTGATCCAGGATTTCATCTAACCCGGACTGCAAGTCGGTTCCATCGACTAGCTCGTGCTGCGGAATGTTCAAAGCATCATTAAAGCTTTTCATTCCCGAATACACGTCATAGTTCAAATATACGGAATAGAACTGAGCATTTCTCAATGTTGATGAACGATTCACAACATCTACTGCTTCGTTACGATACTTCGGATCACTTGCACTGCCATATCCATATTCGATATACCCGCCATGAGAAGAGGATTTCATAGAATATGTAGGCACGCCATCTGACATAAAGATTACAACTACATCATTCTCGGTATTTCCTCTTCCTGCCAGGACTTCATTGGCCTTCATCATAGCATAGGTCCAGTTTGTAGCGCCGTTTGCTGAAAGATTCTTTATTCTTTGCTTGAGAGAGGGATTACGAAACGTTCCCTCCCCATCCCAACTACTATCAGCATCATACCAGTCGCTACTTTTTGTTCCGCTCTTATCAGAAAAGCTGATATAAGCAACCCGGTTATTATTACCTTCCGTTCCCAGAATCTGGTCAATAACTCCTCCATCCTTTGTCAGTACATCTTTGACCTCCGGAAGCAGATTGTAATATTGAGAGCCAAATCCACTACCCATACTTCCCGATCTGTCAATGACAAAAAGTACGTCTACCCCAGGAGCTTCTCCTTTCTTTCCAGTCACATTCAGGTTCAGGGTATATTCTCCAGTTTCAGCATCATACGTAATATATTTATGATGCGAGGGAGCGCCGAAATCATCATTCTGATCCTGAGCAGGTGCTGCAGCCACTAATGAATTGCTGACAGAATTTATACCATTCTGCGCAGAGATATCCGCTTCTTCCGTAATCTTATCCGCATTAAACTGAGCCTCGTAATCCTTTGGATCTCCCTTTACAATGTCCGTTGCTTTATACTCGTATTCGCTGCTATTTTCTCCTTCTTCAACGGTATAGTCGATCGCTATCTTCTCATTACCGTCATCCGGGTAATAATATACTGGTACTTTCCAGGAAGTACTCCAATCCGGAGCCTTCAAAGTCTGTATAAGTTCTACTCCACCCAGATCCTCTTCAGTCAGCTCCCTGGTCGTTCCATTAATGCTGACAGTCGCTTTCAGAGTCACTTCCAGACTATCTGGTCTTGTGTTAAACTGATTCCCGCCATCATCCCATACTTTTGTGAAGTTTACCGTTTTACTGTCTGAACGGTCGTAAGTATTGGTGAAGGTTATCTGCGCCATGGTTTTCCCCTGTAGCGTTTCAATTTTTGCCTCATTATTCTCTACAGGCTCACCGCCATCTGCCGTAACACTGGTCTTAACTGATGTGTTCATCACATAGCCATCTACATCCGCATTCACTTCCTCTACTGTCACCGTATAAGAAGCCTCCGGATCAATAGAACGATTAGCCAATACCCATGAAATACTTCCATTTGCATAGGTCATATCTTTGCCTGTGATATACGCTTTTCCAAACAGTTCTACCAGTTCATTCTCTGCAAGCTTCTCCTGTGTTACATTGTTTATAGCAGAAAGCTTAAACTGGATGTTTTCCCTGACTTCATCGATGTGCTGCGCATCGAGACCCTCAAAATTTTTCTGAATTCTAATAGTAAACTGATCATCCTGCACTTCGGGAAGATCCTGTGAAAAGCCTACATTGTCAAGAAAATTTCCCTGTGTAGGTGTATTACTATTTCCATCTGCGTCTGTCCAGCCTGCGACAAAGAAAAATCTCGTCAGGCTTGACGTAGGGATATAGCTTCCAAATATATCTTTCTGCCACTCCTGATCATTACTTGTAATTCTGACAATCCGGATTCCATCACCAGTGATTTCTTCGTCGTGCTCAACACTTTGATCAACCTGGCTAAACTGTCGGCCTATTGTACTTCCACATTTCTGTAAGTAATTCTCCAGACTATCCTGTGTCGTAAGGTCATTGTCTACAGCCACTGAAGTTGGCATAATCACCAAATACATCGTATCGTACTCAGGATTGTTATTCCTTTCATTTCCACGCGCCCGGTGAGAGAGCCAATAGTACAATGGAGTTCCTTTCATCGTCAGTACATCCTGATAAAGAGCCCCTGCCGCCTGACAGTTAAGCTCCGCAAACTGTGTACCGTCAACTGCTGCATTGTTCCAGTCTCCATACCAACTATATGCGCTATCTCCGCCTTGGCGCCCCTCATGTACGATCTCCAGCGCAACATTCTTATGATAATAATTGCTATATACCTCTCCTGTCGACTGCCATACACCGCCGTTATCCAGGTATTCCTGATTACCATACTGCATATTACTGCTGCCCGTCACCTGTGGAGTCTCAAAACTTCCATTCTGCAGCTCATCATAATAAGGCACCTGAACTGCCGCTGACTCTATGGTCTTTCCATTTTCAAGCGTCGCCTTTACTTTATACCACTGACGTGCGCCTTTATCGTAAGCAGGATACAGTGCAGAGCCATCGTCAGAAAGATTGGACGCACCGCCTTCATAATTTACTTTTTCAACATCTGCGTATATTCCACTTTCCTCGCCGCACTTAGACCAGGTATAACCCGTTACCTTGTCTTCTCCGTTATAGACAGCCTGAAACGTACCCTCTTTCATAATATTGTCTTCGATGAACAGAAGAGCGTCTGATTTTTCGTAAATAAAGTAAATGTAGCCTTCAGTCTCTTCTCCCCATTCGCTGCTCAGCCATTCCTCCTCCTTATTCTGAGCTGTGATATAATTTACTTTATATGTAGTAACAAGACCATCGTTTTTCTCTGTTTTCAGTTTTTTGATTTCTGTACCTTGTATTTGATTGTCAACTCGGATTATATTTAAAAAGGAATAATTACCTTCTTTTCCTTGTATTATTGTCGGCGCATACTGAGTTAAATCATACGTCTGATCCTCCTCTAACTCCAGATTAAACTCCGGCGTATACTCGTCCACCGGAATGTCTGTCACATCATCTCCATCCATATACATATAATGGAATTCTACTTTAAGGTCTATATCTCCGTACCAAGGGACAACTGTCCACGTAATTACAAAGGTAGAAAAACTGTCCGTTGTCAAAGACATAGCTTCCACAGCTGCCGCCTCGTTGATTGTCACTTCCGCGTTCTCAGTTACATCTTCTACTACTATGCCGCCTTCAGCATTCTCGTCCTCTTTCAGATGTTTTACTGCCACTTCCGAGCCTTCGGATACTCCTTCCGGAATCACTGCTTCATCGAACTCAAAGGATACCTTCACTTCACCTCCCGGCTCGATCTCTACCTGCTCCCCATTTTCATTTTTTGCCAGGAAACTGATATCGTAAGCCAGGAAACCTTCCAGTGTCTTTCCTGCCGCCTCATCGGTTTCTGCATTTTCCGCAGTGATTGTATTGGCAGCATTCGCAACTACGTCATCCATCGCAGTCTCTATCTCAGACTCTGCGTCCTCCTTCAGCTTCTTCTCTGTCTGCTCATACTGAGCATTCATCTCTTCTGCAGCTGCTTTATCTTCCGCACTCATGTCATCTGTGATCTCCTGCTTTACAATAGGAGTCACAGACAGCTCTGCATCCTCAGGCAGTACGCCTGCTTCTGCATGTACACGAATCGTTACATTATCTACTTTCTGCTCAGCATCATATGCCTGAGCCTCTTCTTCTACAGGCTCCTGTCCTTCTTCTGCCGGCTCAGAAGTCTCTTCTCCAGTCGTCTCTCCCGGAACTGTCGTTTCAGTAGTTCCGCCCTCAGTCGTAGAGGCTCCATTGCTTCCACTCGGAGTCGTCACTGTGGAAGAAGAAGTGGTATCCGTACCACCCTGGCTTCCTTCCGTCTGGGTTGTCGTACTATCCGGAGTCTTTGTTCCGTCCGGAGTGGTCTGCTCAGGCGCAGTCGTGCCAGGCGCGCTTCCTTCTGTGCCGTCTGCCGAAACTGTCTCCGGTGTCTCTGCTCCAGCAGGAGTTTCAAGCACTTCTGGCTCCTTCTGAGTCTCAGGCTCTTCCGCCGGCTCTGTCTCCTCCTCAGGATTTTCTTCCCCTGCCGGTGTCTCGGTTTCGTCCGGCGTCTGCTCTTCCAGAGTCTGTACCGCCGCGTCTTCCGCGTATACCTGCTCCATGACATCCTGCATACCGAGTCCCAGCACCATGGTCATGCAGAGCAGGAATGCGATGATTCTCCTCTTCATGTTTCCTCTCTTCGTCTTCCTGGTTTTCATGACGTTCTCCTTCCTTTTCTTGTCTGTCTTCTGTTTATCCGTCAGGAACCTGCCCGGCCGGTATTCCTACCTGGTCCAATAACAGATCCGTTCTAACCCCTTTGTAATTAAAAGACGGTCCGAAGTTCACAAATGGGTCACATTTTTTTCATATTTCTAAATTTTTTATGAACCGGGGATTATATTTTCAGGAAGAATACCTTAAAAAGAAATGCATTATTATAGAAGATATCTTTCAGCTGTTCATAGAATATGTCTGGGAAACCGCCCGCTTTTTTCCATATACCCGTCCTTTCTTTCATATGACGGCCATTCTTTGACAGATTTATCCATTCTGATCCGCCCCCGGGACTTGTTCTTTCTCCTTTTTGATGATATACTATGTACGTTAAAAACGTATCTCAACATATGTTTTAAACGTATGATCGCTCTTATTTCTTCAGAATAATTGTGAATCATCAAATAACGCTTTTTGCGGGAGTTTCCAATGGAAAATAAGCTTAATATCGAATATTACGCACTCCTTGCAGAACGCATCCGTGAGCGGGACACCGATGCCTTTACAGAATTTTACTATGCTACTTACAACGACCTGTACCGATACGCGTATTATTTCCTGAAAGACGCTCATCAGGCACAGGATGCGCTGCATGAGATTTATATTTTAATATGGCGTTCTATCTCCACGCTGAAGGAGAACAGGCTTTTCTATCCCTGGGTCCGGCAGATCGCTTATCATGTGTGCTGTGATTTTCAGCGTAAGTCCAACACGATGGCGAACCATGAGACGCCTGTCAATGAGGACACGGAGTTTCTGCTGAATCTTACAGATCAGAATGACTGTTTTCAGGAAATCTGGGATAAGGATTTCCAGGAAAGGCTGGAACGGTATCTGTCCGAGCTGCCCTCTCAGGTGCGGCAGGCTTTTCTGCTGCGTTATGACAACAATCTGAAGCTGGACGAAATCGCAGATTTTCTGAATGTCAGTCTGAGTACTGTCAAACGGGCCATCAATAAAGCCCGGAAATACCTGCAGAAAAAATTTGCCAGTTCCTGACCGTAAAGACTGGAGATAATAAGATATACATAATTTTTAAGAAGGAGAAGGCATGTACTCTAGATTTCCTGCTTCACGGCTGGCCGGATGTCTGGTTCTGTTTTCTGTCCTCTTCCTTTTGTCCGGCTGCTCCGGAAGCTCAGAAGGCAGTCCGGCTCCAGGCGGGGATATACAGGCAGAGGCTCAGAAGGATTCCGGAGAGAACGCCGGGCTGCGGCCCAATACACCGGTTATCTATGAACCGCTGGCTCCTTTGAGCAGCACTCTCGGAGAAGAGCCTCTGATCGTAGACATCTCCAATACCGGCCAGGGATATATCATGGCCAGGTATGCGGGGAAAGCCGCCAGAGCCAACATTCAAATCACCGGGCCGGACGGCATTCATTATAAATATTTTCTCGATCCTTCTGATACCTATACGCCTCTTCCGCTGACCAGCGGGGACGGCGCCTATCAGATCGACGGCTTTGAAAATATATCCGGCACCCAGTACGCCGTTCTTTTCCGGGAAAATATCGATGTTCATCTGGAAAACGAACTTCTTCCTTTTCTGTATCCCAATCAGTATGTGTTTTTTGACGCTGAGAGTGAAATTGTCCCTGCCGCTTCCCAGGCAGCAGCCGGCGCTTCCTCGGATCTGGATGCTGTGGCGGACATCTATCATTTTGTCATAGAACATGTCACCTACGATACAAAAAAGGCGGAGACTGTGGAGGCCGGCTATCTGCCCGATGTGGACGAGACCCTGCGGACCGGTCGGGGCATCTGTTTTGACTACGCGTCTCTGACAGCGGCTATGCTTCGTTCCCAGAATATTCCGTCCCGGCTGGAAATCGGATACTCCGGCGATATCTATCACGCCTGGATCAGTGTCTACACAGAGGAAACCGGCTGGATCGACCGGCTCATCGAGTTTACCGGGGAAGGCTGGACCCGCATGGACCCCACGCTGGCTTCCGGAAACGGAAACAGTGAAGCCGCCCTGAAATATATCGGGGACGGCTCAAATTATACGACCCAATATGTCCGCTGAGAAAGGAGCCCTATGAAAGCTTTGAATAATACGGAACTGATTTTCTTCTGCAGCCAGCTGGCGCTCACCCTGCGCTCCGGGATTTCCTCTCTGGAGAGCCTGTCTCTGATGCGGGAGGACACCCCGGAAGGGGACGGACGGAAGCTTCTGGACCAGCTGATTCGCCAGATGGAGGAAGGGGACAGTCTTTCCGGGACTCTCGCGTCCTCAGGTGTGTTTCCTTCCTATCTCTGCGGCATGGCCGGGCTCGGGGAGCAGACCGGACGGCTGGACGATGTGATGGAAGCGCTGGCTGCCCATTACCGGCGGGAGGAGGCGCTTTCCAGAAACCTCAGAAGCGCTGTGGCTTATCCGCTGGTTATGCTGGGCATGATGATCGCAGTCATGGCAGTTCTCCTTGTGAAGGTCATGCCGGTCTTCCAGCAGGTGTTTGACCAGCTGGGCGTACATATGAGCGGCGTTCCGGGTGCCGTGCTGGAGCTTGGACGGGTTCTGGGGGACTACAGCGCTCTGCTTCTGATTCTGGCAGTCATCGCCGCGGCAGCCTGCGTCTTCTTCTTTTTCACGGAAAAGGGCCGGAAGGCTTCTTCCGGTTTCTTCAACCGTTCCGTGTTTACCCGCAGGCTGGCGGAAAAGACGGCCCGCTCCCGCTTTGCCTCCGCCATGTATCTGTCCTTAAGCAGCGGCCTGGATGTGGACCAGAGCCTGGAGATGACCGCCCGCCTGGTGGAGCACCCGAAGGTGGCGGAGCAGATCCGGGAAATCCGGCGCGGAGTCTCTGAAGGGGAAAGCTTCCCGGACGCGGCGGCGCGGACGAAAATTTTTCCCGGCGCTTACACGAGAATGCTGGCGGCCGGCTTCCGGGCAGGATCTCTGGATGAGGTCATGAGACAGATTTCCGCCCAGTATGATGAGGAAATCGAAGAGCGGATCGATTCGCTTCTCGGCAGGCTGGAGCCCACGCTGGTGGCAGTGCTGTCTGTGGCCGTGGGACTGATTCTGCTTTCTGTCATGCTTCCTCTGCTGGGAATCATGGTAGGTATCGGAGGATGAGCTATGAATCGTTTTCAAAAAAACAAAGGCAGACTTCCCTTTACCGGCCTCCTGCTTCCCGTGCTGCTCTTCTGCGTCATGCTTCTGCTGCTTCTGGGCGGTCTTTCTTCTCTCTCCTCGGCGGCAGACCGGGAGGAAGCGGCCCGTCTGCGGGACACAGTTCTGCAGGACGCGGTTCAGTGCTACGCTCTGGAAGGCTTTTATCCGGAGGATCTGGAATATCTGAAGGAGCATTACGGCCTCACCTATGACCCGGAGAAATACGTGGTTTCCTATGAGGTCATCGGTTCCAATCTGATGCCGGATGTGGCTGTGATTCCGCTTCAGGAAAGGGGGAGAAGCTCATGAGGCACAGACAGGCACGGTCCCATACGGTGGATTTTCTGTTTACCCTGTCGCTTTTCTGCGTATTTACCGTCTGCGCGCTTCTGCTGGTGACCCTGGGCGTGCAGGTGTACCGGTCTACGGCCCGGTATCTGGAAGATACTTACAGCGCCCGCACCGCCCTGGCCTATGTGGCGGAGAAGGTCCGGCAGCATGACGCCCGGGGCTGTGCCGCTCTGACACAGCTGGAAGGGGAAACTGCTCTTCTGCTGACTGACGAGATCGACGGCAGTATTTACGAAACCTATATTTATCCGGATGGGGAATATCTCTGCGAGCTGACGGTCCGCCAGGGCACGGCTGTCTCGGCTGACATGGGACAGCAGATTCTGGAAGCGGAAGGCTTCTCTATCACGGACATGGGAGACGGCTTTCTTAAGTTTACCGCGCCGGACTCCCAGGGAGGGACCTATACTTTTCTTCTTCATTTAAGAAACTCAGAAGGCTTTTCCTCGGTCTGATTTTCTTTTGTTTCAGAGGGTTTGACGTGATTCCGGCAGACAGTTTTGCAAAGCCGGAGATTTTCAGGAAAGGAATATCAGGAACATGACACGTCTGAAGCATTCACGTTCCAGTCTTTTTTTAATCGAGCTTATCATTGCCATACTGTTCTTTTCCGCCGGCAGCGCTGTCTGCATCCGGGCCTTTTCCCAGGCCTGGCTCATGAGCCGGGAAGCCGCGGATTTAAGCTTTGCCTCGGCCCAGGTATCCAGCGCGGCTTCTGCGGTACGCTATACGGATGGCTCTGCGGAAGCCCTGAGAGCATATTTTCCGGAAACAGAGGCGCTGGAGGAGGAAGGAGACAGCCGGACCTGCGCCGTCTATTATGATGAAGACCGGCAGCCCTGTTCCGCGGCAGAAGCGTCTTATGTTCTGACAATCCGCACTATTCAGGATGGAAACCGCACAGACGCCTTTCTTTCCATGGCCGGGCCGGACGGAGAAAGCATCTATGAGCTGAATCTGTGTTTTCCATCGCCATCTTCTCTGCAGAAGGAGGATTAAACCATGAATTCTGAAAACAGGCGCTCTGCTCCCGGTATCGGCATTACATCCTTTGTGCTGATTTTCGTCATGCTGTGTCTGCTGACCTTTGCCGTGCTTTCCCTGGCCACCGCCAGGGCGGATCTGCGGCTGGCCCGGCGCAGCGCGGACCGCACCACGGCTTATTATGAAGCAGAAAGCAAGGCAGACGGAATTCTGCTGGATATCATTTCCTGTATGGAAGACTATACGGAGGAAGCTCTTTCTTCCGGCACGGACCCTGCCGGTGATGGGGATGCTCTCTTCTACAGCCGGGTCCGGAAGGAACTGGAAGGCCGGGACGGCATCGCTTTTTCCGATGACCGCACGCTGCAGTACACCGTTCCTCTGGAGGAGGAACAGCTGCTCTGCGTCTCTCTGGAGCTTTGCTATGAGCCTTTTGAAGATGGCAGCCACTACCGGATTCTGGAATGGCGCACCAGATCCACCCATGAATGGGAATCTGACGAAAAGCTTCCTCTTCTTGATGAGGACAGCCTTTCTGACATGTTTACGGAGGAATAATATGCCAAGCGTTTTAGATTTTCTGAAAAAGACCATTGAAATGGGCGCGTCCGATCTCTTTATCGTAGCCGGACGTCCCCTTTCCTGCAAAAAAGACGGCCGCATCGAGTCGGCCGGGGAGGAACGCCTGATGCCTGCGGACACCGAAAAATTGCTCCGAGAGATTTATGAACTGGCGGAAGGACGGGATATCTCCCGCCTTCTGACGCGGGGAGACGATGATTTTTCTTTCGCTGTGCCGGGCCTGTCCCGTTTTCGGGTCAGCGCCTATATGCAGCGCGGTTCCATGGCTGCTGTCATCCGGATCATCACCTTTGATCTGCCGGATCCGAAGGCCCTGGGAATTCCGGACGCGGTCATCCGCCTCGGAACTCTTTCCCGGGGGCTGGTGCTGGTCACCGGCCCTGCCGGCAGCGGAAAATCCACCACCCTTGCCTGCATCATTGACGCCATCAATGCTTCCCAGGAAAAGCATATTATCACCATGGAAGACCCTCTGGAGTACCTTCACAAGCATAAAAAAAGTATCGTGAGCCAGCGGGAAATCAGCTCCGATACAGAAAGCTATGTGGTAGCCCTGCGCGCCTCCCTGCGCCAGAGCCCGGATGTGATTCTTCTGGGGGAAATGCGGGATTTTGAGACCATTTCCATCGCCATGACCGCGGCGGAGACCGGCCATCTGGTCCTCTCCACCCTGCATACGCCAAGCGCGGCCAGCACCATCGACCGCATCATCGATGTGTTTCCGCCCAGCCAGCAGCGCCAGATCGCGGTCCAGCTGTCCACCACTCTGCAGGCAGTGGTCTCCCAGCAGCTTCTTCTGACGGCGGACGGCTCCTCCCGGGCCGCCGCCTTTGAGATGATGACCGTGACTCCCGCCATCCGCAATATGATCCGGGAAAGCAAGATCCCCCAGATCGACGGCATGATCTACTCCGCTTCCGCGGACAACATGTTTTCCATGGATTCCAGCCTGGCGCGGCTCTGCCGCCTGGGACGCATTACTCAGGAAGAAGCGCTCACACACGCTTCCAATCCGGAACTGCTCCGGCGGAAGCTGTAGAATCGCTGCCCGTTCTGTTTTCAGAATCCCCGGGATTTCTTTTCCTTTGTAACGATTTTACTGCCGCTCACATGCCACAAAAGGAAGTTGTCCAGTTTTTCCATTTCCGTCAAATACGAATTCACGGATACCCGCCTGGATTTCGCGTATACCGTCACCCGATCCGTCCATACCGCGCTCGTGCCGCTCCGGACTCTTCGGGTGACTTTTGTGATCTCATCCGGAGAAAAGCCATACCGCTTCCCGAACGCCCTCCGGACAGTTATATTCTGCTCCTCCACTGTGAGCCTGAAACGGCAGCCCCAGAATGCCAGAACCGCCAAAGGACAGGCATATGCCGCGCACACAATATTCAATGCCGGATTGGCGCCCTCCACGTTTCTTAAGGAAAATGCCAGCAGTCCCAGGAAGAAAACAATGCCCAGCATGACCGCCCGGTAAGCTGCCGGCAGATGGATGTCTATGTTCCACCCAAGCTCATCTTTATAGAGCGGTTCATCATTCTCATCTAAAAACACTACCTTAAACTTCTTGTCTCTCTGATACCGGAGGACCTTGTGAATCAGCTCGTCTCTGTCCTGCTCCGGCGCGCTGCCCCGATACCGGATCCATTCCATGGAGTCCGCCTCCGCGCAAAAACCGTCCAGGCCAGGCTCCCCAAAAAAGCGCGCCGCTTTTTCCCGATCCTCCGCCTGCACATACCATTTTGTCACTGTCAGCTGAATATCTTCTATATTTTCTTTCTTTTCTCCAGTCATAGCCGCTCCAATATCCGGAATCCATATATTATATTTTCAGCAGAAA
Source organism: uncultured Merdimonas sp. (assembly GCA_944375725.1). GTDB lineage: Bacteria > Bacillota > Clostridia > Lachnospirales > Lachnospiraceae > Laedolimicola. Next base: position 2,839 of record CALWAZ010000113.1, on the reverse strand, counting down.
GAACCTGCCTCCTACATCTTAAACACAAATACCGGCAGAGGCGGACAGTTCTTACGGTTGTAATACTCATTCACAATCACGGTATACTCCTTTGCAGGCAGTTTTCTCAGATATTCCAGAATACAGTCTTTTTCTTCAAATCCCGTCTCCCCGCCGCTGTAGATACACAGGCTCATCATTCCGCCCCTTTTCAGAATCTCCAGCCCCTTCTGTATGGCCCTCAGGCTGGTGTCCGGCCTGGTGGCTATCCGATGGTCTCCCCCTGGCAGATACCCGAAATTAAAGCAGATCACGTCTGCCGCCTCCGGCTCCAGATAACGGTCCATATGCTCATGGCCGTCCTGAATCAGCCGCGCTTTTTCCCCGCATCCATGCTCCGCCAGCAGAGCTTTCGTACTCTGCACCGCCTGCTCCTGAATGTCGAAGGCCAGCACTTTTCCTTTTTCGCCTGCCAGCCGGCATAAAAACAGGGTGTCGTTTCCATTTCCCATGGTGGCGTCTATGTAGGTCCCGCCTTTTACTGCCTGGGAGGCGATGATGGAGTGGCACCATTCTGTTATCTGTGATTGTCTTAAGCGTTCTTTTCCCTCTCCGGCGGACGTTTTATATTGACTGCACTTCATCTGTTTTACTTACTCTCCTTTTTCCCCAGGTATCTCAACGTTCTCCTGTCCCTTTATCTATTTGTGCGCTTTTGAATGTGTTTTCCGGACGTATATGAAATTGATATGTCATGTTCAGGCATGCAATCGTCAAGAGGACCCCGGATGGCGGTCCGAGGTTTTTTGTTCCTTATTTCAGCACAGCAGAGCTTCATAAAATTTTTCACTGCTCAAAACAGCTTCATTATTGATTGCCATGTGCCCGTCGCCCCCAAAACATGCCTTGTGTAGCTCAATTATAATTTACAGATAAAATATTTTCAACCGAAACCGCTTCCATGCACCAACCGGTGTGGGAAGTGATAAAGTTATACTTTCTGTAAGGTGGCTGGCTGCTGCATTTGGATATATGCAGCATTTTCCTGTTCTGATATCCAAAAGTAATGTTATCATGGCTGAATATTGCTTTTCTGTCTCGATATCAGCTGTGGATTGTACATATGGAGAAAAGGCAATCTGCTATGTCCAAAATTAATTCAATTGTTGGATATATACGATATATTTTCTTTTATATGTAAAATGAGGGCGCTGCATAAACGGATCTCCGGGAAATTCCTGCCGTTTTACGCTGAAATTGGATGGCAGGCACAATTTTTTTGCATATATCCAAACACCGGCATTGACCTGGATCAGCTGCAGAAAGAAATATGCAAGATAACAAAATAAGAGATGTTTCACAAGAAAATCTCAGGGAAACATCTCAAACATATAGCAAAAGGGCGAATCAACAGCCACATTCTCCGTTGTTCACCCTCTTCATCATGGTGCCAGCGCCATGTGCTTATTACATTCAAGAAAAATCAAATCTCCCGTTTGACCTCCGTTCCAATTCACTTTTCATATACTCTGCCGTCAGGGAGCGGATTTTATAGTTATTCTGCTTTCTCTGATTATTCAGTATCACCCAGTTTACCAGCCGCTGCGCCTCCGGGTCTGTTCCAAAATCCACATATTCTATGGCTTTGACGCTCTGAGGAACCAGAGTCTACTTTAAAGAAGCTCTGGTATCAACGCAACGTTTCTTCCCTACCGCAAAAAGGACGAAATTAATATACAGAAGTTGTGTTTCCTCGTCTAAGCGTTTATACCATGGGCATGCTGTTCTGCAAAACAGTGTCTCCATTTTCTCGTACAAAAAATTTTGCCGATCCTGATTCTGTTAATTTTCTATCGCTTGCGTGAACATGCATGCATTCGATGACGCAGTGGGATGTAAAATACAGATAGTATCCGGCTATTTTAAACTCATAATACTTCGGCATTCCATCCCTCCATAAATTTTTGTTTTTTTCCAAATAAGATTTTACAATTTGTATTTCAATATCATCCATACTGGTTTCCAGCACTTCACCAGTTTTTGAAAATACAGTTGCTTTATCTGGGCGGTTAAGATTAAGAACACGGCAGCCTTCTTCATTCTGTGTAAATGCATATCCATTTACAATCATATCCGCCTCATCCGCCACTTTCTTCACATCTATCATCTGCCAGCCTCACTTTCTTAATTGGAGCTAAAAAAGCCTCGGAATCAAAATATAAATTTTCCAGAATTGGAACTAGATCGATGTACTCTTCCTCTTCTTTATCCTTGTGTCTGTATTTTGCCATTACAACAAGATATCCCTGATCCCATTCCTTCACTTTTGTATATCGTTCCAGAGAATACGGCGCCCTGAAACGGATTATATGTCCGTCAAATCGAAAGACAGTAAAATTTTTTTCACTGCTCAAAACAGCTTCATTACTGATTGCCACGCGCCTATCACCTCCAAGGCATATCTTATGTAATTCAATTATAATTTACAGGAAAAATTATTTCAACCGAAACTGCTTCCGTTCAGCAGCAACTACATTTCAACATAAAGAAAGCGCCGTAATCTCTTGGATCACAGCGCCCTCTCAACTTATCCGTTTATAAACAAATGGATATCCTTAGAACTTCCCTTCTTTAGCAGCTTCCTCAATCGAAACAGCCACAGCTACAGTCATACCAACCATCGGGTTGTTTCCTGCGCCGATCAGACCCATCATCTCTACGTGAGCCGGAACGGAGGAGGAGCCTGCGAACTGAGCGTCGGAGTGCATACGGCCCAGAGTATCGGTCATTCCGTAGGAAGCCGGTCCTGCTGCCATGTTGTCCGGATGCAGAGTACGTCCTGTACCGCCGCCGGAAGCAA
>CALWAZ010000112.1 GCA_944375725.1 uncultured Merdimonas sp. | reverse complement strand
CGCCTTCAGACCAGGACCTGTAAACTGGAGATTCACGGTACAAATCTGGATATCGCTTATTATACCAACGACGAGATGAAGATCACCGGTGAGATTCAGGAGGTGAAATATTGCTGATTTCTTTTTTCCGCTATCTGCGCGGATATGTGAGAATCCGCCTGGGAGGGTATTCGCCGGAGCGCTTCTTGAATCTCTGCAAAGTCCGGGGCATCGAAATCTGGGATCTGAAAAGCAGCGGTCTCACCTACGAAATGAATCTCAGCATCCGGGATTTCCGGAAGCTTAGGCTCCTGCGGAAGAAGGCGAGAGCTCATGTGGTTATAACAGAGCGTCACGGCCTTCCGTTTTTTTTGCACCGGCACAGAAACCGGAAGATGTTTCCGGTGGGGATTCTGCTCTGCGCCGCCTTTCTGTATGTAATGTCCCTGTACATCTGGAATATTCATATAGAGGGAAATTATTCCCGCACTACAGATGTGATTCTGGACTATCTGGAGACAGAGCATGTGGTCCACGGCATGAAAAAGAGCCAGGTGGACTGTAAAGAGATTCAGTCCATGCTGCGGCTGGAATTTCCGGATATCATCTGGGTATCCGCGGAGGTAAAGGGAACCAGGCTTATCATCCGTGTCCGTGAAAATATGGACACGGAGACAGCGGAAGAGGAAACACCGCAGGAGGAGGCCAGCGATCTGGCCGCTTCCCGTTCCGGCATCATTACCAGCATTCTGGTCAGAAGCGGAAAAGCCTGCGTCCAGGCAGGCGATCAGGTGGAGCAGGGAACCATTCTGGTCACGGGCCGTCTCGACATCATGAGTGATTACGGCGAAGTAACCGGATACCGGTATACGTCCGCGGACGCGGATGTATACGCGAGGACGGAGTATGAATACTATGATGAATTTCTTCTCTCCCATGAAGTACGGCATTTTACAGGAAAAAAGCGGTATGGGCTCAGCGTTCGTCTGGGAAACAGGCAGCTGTCTCTGGAGAAAAAGCCCGGGTTTGCCGAATATACAGTACTGAATACGGAATATCCCCTGCGGCTGACGGAAAATTTTTATCTTCCGGTTTCCTTTGGAACGATTTGCTATGAAGAATATGAGACATATCAGGAAAACTATACGACAGAGGAGGCAAGGCTGCTGGCGGAGACAAACCTGAACGAATTTCAGGAAAATTTAATGGAAAAAGGGGTTCAAATTGTCGAAAATAATGTTACAATAGAAGTCAATGGCAATCTCTGCCGGGCTTCCGGGACCATAGCGGCGCTGGAGGAAATCAGCGAATCCGTACCCACAGAGATTCTGGAGGAACCGGCGCAGGAAGATGCCGGAAATGAACAGTGACTGCTTTTGCGGCAAAAAAGCCGGTTATCCGGCCGGGCAGAAGCAGGAGACAGTAAGAGGAGCAGTGTAATTGAGCAGTATTGTAGAGACCATTCTGGACGTGCCGGCTGAGCATGAGAGCAATGTGTTCGGCCAGTTCGACAGCCATATCAAAAAAATAGAACAGACCCTGAAGGTGTCTGTGGTAGCCCGGGACGGGGCGGTGAAGATTCTGGGGCCCGCGGCCAATACCAGACAGGCGGCCAGAGTATTTGAGCAGCTTCTGGAGCTTTCCCGCCGGGGAAATGTGATTCAGGAGCAGAATGTGGATTATGCCCTGGCGCTGTCCATGGAAGGACAGGAGCAGGCTGTGGTGGAGATCGACAAGGATCTGATCTGCCACGCCATCAACGGCAAGCCCATCAAGCCAAAGACACTGGGCCAGAAAAAATATGTGGATATGATCCGAAACAATATGATTGTATTCGGAACCGGACCGGCGGGAACAGGAAAGACCTATCTGGCTATGGCTATGGCGATTACCGCTTTTAAAAATAATGAGGTAAGCCGGATTATTCTGACCCGGCCGGCCATCGAGGCGGGAGAGAAGCTGGGCTTTCTGCCCGGAGATCTCCAGAGCAAGGTAGATCCCTATCTCCGTCCTCTGTATGATGCCCTGTATCAGATTATGGGGGCGGACAGCTTTATGAAGAATATGGAGAAGGGCCTGATCGAAGTAGCGCCTCTGGCTTACATGAGGGGCCGTACTCTGGACAATGCCTATATCATTCTGGATGAGGCACAGAATACGACGCCGGCCCAGATGAAGATGTTCCTGACCCGTATCGGTTTCGGATCCAAGGTGATAGTGACCGGTGACGCCAGCCAGAAGGATCTGCCCTCGGGGACAAAATCGGGCCTTGAGGTGGCGATGAGAGTGCTGGCCAAGGTAGAGGACATCGGCTTCTGCGAGCTGACCAGCAAGGATGTGGTGCGCCATCCGCTGGTGCAGAAGATTGTGCAGGCCTATGATAATTATGAGAGAGCTCAGGAAAAGAGGAGCGCCAGAAAGGAACGTCATGACAATCAACGTAGAAGATGAAACCGGAAGAGGAATCGAAGGAGTGGACGTGGAAGGCACTGCCCGCCGGGTGATTGAGGCGGCCCTGGATTACGAGGGCTGTCCCTATGAGGCGGAGGTAAATCTTCTGCTGACTGACAATGAGGGAATCCGGGAAATGAACCGGGAACACCGGCAGATCGACCGGCCCACAGATGTGCTGTCCTTTCCCATGCTGAATTTTGAGTCCCCCGCGGATTTTTCGGCTGCCGAGACAGATGAAGCAGACTGCTTCAACCCGGAGACCGGAGAGCTGGTTCTGGGGGATATTATCATTTCCGTGGACAAGGTGGCTGAGCAGGCGGAGAAATACGGGCACAGCCGGGAACGGGAATTCGCCTTTCTGACAGCCCACAGCATGCTGCATCTGATGGGGTATGATCATGAGGTCCCGGAGGAAGCAAAGGTAATGGAGGAGCGGCAGGAGGCGGTTCTTAAGGGCCTGTGTATCCTGCGCTGATCCGCTGGTTTTAAGGAGGCTTTCAGAGTGAAGGAAGAGGGATGCGGGCTGCGTCTGGGCTTTCTTCGTTTTCTCTGCGCGGCGCTGCTGATTGGGGCAGCCGCGTTCCCGGCGGCCGGGTGCGGCCGGGAACAGGCGCAGACGCAGGAAGACAGCCAGACTCAGACGGAAAGCGGCTTTGATACGGAAGCAGAGGTTATCGCAAAAGAGGAAGCGCCGGAAAACCCATCCGCCCAGACCCAGGCGGGGCGGGAGGTGGTGGATGGAAAAATCCGCAGTTACTTTACCGGAGAATGGATAGCGGAGGAGCTGGGGACCCGGCGTCCTGTGGCGGTCATGCTGAATAATACCCGGGCCGCTCTTCCCATGTCAGGCATCTCCCACGCGGCGGTGATTTACGAATGCCCTGTGGAAGGCCGTATCACCCGGTGGATGGGGATTTTTGAAGACTGGCAGAGTCTGGAGCGGATCGGTTCTGTCCGGAGCTGCCGTCTTTATTTCCTTCAGCTGGCCCAGGAATTTGACGCGGTCTACGCCCATTTCGGACAGGCAGTCTATGCGCTGGAGGCTCTGAACAGCGGAGATTTCGATGTGCTCTCCGGAGCCACGAAAGGCATCGACAGCCCGGCCTCATCCATGTATGGACGGATTTCACGGCCTGGAAAGGCCACAGAGCATACCCTTTACGCTTTCCCGGAAGGCATGAAAAGGGATATGGAGGCAAAGGGCTTTGCCATGGAGATGCCTCTCGATTATCCGGGAAAATTCCGGTTCGCGGATTCGGGAGAGACTGCCGGATATGAAGGGTATCCGGAAGCCTCGGTTTTAAAGCCCGGCGGCGACGGAGGGAAAAACGGTTTCGGAGGGGTAAAGGCAGTCTTTACGTATAACCCGTCTGATCGGAAATATTACCGTTCCACCTATGGAAGTCCTCATGTGGATGAGCTGACAGGGGAACAGCTGGCAGTGGAAAATGTGATTTTCCAGTACTGCGACGGCAATGTGCTGGACGCGAAGGACTATCTGCACTTTGCGGTTCAGTCTGAGAATAATCCATGCATTGTGTTTACAAACGGAAAAATGATCGAAGGGTATTGGAGAAATCCGGGGGAACCCGGCACCCCGGCCCGCTACTATGAGAAAAACGATCAGGAAATTACATTGAACAGGGGAACCACGTTTATCTGCGTTATCTGGAAGGATTACGCGGACGATGTGGTGATTGAATAAGGAAGAAGCAATGGGAAATAAGAAAGGTTCAAAAAGCTCCAATTTTATTCTGCAGGGAGGAATTCTGGCGGCGGCCTCCATCATCAGCCGCATAATCGGAATGCTGTACCGGATTCCGGTGACCAATATCATCGGAGACCAGGGAAACAGCTATTATTCCGCGGCCTACGAGGTCTACAACATTATTCTGCTGATTTCCTCCTACAGCCTGCCGCTGGCCGTGTCCAAGGTGGTGTCGGCAAAGGTGGCGCTGGGAGAGCACAGGGATGCCTGGAGATCCTTTAAGGCGGCTATGGGTATGTCGCTGGTGGTGGGCCTTCTGGCCTCCGCCCTTACTTTTTTTGGAGCGGGATTTTTCACGGGAACGCTTCTGAATACACCGGAGAGTGAGCTCTGCCTGAAGGTTCTGGCTCTCGCCATCTTTGTGATGGCAGTGATGGGCGTGCTGCGCGGTTATTTCCAGGGGATGGGAACCATGATGCCCACAGCCATTTCCCAGGTCATCGAGCAGATTGTAAACGCGGTGGTCAGCATCGTGGCGGCCAGCATGCTCTATTCCTACGGAGTTTCCCTGGACCGGGCGAACGGAATCACAGACGGCACAGGCGGAGCCGTCTACGGCGCGGCGGGAAGCACTCTGGGCACCAGCCTGGGCGCGGCAGCGGGCCTGGTTTTCCTTATCATTGTTATGCTGATGTACAACCGCGTGCTTCAGAAAAATCTCAGGAGAGATCACGCCAGCGAAAATCAGAGCTATGCCACTCTGCTCCGTATGCTGATTCTGACCATTGTGCCGGTTATCTTGAGCACAGCGGTCTACAATATCAGCGGCTTTATCGATCAGGGCGTCTTTAAATTCCTGATGCTGGATGTTCAGAAGGTGGAAAAAGAGACGGTAGATGTGTACTGGGGCATCTATGTGGGAAAATACAAGCTTCTGACCAATGTTCCCATCGCGGTGGCTTCCGCGCTGTCCTCCTCTGTAATTCCCGCGCTTACAAGGGCCCGTATGGCGGGCGACCGGAAAGAGATGCGGCGGAAGACGGAAAACGCCATCCGCATGGTTATGCTGATCTGTATCCCCAGCGCCTTTGGCCTTACGGCCCTGGGCGGCCCCGTACTTGATCTTTTGAACTGGAATACGGATCCTTCGGCGCCCCTTATGTTTCTGATGGGATCGGCGGCGGTGGTATTTTACGGCCTTTCCACTCTGACGAACGGAATCCTTCAGGGAATTGATCATATGCAGATCCCGGTGCGCAACGCAGTGATTGCCCTGGTATCCCACCTGGCAGTTCTGGTGGTGCTGGTGCAGTTTGCCGGAATCCATATTTACGGCGTGGTCATCGCCTATATGTTCTTTGCGGCGCTCATGTGTGTGTTGAACGGACTTGCCATCCGCAAGTACCTCCATTACCGGCAGGAACTGAAACGGACCTTCCTGATTCCGGGCGCGGCGTCTCTGATTATGGCTCTGGCTGTGTGGCTGATCCATTCGCCGCTGGAAAGCCTTATAGGAAATAAACCCGCTACGGTTCTCTGCCTGATGCTGGCGGTATTGATTTACGGCTTCTTTGTGCTGTTCTTGCGGGGCATCACAGAGGAGGAGCTCCGGGCATTCCCGAAGGGCTATCTGCTGGTGAAGGTGTTAAAGAAAATAAGGCTTATGTAATACAGCGGAAAAGCACCTCTGATTAGAATTTTTCGGAGTTGTCCATACTAAACCCAAAGGAGGGTTTGTATGGCAAAGAAAATTCTGGCCGGCTGTCTGGCCGCGGTGATTTTAACAGGGCTTGCCTGGTATGCCGGATTTCTTCATTCGGAAAAGCGGGCAGAAAAGGAGCAGTCTGAGCTCTGGCAGGAGCTTGAGAGCCTGGCAGGGAGAATTGCGGTCCAGGAGGAAAGACAGACAGAGCTTAAAGGGGAGGCCGGAGAGGAAAAGACGGAAGTGTCCGTGGATCCGGAAGGAGTCGTGAATGAGCAGGACAGCCATGAGTATATTCTTGTGGAAGAGAATGGCCGTGTCACGATTTACCGGATAGACGGGACCACACTGTATGAATATACGGGAATCGCGGCAGACTCGCTTCCTGAGACGCTCCGGGAGGAGATTTCCCACGGGAAGCGGATCAGTGGAGAAAAGGAATTGTACGATTTCCTGGAGAATTACTCCAGTTAACCTTGCTATTCTCAGAAGAATAGTGTACAGTTAGGAGAGAATACAGAAAAGATAAGGAAAAGAAGATCATGGATGATAAATTGCTGGATGCCCAGTACAGAGCGGAACTGAAGAATAAGAAACGAATCGTGGTAAAGGTGGGAACCTCGTCCCTGATTCACAGGGAGACCGGAGGACTGGATCTCATCAAGGTGGAGCATCTGGTCCGGGAGCTTACGGATCTGCGCAACAAGGGCAAGGACGTAATCCTTGTGACCTCAGGAGCCATCGGCGTGGGAAGAAAGGCGGCAGGCCTCCAGGAAAAGCCGGAGAGAGTGCCCTTAAAGCAGGCCTGCGCAGCCATCGGCCAGGCCAGGCTGATGATGATTTACCAGAAGTTTTTCGCGGAGTACAGCCAGGTGGCGGCTCAGATTCTGATGACCAGGAATACGATGCTGAACGCCCGGAACCGCAGAAACGCCCAGAATACCTTTGAGGAGCTTCTGGCGCTGGGAGCGATCCCTGTGGTCAACGCAAATGACAGCATTTCCACCTTTGAGATCCTGCACGGCGACAATGATACCCTGTCGGCGGTGGTGGCTTCTCTGGTGGGAGCGGATCTGCTGATTCTGCTTTCAGATATCAACGGACTGTATACAGACAATCCCAATACCAATCCGAATGCCAGATTTGTACCGTTCGTAGACACTCTGGATGACGAGCTGATGGGCATGGGCAAGGACGCGGTGAGCAGTGTGGGCACAGGAGGCATGGCTACCAAGCTGGTGGCCGCGGAGCTGGCCACCTCCGCCGGCGCGGATATGGTCATTGCAAATGGAAGAGACATGAATGTCATTCATAAGATCATAGACGGCCAGCCTTACGGAACCTTTTTCTGCTCCAACGAGGATGAAGCATTTGAACTGAGAGAATTTTTAAAGGAGCATTTTCATGAGTAAAGCCGGAATGATTTTGGAAGGCGGCGGCACCAGAGGCGTGTTTACCGCGGGAGTGCTGGATTATTTTATGGAACGGGGGCTGTATCTGCCCTATGTGATCGGCGTGTCGGCAGGTGCCTGCAACGCGGTGGATTACGTATCACGCCAGCCCGGACGGACAAAAATGTGTACCATAGATTTTCTGGAGGCAGGCAGCTATATTGGTTTGAAGTCTCTGATTCAGACCCACAGCCTGTTCAATATGGACCTGATTTTTGACGTGTTTCCAAACAAATTGATTCCTTTTGATTATGATACCTACTTTTCTTCCGGAGCCACCTGCATTCTGACGGCCACCAACTGCCTGACGGGCAAAGCGGCTTATCTGACGGAAGACAAAGACAGAAACCGTCTGATGGCTATCTGCCGGGCTTCCTCCAGTCTGCCGGTTATTTCCCAGATGGTGAAGGTGGATGGAATCCCCATGCTGGACGGAGGACTGGCAGATTCAGTGCCTATCCGGAAAGCCCTCCGGGACGGCGTGAAGAAAAACATCGTGATACTGACCAGACAGGAGGGGTATCGGAAGCCGCCGGCGAAAAAGACGCTGAAAATGGCACAGATTATGTATTCCAGGTATCCCAATCTGATCAAGGCGATCAAATACAGGGCTTATTTTTATAATAAGACCATGGAGCTTCTGGAGGATCTGGAAAGCAGAGGGCATGTGTTTGTGATTCGTCCCCAGGTGCCTGTGATTAAAAATACAGAAGACCGGGTGGATGTGCTGACAGCCTTTTATCAGCACGGCTATGAGTACGCGGAGGATGTCTTTGAGCAGGCAGCCGCCTATCTGCGCTGGGATGGCAGGGACATGGCAGGCCAGGCGGAAAACCGGAAGACAGAAGAAAAATAAGGAGACAGAACATGGGAATAGATGAAAAGAAGATTGCCCGTATCAATGAGCTGTACCGCCGATCCAAGGCGGAGGGACTGACAGACGCGGAAAAGCAGGAGCAGAAGCTTCTGCGGCTGGAGTATGTGGAAGCGATCCGCGCGAATCTGCGCAGCCAGCTGGATAATATTGATATTGAGGAAAAGGATGGAAGCGTCTACAATCTGGGCGAAAAATACGATATAGAGAGAAAACGGAAAGGAAACTAAAAGGTTGGAAGAGCATACTTTGGGCGGAGAAATGAAGCAGAAGAAAAAGGAACTGCGGAAAGAGGTCAAAGCGCTGCGGGCTTCCCATACGGATGAGGAGATTCATCAGATGAGCCAGAGGGTGCTGGAACAGTTCGTACGTCTGCCGGAATATCAGCAGGCAGGGACTCTTCTGGTGTATGTGGACTGCAAGCATGAGACTGAGACCTCAGATCTGATCCGCAGAGCCTGGAAGGATGGAAAGAAGGTGGCTGTGCCGAAGGTAACCGGCCAGAATATGAACTTCTTTTATATTACATCGCTGGAAAAGGATCTGGAAGAAGGCTACTTTGGCATCCGGGAGCCCTATGAGCGGAATCCGGCCGACGGGGCGGCAGATCTGCCGGACAGCCTGATGGTGATGCCGGGCGTGGCTTTTGATGAAAACAGACACCGCATCGGGTACGGCGGCGGTTTCTATGACCGGTATCTGGAGGCCCATCCGGGACTTTCCACAGTGGCCCTTGCTTTTGAGTTTCAGGTGAAGAAAGAGGTGCCCTTTGAGGAATTTGATATTCTTCCGGGAAAGATTGTGACGGAACAAAGGGTGATAGGATAAACAGGCGCGGGCGGACGGCGAAGGACGCGCGCGGGAACAGGAGGATATGGATGGCGACACTGGAACAGATCGGACAGAGAGCGAAAGAAGCGGAGCCCTTTCTCCGGGTAATGGACAGAGAACATAAGGATCAGGTACTGCTGCGCGCGGCGGAATACCTGGTAAAGGAGACGGATTTTATTCTGAAGGCCAATGGAGCCGATATGGAAAAGGGCAGAAAGAGAGGCATGAAAGAGAGCCTTCTGGATCGGCTGAATCTGACTGCAGAGCGGATAGAAGGCATGGCAGAGGGTCTGAGGCAGATTGCGGCTCTGCCGGATCCCATCGGTGAGGTGACTGCTGACTGGGTGCCGGAAAACGGACTACGGATCAAAAGAGTCCGCGTGCCGCTGGGCGTCATCGGAATCATTTACGAGGCGCGGCCCAATGTGACAGCGGATGCCTTCGGCCTGTGCTTCAAGACAGGCAATCCGGTGGTGCTTCGGGGAGGCAGCGACGCGATCCATTCCAACATGGCCATCGTGGAGGTGCTCCAGAAAGCGCTTGGAGACTGCGGCTGTCCGGAGTGTTCCATTCAGCTGATTGAGGATACCAGCCGGGATACGGCGTCGGCCTTTATGAAGCTGAACCAGTACATAGATGTGCTGATTCCGAGAGGCAGCGCGGGCCTTATCTCCACAGTGGTAAACAACAGCACGATTCCCGTCATCGAGACAGGCTCCGGAAACTGTCATGTCTATGTGGATGAGGACGCGGATCTTCAGATGGCGGTGAATATTGTATACAATGCCAAGACACAGCGCATCGGTGTCTGCAATGCCTGCGAGTCTCTGGTAGTACACCGGAAGATTAAGGATGCGTTCCTGCCCATGCTGGCGGAAAAGCTGTCTGAGAAAAAGGTGGAGCTCCGGGGGGATGAGGCGGCCAGAGAGGCTGTGCCGTCCATGACGCCGGCCACGCCCGCGGACTGGGGCACGGAGTATCTGGATTATATTCTTTCCGTGAAAACCGTGGACAGCCTGGAGGAGGCCATTGCCCATATCAACCGGTATAATACAGGCCACTCCGAGGCGATTATCACCGAAAATAAAGAGCATGCTGAAAAATTTCTCCAGGAGGTGGACGCGGCGGCCGTGTATGTGAATGCTTCCACCCGGTTTACGGATGGCTTTGAATTTGGCTTTGGAGCGGAGATCGGCATCAGCACTCAGAAGCTTCATGCCAGAGGCCCCATGGGACTGGAGGCTCTTACCTCTTATAAATACGAAATATATGGAAACGGCCAGGTAAGGGGGTAAAGAAATGAGAGTTATAGCGGGAACAGCCAGAAGCATGCCGTTGAAATGCATCGAAGGCCTGGATACCCGGCCTACCACAGACCGTATTAAGGAGACCCTGTTCAATATGCTGCAGAGTCAGATTCCGGGCTGCCGTTTTCTGGACCTTTTTGGGGGAAGCGGCGCCATCGGCATCGAGGCGTTAAGCCGGGGGGCTGATTTTGCGGCTTTTGCGGAGAATAATAAGAAAGCCTATGAGTGCATTCTTGATAATCTGGCTTTCACAAAACTCGCCGATCGGTCCAGAGTATTTTTTATGGATGCTTTAGGCGCGCTCAAGGTGCTGGAGGGGGATGAGCCCTTCGATCTGATCTTTCTGGATCCGCCCTATGGGAAGGAGCTGGAAAAGAGCGTGCTCGCGTATCTGGAGCACTCAGGTCTGGCGGATGAGGATACCACGGTGATCCTGGAGACCTCTCTTCAGGAGGACACCGGCTGGATTTCCGATTATGGTTTTACGGTCAGAAAAGAAAAACGATATAAGACAAACAAGCATCTTTTTATAGAGCGCATGAGGGAGACGAATGATTAGAGCAATATATGCGGGAAGCTTTGATCCGGTTACGAACGGGCACCTGGACGTGATTGTCAGGGCCTCCAGAATCGTGGATGAGCTGGTAGTTGGGGTTTTGCATAATCGGGCAAAATCTCCGTTGTTTTCTGTGGAAGAACGTGTTAATATGTTAGAGGAAGTGACGAAGGAATATCCGAATATCAAGATACATTCCTTTACGGGGCTTCTTGTGGAATTTGCAAAAGAGTGCGAGGCTCATATCATCGTGCGGGGCTTACGGGCGATTACAGATTTTGACTACGAGCTTCAGATGGCGCAGACCAACCGGATCATGAGTCCGGATCTGGATACGCTTTTTCTGACCACCAGTCTGGAATATGCTTATCTAAGCTCTACGACAGTGAAGGAAGTGGCTGCCTTCGGCGGCGATATTTCCGCTTTCGTACCACCGTACGTGGAAGAGAAAATCCGGGAAAGGATGCATGAGCTTTATGGAGTATAGAGGCTGAGTCCGGCGCCGGTTTCACGCGGACGGACAGCAGCGGGAAAGGAGAACGGGCATGAGCAGCAAAATTGAGCAGATCATTGAAGAAATCGAGGAGTACATCGATGGCTGCAAGCCGCAGACACTGTCAAAGACAAATATTATTGTAAATAAAGAGGAGATTGAGGAGCTGCTCCGGGAGCTTCGGATGAAAACTCCGGAGGAGATCAAGAGGTATCAGAAGGTGCTTGCGAACCGGGACGCGATCCTGGCTGACGCCCAGGCAAAGGCAGACGCGATTATCAAAGAGGCCAATATACATACGACCGAATTGATAAACGAGCATGAGATCATGCAGCAGGCCTATGTGCAGGCCAATGAGATCATGGCCGCGGCCGAGGCGGAAGCACAGAAGCGTCTGGACGACGCTACCATGGAAGCCAATACCCTGAAGGAAAAGATGATCGAGTATACAAGCGATATGCTGGAAAATCTCCAGAATCTGGTCCGCCAGGCCATGGAGGGGCACGCTGCCCGGTATGAAGCCATGATGAGCTCCCTGAATCAGTTTAATGAGGTTCTGGAAAGCAACCGCGCCGATTTGAAGCCGGCTCTGCGGGAAAGCGAAGAGCCTAAAGAGGAGCCGGAGGAATAAGGCATCGTCCGAGAAGCAGGGCGGCCAGGGTGACAAAAGCGGCAGTCAGAAGCTTTGTTTTCAGGTAGGAGGCGAGGGACAGGCCGCTGTCCTGGATCATGCTCTGTGTCTGGGCCAGGCCGGAGATTCCGCCGAAAGCCGCGGTACCGAGGACCAGGCCGAAAGACAGCCAGCCGGGAAGACCGGACGCGGCAGTAAGAGAGATACCGTTTGTAATCTCCAGAATCCCCGTAAGGGTACAGGTCAGGACGGGAAAAGGACAGGGAATGTCCTGAAGAAGCCTCGCCAGCATGGAAAAGAGGATGATATAGCAGCCGAGCTTCAGAATGCTTTCCAGTCCGTTCATGATACAGGCATCTGCGATTTTGAAGCTGATTTGAGATCCGGATGTCTTTTTTTCTGCCGGCAGGGAGGAAAAGGAGCGGCCGCGGCGTGTGAGGATTCCCATCAGGATGGGGATGCCGAATGCCAGGAGAAGCGCGCAGCCCGCCAGCTCCGGGCGCTTCAGGCTCTTCGTCATACAGAAGCCGGTGAGGAAAGCGGGGCTTACATTGTTGCAGAAGCCCAGAAGATAGGTCCCTTCTTCCCGCGTGATGCGCTTCTCTCTCACAAGCTCTCCGGTGATCCGCGCTCCGGTGGGAAAACCGCAGAGAAAGCCTGCGGCCAGGCAGAAGCAGCCTTCCCGGGAGCAGCCGAAGATCCGGTGGAGTACTGGATAGAGAAAACGGGTGAAATAAGACACGCCGTCCAGGGCGATCAGCAGGGAGGACAGGATAAAAAAGGGCAGCAGCACAGGGACGAGGGTCTCGAACCAGAGCATCAGCCCGGCAGCTGAGGCCTGGGAAGCCTGGACGGGGTCAGTCAGCAGAAAAAACAGCAGCAGGGCTGTGATCAGGACAGCCGTTATTTTTTTGAAAAGGGATTTTTGAACTGTCATAGTAATACTATATGAGTCAGAGGAGACAGATTATGAGAAAACTGGAAGGATTGAAGCCGGAAAAGGTGTTCCGGTATTTTGAGGACTTAAGCGGAATTCCCCGGGGTTCCGGAAATGAGGAAGCCGTAGGAAGCTACTGCATGAGGTTTGCGGAGGAGCACGGGCTTTCGGCTTACCGGGATGAGGCGGGAAATGTGGTTATCACAAAGGAAGCCTCAAAAGGATATGAGAACGCTCCCGGCGTAATTCTGCAGGGACATCTGGATATGGTATGCGAGAAGGAAGCGGACTGCCCCATTGATTTTAAGAGGGACGGCCTGAAGCTTCTGGTGGACGGAGATTTCGTGCGCGCGGATGGGACCACGCTGGGAGGCGATGATGGAATCGCCGTGGCCATGATGCTGGCGGTTCTGGAGGACGAGAGCCTGGAGCATCCCCATCTGGAGTGCGTGTTTACCACAGAGGAGGAGACGGGGCTTTACGGAGCGGAGGCTTTGGACGCTTCCCGTCTGAAAGGAAGGCGGATGATCAACATCGATTCCGAAGAGGAAGGAATCTTTACAGTAAGCTGCGCGGGCGGAATGGAAAGCGACTGCGTGCTCCCGCTGGCCTGGACGGAAGGTGGAGGAATCTGCTATACCCTGTGGGTAGACGGCCTGAAAGGCGGTCACTCCGGCTCTGACATTCACAAGGAGCTGGGCAATTCCAATCTGCTGATGGGACGCCTTCTCTGTACGCTGGAAGAGCAGTTTGAGTTTCGTATCGGAGATCTGGCCGGAGGCCTGATGGACAACGCGGTTCCCCGCAGCACAAGAGCCGTGCTGTATGTGGATCCGGCCCAGGAGATGGAATTTGAGAAAAAGCTTCAGGAAATGGATGCCGTATACAAAAAGGAGTACGCTGCCAGCGATCCGGGCGTGACAGTCCGTTTTGAAAAAGGCGGGGAAAAGACAGGCCGGGTGCTTACGCCCAAAAGCGCCTCTCTTCTCCTGTTTCTGCTTCATAATGTGCCAAACGGCGTAATCCGGAACAGTATGGATATTCCGGGGCTGGTGCAGACTTCCCTGAATCTGGGAATCTTGAAGATAGATGAGGAAGCGGCCACGCTGGTGTTCAGCGTCCGCAGCTCTGTAGAGTCGGAGAAGGAGGAGCTTGGAAAGCGGCTGCGTCATATGACGGAGTTTCTGGGCGGAACCTATGAGCAGAAGGGAGATTATCCCGGCTGGGAATACCGGCAGGAATCTCCGCTCCGGGAGACCATGGTCTCGGTATATGAAAAGCTGTATGGGAAGGCTCCGCAGATTCTCGCCATCCACGCTGGGCTGGAATGCGGCTTCTTCAGCGGAAAAATCGAGGATCTGGACTGTGTGTCCGTCGGCCCCAATCTGTATGACGCCCATACGCCCAGAGAGAGACTGAGCATTTCCTCCACCCAGCGTGTCTATGAATTTATTCTGGAGGTTCTAAAAGAGCTGAAACAGGCATAAAATAATAGGCAGAGAACAGTGCCGGTCCCAGAGACTTCTGGGGAACCGGCGGCAGAGGTGTCTATGCGGCTTTCGACAGCATCCTACGGGTTACTGCTGATATGCGTCTGCCTTATTATCCGGCTGGAACTGTCCTGGCTTACTGCGTACAGCAGGCGGGGACAGGCGGAGGCTCCGGCGGCAGAGCAGGCGCGGGAATACTATGAGCTGTATGAAAATATCTGGAAGGACCTGGTATACTTTCCAATCCCTGAATCCACGGAGGATCCGGAGGCAGAGGTTTCCTTCGAGAACAGCTGGATGTTTGAGCGTACCTATGGCGGTTCCTATGGCCATGAGGGCACGGATCTCATGCCTTCTGTGGAGAAAAGCGGTTATTATCCGGTTTTGAGCATGACGGACGGCGTGGTGGAGAACATTGGCTGGCTGGAAAAAGGAGGCTGGCGGATCGGGATCCGGAGCGTGCACGATGTCTACTTCTATTATGCCCATCTGTCCTCCTACGCGGAGGAATTTCGAAAGGGAGATGTGGTTTCGGCAGGCCAGCTTCTGGGTTATATGGGCGACACAGGGTATGGAAAAGAGGAAGGAACCACCGGCCAGTTTCCGGTGCATCTGCATGTGGGGATCTATGTGAGAAATGAGGAGATCCCGGAGCTGGCAGTCAATCCTTACTGGTTCTTAAGATATCTGGAGCAGCATAAGCTGAAATATTCCTTTTCTTAAAGAAGAAGGCCCGCAGGCCTTCCCGGAAACCCGACAGAAAGAGAAAGGCAGTTCTGCAAAGGCGAAAAGGAGAGGTTTTATGGAGATACAACTGTGGCGGGAGATTCTGAATCCCTATGAGCTTGCCGTCAAGGAGATCATGACGAAATTTAATCATCTGATCAAGGAGCACCGGGACCGTGGGCTTTATTCGCCCATCGAGCAGGTGGAAGGACGGGTCAAGACCATTTCCAGTATTCTGGAAAAATGCCAGAAGAAAAAAATCGACCTGGAGGATATTGAGGAACGGATCTCGGACCTGGCCGGAGTACGCATCATCTGCCAGTTTGTGGAGGATATCGACAAGGTGGTGGAGCTGATCCGAAACCGGAAGGATATGGAAATCAAGCAGGAGCGGGATTATATCCGGCAGATGAAATCCAGCGGATACCGGAGCTATCACATGATTATCTATTATACGGTGGATACGCTGGACGGCCCGAAAAAGCTTCAGGTAGAGATTCAGATCCGCACGATGGCCATGAATTTCTGGGCGACGGTGGAGCATTCCCTTCAGTACAAGTACAAGAGAAACATTCCGGATCACATTAAGGAAAGGCTTCTGAACGCGGCTGACGCGATCATCGTACTGGACAATGAGATGTCCAGCGTGCGCAGCGAGATTATGGATGCCCAGATCTCTTTCCAGATCCAGGCAAATATTGTGGCAGATATTCTGAATAATATACAGAACCTGTACAAGGTGGCGAATAAACGTGAGATCCTTAAAATTCAGGACGAGTTTTACCGGATCTACGCAATGAACGATATTGACCAGCTGGAGCGCTTTGACAAGCAGCTAGATATGATTGCAGAAGGATATCGGGCGCAGACGCTGGCTACGGAGGACTGATGCGGTTACCAGATGCGTTTACAGAGGAAATGAAAAGACTTCTGGGCGGAGAATATTCCGCCTGGCTGGAAAGCTTTCATCAGGGAGAGACGGAGAACTTCCGCGGACTGCGGGTCAATACCCTGAAAACAGCGCCGGAAGATTTTGTCCGGCGTTCTCCTTTCCGGCTTCGTCCCGTTCCCTGGACTGAGAATGGGTTTTACATAGAGAGCGGAGAGCGGGCATCCCGGCATCCCTATTACGCGGCAGGACTTTATTATCTCCAGGAGCCCAGCGCCATGACGCCGGCGGCGGTCCTGCCTGTCGAGAAAGGGGACCGGGTGCTCGATCTCTGCGCGGCTCCAGGCGGTAAGGCCACGGAGCTGGCAGCGAAGCTTCAGGGAACCGGTCTTCTGGCAGCTAATGATATCAGCAATTCCAGAGCCAAAGCCCTTCTGAAAAATCTGGAGCTGTGGGGCGCCGGAAATATTCTGGTGGCCAGTGAAAGCCCGGAGCGGCTCTGCTCTTATTTTGAGGGATATTTTGATAAGATTCTGGTAGATGCCCCCTGTTCCGGGGAAGGCATGTTCCGGAAAGAGCCTTCCATGGTCCGGGACTGGGAGGAAAAAGGGCCATCCTTTTACGCGGGCCTTCAGAGGGAAATCGTCTCACAGGCGGCCAGGCTTCTGCGCCCGGGCGGCCTGCTTTTGTATTCTACTTGTACCTTTTCCGTAAAGGAAAATGAGGAGACCGTTCTTTCACTGCTCCGTATGGAGCCCGGTTTCCGGGTTCTGCCTCTGCCTCTTCCGGAAGGAGAAGAAAAGCCTGATTTTGCTCCGGGCCGGCCGGATCTGGTTTCCGGCGACGTGCCCGGGGGAGCGCTGACAGAGGAGGAGAAAAGACAGCTTTCCCTGGCGGCAAGGCTTTATCCCCACCGGATCGGCGGGGAGGGGCATTTTACGGCTCTGCTGCAGAAAAAAGGAACAGAGACAGAAAAGAGAAGCCCTGCTAAAGAGAAGGGCAGAAGGAAAAAAGACGGGAGCGGCAAAGCTCTCCCGGAGTGCTGGACGGAGTTTGCGAAGACCCTGAAGCGTCCGCTGGATGAAAGCCGGATCCGTCTGTATGAGGACCGCCTGTATC
The DNA here is from genome assembly GCA_944375725.1 of uncultured Merdimonas sp. Classification (GTDB taxonomy): domain Bacteria; phylum Bacillota; class Clostridia; order Lachnospirales; family Lachnospiraceae; genus Laedolimicola. The sequence goes on along the minus strand of CALWAZ010000112.1, from coordinate 9,227 downwards.
TGCTGCCGGAGGAACTGGTCCGGCAGAATATCCGTGGACTGCGGTTTCTGCGGACAGGCCTCTATCTGGGAGAGATCAAAGGAAAACGGTTTGAGCCAAGCCAGGCCCTTGCCATGTGGCTGCGAAAGGAGGAGGCCGCCCTTTCCGTGGACTTTCCGGCAGAGGATGGCCGGGTGATCCGCTATCTGAAGGGTGAGACGCTGGATGTGGAGGATCTGTCTCTTCCGCCGAAGGCGTCAGGATGGGTCCTGGTCTGCGTGGACGGTTTTCCGCTGGGCTGGGCAAAGCTGTCAGGAGGCATGCTGAAGAATAAATATTATCCCGGCTGGAGGTGGCAGTGATGCGGCTGGATAAATATCTGTGCGAGGCGGGGCTTGGCACCCGCTCTCAGGTGAAAAAACTTTTAAAGAGCGGCACGGTTACGGTAAATGGAGAGCCCGCGCTCCGGCCGGAACAGAAGGTGGAGGAGCAGGACCGGGTGGCTGTGGCAGGCCGGGAAATCTCAGCGCCCGGACTGGAATACTGGATGCTGTATAAGCCTGCGGGCTGTGTGTCCGCCACGGAGGACCGGCGGTTTCCGACTGTGGTCGATCTGCTTCCGGAATCTGCCGGAAAGGATCTGTTCCCTGTAGGCAGGCTGGACCGGGATACGGAAGGACTGCTGCTTCTGACCAATGACGGGAAGCTGGCCCATTTTCTTCTTTCCCCCAGACGCCATGTGGACAAGGTCTATTATGCGAAAATACAGGGAACTGTCACGGCCGATCATATCCTCGCCTTTCAGGAGGGACTTGATATCGGAGATGAGAAAAAGACTCTGCCCGCGGATCTGGAGATCTTAAAGAGCGGGGAAGATTCGGAGATTCTGGTGACCCTGCGGGAAGGACGGTTTCATCAGGTAAAGCGGATGTTTGAGGCAGTGGGATGCCAGGTGCTTTATCTGAAGCGCCTTTCTATGGGCAGCCTGAAACTGGATGAGGCTCTTCAGGCCGGAGAGTGCCGGATGCTGACCGGGGAAGAGCTGGAAGCACTGAAGGAGGAGACAGGATGCTGGAACAGGTAAAAGCGGTTCTGTTTGACCTGGACGGAACCCTTGTGGATTCCATGTGGATGTGGAAGGATATTGATATTGAATACCTGGGGCAGTACGGGTATGAGCTGCCGCCGGAGCTGCAGAAAGACATTGAGGGCATGAGCTTTTCCGAGACGGCGGTATATTTTAAGGAGCGGTTTCATCTGCCGAAAAGCCTGGAGGAGATCAAGACAGACTGGATCCGGATGGCAAAGGAAAAATATGCTCATGAGGTGCCCATGAAGCCGGGAGCCCTGTCTTTTCTGAAGTATCTGAAAGCCCACAGAATCCGCTCGGGCATCGCCACCAGCAACAGCCGGGAGCTTTTGGACGCTGTCACGGCCTCTCTGAAGCTGGACCGGTATATCGACTGCTTTATGACGTCCTGTGAGGCAGGGGCCGGAAAACCGGCGCCGGATATTTATCTGAAGGTGGCTGCCCGTCTGGGAGCTTCTCCGGAGGAGTGCCTGGTGTTTGAGGATACGCCCGCGGGTATTCAGGCAGGAATCAATGCGGGAATCCGGGTGTGCGCGGTAGAAGACAGATACGTGGAAGAACAAAAAGGCACAATCTGCCGTCTGGCAGATTATTATATTCAGGATTTCGGACAGGTGCTGGACGGCACCTACCGGGAGCTGAGGCCAGGCCTCCGGCGCCGGGACGCAGAACGTCAAAACGGCGGCAGGGCAGTGCTGCAAAAGTAAAAGGAGAGATACAGACATGCAGAAAAACGGATTTCTGCCGGCCACGCCGGAAGAGCTTCGGGAGAGAGGAATCGGACAGCCGGATTTCGTCTATGTGACAGGGGACGCCTATGTGGATCATCCCTCTTTTGGCCCTGCCATTATCGGCCGGGTGTTGGAAAGCCATGGCTATACGGTAGCTGTTCTGCCACAGCCAGACTGGAAGGATCCCGGCAGCATCCAGATCTACGGGGAGCCCCGGCTGGCGTTTCTGGTGTCCTCCGGAAATATGGATTCCATGGTGAACCATTATTCAGTTTCCAAGAAGCGGAGAAAAACAGATGCCTATACGCCGGGGGGACTGATGGGAAAACGGCCGGACCGGGCAGACATCGTCTACAGCAATCTGATCCGCAGCGTCTACCGGCATACGCCGATCATCCTGGGCGGCATCGAGGCAAGCCTGCGGCGCCTGGCCCATTACGATTACTGGTCGGACAGCTTTAAGCGTTCTCTGCTGCTGGACAGCGGCGCTGATCTGATTTCCTACGGAATGGGAGAACGTTCCATTGTGGAAATCGCGGATGCCCTCGCCTCCGGAATTTCCATTCAGGATCTGACCTTTGTGGACGGAACTGTATACAAGACATCCCGGAAGGAGAATATTTATGACGCGGTATTCCTTCCGGACTATGAAAGCATGCGGGCAGATAAGCGGCTGTACGCGGAAAGCTTTTCTATTCAGCAGAAAAACGCGGATCCTATCCGGGGAAAACGGCTGGTGGAAGCCTATTCGGATCACACCTTTATCGTCCAGAATCCGCCGTCCAGGCCGCTGACCCGGGAAGAGATGGATGATGTCTACGGCCTGCCCTATCAGAGGGCGGTGCATCCCGCCTGCCTGGCAAAAGGAGAGGTTCCTGCCTTTTCAGAGATAAAGTTCAGCCTCACCAGCTGCCGCGGGTGCTTTGGAGCCTGCTCCTTCTGCGCCCTCACCTTCCATCAGGGGCGGATCGTTCAGACCAGGAGCGGAGAATCCCTTGTCCGGGAGGCGGAACTGATGACACAGGATCCGGATTTCAAGGGCTATATCCACGATGTGGGAGGGCCGACCGCGGATTTCCGCCATCCGGCCTGCGGGAAGCAGGCAGAGCACGGAGCCTGCCCGGAACGCCAGTGCCTGTTTCCGAAGCCCTGTCCGAACCTGAAAGCGGATCACGGGGAATACATCAGCATTCTGCGCAGGCTCCGGGCGGTTCCGGGGGTGAAAAAGGTCTTTATCCGCTCGGGAATCCGTTTCGACTATGTGCTGGCAGATTCCCGGTCTGAGGCTTTTCTGCGGGAGCTGTGCGAATACCATGTGAGCGGCCAGCTGAAGGTCGCGCCGGAGCATGTGTCAGACGCGGTGCTGAAATATATGGGAAAGCCTTCCCACAGTGTCTACGAGGACTTCAGCAGGCGCTACAGGGCAATGAATGAGAAACTTGGGAAAAAGCAGTACCTGGTTCCTTACCTGATGTCCTCCCATCCGGGCTCTACCCTGCGGGAGGCTGTGAAGCTGGCGGAGTATTGCAGAGATCTGGGCTATATGCCGGAGCAGGTGCAGGATTTCTATCCGACGCCCTCTACTCTTTCCACCTGTATGTATTATACAGAGCTGGATCCGCGTACCATGAAACCGGTGTATGTGCCGAAGAACCCTCACGAGAAGGCCATGCAGCGGGCGCTGATTCAGTACCGGGATCCGAAGAACCGGGAACTGGTTCTGGAGGCTCTGGAGAAAAGCGGACGGACGGATCTGATCGGATTCGGGCCCAAATGCCTGATAAGGCCGGAGGGTTCCCGGGGAAAAGGGGCGGAAAGCGCGCGGAGCGCCGGAGCCCGGGGAAAGACCCGGGACAGAGGCCGGGATAAGGAGCATGCAGGGGCGAGCCGCGGCCAGGGGAAGAAGAGGAAAACCATACGAAATATTCATAAGAAAAAGCATTAGGAGGTCTGCAATATTATGAGCCAGTATGAACTGACTGCCTTCGACATGGACGGCACGCTGCTGAATTCCAGAAAGGAAATTACGCCGGTTACGCTGGAAGCTCTGAAAAAGGCTGTAAACGCCGGAAAAAGCATCGCTCTTTCCACCGGGCGCTGCCGTCCGGAGCTTACGGATTATACCAGCCTGGTTCCGGGGATCCGTTATCTGATCTGTACCAGCGGGGCCCTTGTCTATGATCTGTGGGAGCAGAAGGAAATTTATAAGCGCCCTATCAGTCCTTCTCTGGTAAAGACACTGCTGGAGTTTGCCATGCAGGAGGGAGCCATGATGCATCTTCTGGACCGGGAGTCCATCGTACAGCAAGATCAGTATGAGCATATGGAGCAGTACGGAATGGGAGTCTATAAGCCCATGTACAGAAGAGTCGTAACCGCCTGGGAGGATCTGTACAGGACCTACTGCGTGGCGCCCTTTCCTGTGGAGAAGGTGAATTTTTACCATAAAGATACGGAGTCGCGGGAGCGGACAAAGGAACGGATCCGGAAAGCCGGCCTTCCTGTTATGATGGTAAACGCGGAAAGCGCATCCCTGGAGCTTTCTGCAGAGGGCGTGGATAAGGGCGTGGGCCTTCAGAAGCTGTGCGGCTATCTGAATCTGCCGGTGGAGCGGACCATTGCGGTAGGGGACGCGGACAATGACATCAGCATTCTGAAGACGGCCGGCCTGTCTGTGGCCATGGGAAACGCCCTGCCGCATATCAGGGAGCTGGCGGATGTGACAGTGGCAGACTGCGAGCATGACGGCTGCGCGGAAGTCATTGAACGGTATCTGCTGGCGTAAGAATAGAGCGGAAGAGACAGGCGGAATGATAAGGATAGGGAAAGGAAGGGCTGTTTTATGAAACAGGACAGAAAGCAGATTGCTCTGGTCACAGGGGCTTCCTCTGGAATGGGAAGATGCTTTGTGCGGAAGATTGCGGAGAATTATCCCTTTCTCCACGAAATCTGGGTCATCGCCAGGCGGGAAGAGGCATTGGACGCTCTTCAGAAGGAGCTGCCGGAGACGGAGCTTAAGATTCTGGTCTGCGATCTGTCAGACAGACAGTCATTCCAGGCTCTTGGAGAGCTTCTGAAGCAGGAAAGTCCCCGTATCCGCCTGCTGGTAAACGGGGCCGGCCTGGGGCATAACGGACCGGTGGAACGCCAGACTCCGGACGGCATCTGCAGTACCGTAGATGTGAACTGCCGGGCCTTAATGGTGGTTACCCGGATCTGCCTGCCTTATCTGGGCAGAGGAAGCCGCGTCATCCAGATGGCATCCGGCTCGGCCTTTCTTCCCCAGCCGGGCTTTGCGGTCTACGCGGCCTCCAAGGCCTGTGTGCTTTCCTTCAGCCGGGCTTTGCGGGAGGAGCTGCGGCATAAGAAAATTTCAGTCACAGCCGTCTGCCCGGGACCGGTGCGGACAGACTTTTTCCGGGCCGGCGCAATATCCATCAGCCCGGTAAAGAAAATGTTCCTGGCGGAGCCGGAGAAAGTAGTGGAAAGGGCGCTGGAAGACGCAGCCAGAGGAAAGGCAGTATCCGTATACGGGATTTCCATGAAGCTGGTGCGGCTGGCGGCAGCTGTTCTGCCGGAAGGACTGCTGATATGGCTCAGCGGAAAATTATTCCGGAATGTATAAAGATAAGCGGATGATCATATATCACAATACAGGGAGACTGTCCGGAAGGACGGTCTTTTTTATACCGGCAGGAATATTATGTAAACACATATTATTTGAAATACTAAAAAAATTGAATAATTAAAAAATAATTGACAAAGCGGAAAGTGATGTTTATAATAGGCATAACGATTAAGGTGCGAAGGGGCAGATAAAACGTTCTGCCATTTTTTATATCTTTAGCACTTTAATGTGTGAAAGTGTCAAAATAGTGACAGGAGGAAAATGTTATGAAGAAACTCATGAAACCATTGGCTCTGCTGATGGCCGCCCTGATGGTAACGCTGACAGGCTGCGGAGGAAGCGGAGCTGAAGACAACAGCAGCAGTGTGATCATCGGCCAGTCTTCTGAGGTGGCAAATCTGAATCCCATGATTCAGCCCCGTACACCGGACAGCAATGTACAGTGCCTGATTTTTGACTATCTGGTAACCCCGGATGAGAACCTGAACTATGTGGGTGATCTGGCGGACAGCTGGGATATTTCAGATGACGGTACCGTCTATACCTTCCATCTGAAGGAAGGCGTTAAGTGGCATGACGGAGAAGACTTCAACGCAGATGATGTTATCTTTACTCTTACCTCTCTGGCATCTCCGGAATACACCGGAGGAAATGAGGGACGTGTAATGTCCATCGTAGGTGCTCCCGAGTATCAGGCAGGCACCGCGGACAGCGTGTCAGGCCTTAAGAAGATTGATGATTATACAGTGGAAATGACCCTGTCCTCCCCCAATGCGGCATTCCTTTCCAATATGTATGTGGCAATCCTTCCGGAGCATATTCTGAAGGATGAAAGCCCGGCAGACTGGGGCAACGATGATTTCAACCGCGCGCCCATCGGTACCGGAAAGTACAAATTTGTAGAGTGGGAGCCGGGCCAGTACATTTCTCTGGAGCGCAATGACGACTACTTCGGAACCATGCCTTCTATTGAGAATGTGGTAGTTCAGTTCGGCGCAGACACGACTCTGGTAGCAGCTCTGCTGAACGGAGAGATCGATGTGCTGTACAACCTGCCTTCTACAGAGATTGAGAATGTGGAGGCTGTAGACGGAGTAAGCGTATACAACTACGAGATGATGAGCGTTTATTACATCGGACTGAATATGCTGGATCCGGATCTGAGCGATCTGAGAGTACGCCAGGCACTGGCATACGCTCTGGATAAGCAGACCATCGTAGATACCGTATATGGAGACACAGCGACTGTGGCAAACGATGTTTTCCCGGACAACCACTGGTCTCACAACCCGGATGTAACAGTTTACGAGTACAATCCGGAAAAGGCAAAATCCCTTCTGGAGGAAGCCGGCTATACCATGAACAGCTCTACAGGATACTATGAGAAGGACGGCAGAACCCTTCATCTGACCTACGATATGAGCACCAGCACCGACGGACGGCAGGTAGCCGCTCTGATTCAGCAGTACTGGAAAGCCATCGGCGTAGAGATGGAAGTAATCGAGCAGGATTTCGCGACTCTGGCTTACAGCAAGCTGCTTCCGAACAACGCGACAGAGGAGACTACAGCAGATTCCTTCCAGTGCTATACACTGGGATTCGGTGTAGAGGCTGACCCGGAGGAGTACAACGCATACCTTTCTACTTCCACCGGAGCAGGCTCCTGGAACTTCATCCATTACAGCAATCCGAAGGTAGATGAGCTGTTCCAGCAGCAGCTTCTTGAGACTGACCCGGAGGCAAGAGCAGACTGCTTCCATCAGATCGCAGAGATTCTGGCTGAGGACGAGCCCTGGATCCCGCTGTACAACAAGGCGACCAGCGCGGGCTTAAGCGACAGAGTACAGAACTTTACCGCAGATTTCCGTGGAATCAACTTCCAGATTGAGAAATGGACCCTTGCTGAGTAAAAAACTGAAGAATTGAATTTTTGGCACAGGACCCGGGACGGCAGTCCAGGGTCCTGTGTGCTGAATGGAGAAGACGGAGTATGGAACTGGAACCGGTTGGCCTGTTGAAAAGGCTGATAAGAATCAATACGACAAATCCTCCCGGGAATGAAAAGCAGCTTCTGGACGTTTTAAGAGAGCTTCTGGAGCAGAATCATATCGAATGCGTCTTTCAGGAGACGGCGCCCGGCAGAGGAAATCTTCTGGCCTGGCTTCCCGTGGATCCGGATTTCCGGAACAGGGCAGACGCACAGACACCTCTGGTTCTGCTGAGCCATGTGGATGTGGTGGGAGCGCAGCCGGAGCAGTGGAAGCTTCCTCCCTTTGAGGCTCAGGAGGAGGACGGCTATATCTATGGAAGAGGCTCTGTGGATACAAAGCAGCTGACTGTCATGGAACTGGCCGCCTTTTTAAGCCTTCAGGATTCCGGAATAAAAAGAAAACGGGATGTGTATTTTCTGGCTACCAGTGATGAGGAGAGCGGCAGCGCTCTGGGCTTATCCTGGTTCCTGGAGCATGAAATCACGCTGGGAGACAGGACCTTTGCGGGAACAGAGCTGTTCCGCGGCAGCGATGTAATAAGCGAGGGCGGCGGTTTCCCGATTCTGGCGGGAGGACGGGAGTATTATCTCTGCGAGTCCGGACAAAAAGGCTGCGGGACCGTAGAGTTTACTGTGCCTGCCAGGAAAGCCAAGGGTGTGTTTTTCGGAAGCGGGGACGGCATGGAACGGGCCATGAGTCTGGTCCGGGATATCGGAAGCCGGACGCTTGCGGGACGGACGCTGGATACGGTAAAGCTTTTTGAGAGCAGCCTTGGGGGAGCAGAGCTTTCCCCGATGATGAAGAAAATACTGACTGCCATGAAAAAAAATACCATGACAGTTACCATGATAGAAGGAAAGAGCGTAAACGAGGTCCGGGTGATCTGTGACGTACGCCTTCTGCCCGGTTTTGGCAGAGAGTATCTGGAGAAGGAGCTTCAGGAGCTGGCAGAGAAGTGGGACTGTACCTGGAAGATTCTTTCCCTGGGCGAAGGCTATGAAAGCAGCCCGGAGAGCGGCTTTCTGGAGCTTCTGGAAAAAGCGACTCTGGAGGTTCTGGGAAAGACAAAGGAGGACGCGCAGGTTCTTCCGTTTGTGTCCATGGGTTCTTCCGATGGTCATTTTCTGGCGGGGCTGGCAGCCGGAGTATATGGCTACAGCCCGGTCTATGCCTGGGATATGACCTTTGACACTGCGGTGTCCATGGTGCACGGCGTAAATGAAAGGATACACAGAGATTCGGTGGTATTTGGCTGCCGGGTACTGACATTGGCTGTGAGACGAGCGGCCGGAGAGGAGTGACTAAAGTGATTAACAGAAATGACGTAGCAAGAGAAAAAATGCAGCGGGCGGCAGAGATGCTGCGGGAAAACGGAATCGACATGTGGGTATTCTATACAAGAATGAAGGTGGATACCGCGCTGGAGCTGATGTTTAACACAGACACTCAGAACGAGGTTCTCTTTCTGCTGACCAAAGGCGGAGACCGGATTGCGGTGGCTCTTCCTGAGGATGCCGCTGCCTACGAGAAAAGCGGTCTTTACACGAAGGTTATCACCACAGACAGCGAGGGCTTTATGAAAGAATTTAAGAAAGCCTTCGATGAATTCCAGGTTCAGAGCCTGGCTGTCAATGACTCCATGGACGATACCCGCTGTGACGGACTGACCATGGGCCTTTATAAGAAGCTGGAAAAAGCCATCGGACCGGAGGTTATGGCGAAGGTAAAGCGGTGCAGCTATTCCATGCTGGAGGAGCTGCGCGCGGTGAAGACTCCCAGCGAGATCGAGATTATGAAGGAATGCAGCC
>CALWAZ010000111.1 GCA_944375725.1 uncultured Merdimonas sp. | reverse complement strand
GTAAAAGGGGTAGAATGATTATGGCAAGAGCATTAGGAATTATCAGTTTTTCAGAAAATCATATCTGGGTAGATGGACTGGAAGATTACCGTTCAATCGCCGCATTCTCCTTCCTTGGCAGATACCGTGTGATTGACTTCCCTCTTTCCAATATGTCCAACAGTGGGATTGACCGGATCCAGGTGTATATTCGGAGAAGGCCCCAGTCTCTGGTAGGCCATATCGGTACTGGCCGTCATTTTAATATCAATTCCAAAAGCGGATATGTAAAGATGATGTTTACAGATTCCCAGGAGGAAAACGATTACTACAACACAGATGTAAAAGCTTATCTTGCGAATCTGGAGCATATAGAGAACACTTCCAATACGCATGTGGTGATTGCTCCCGGTTATATGGTGTACCGGCAGGATTTTGACGCGCTTCTGAAGACCCATATCGAGTCTGAGGCGGATATCAGCGTCCTTTATCATTCTGTAGATGACGCGAAAGAGTCTTATCAGAGCTGCTACTGCGTGAATCTGAACCGGCAGAAGGGTGTGGAATCTTTCGAGAGAAATAACGGAAAGGTCAAGAACCGTAACATTTTCATGGACACTTATGTAATGAAGAAGGAATTGTTCGTTGAACTTCTCAGAGAGGCTAAGAAGACTTCTTCCATGTATACGCTGCGGATGATCATCAATGACAAGTGCCGTGATTTAGATATCCGTGGTGTAGCCCATAGAGGTTTCTTTGCTCCGATTACTGATTTCAAGAGTTACTATGACGGCAACATGGGACTGCTGGATCTGAAGACAGCTCAGAATCTGTTTGACAGTTCCTGGCCTATTTACACACGTACCAGTGATTCCTGCCCCACCCAGTATCAGGATACGGCAGAGGTAAAGAAATCCTTCCTGGCAAACGGCTGTATGATCAGCGGAACCGTGGAAAATTCTGTGGTAGGCAGAGACTGTGTCATCAAGCCGGGCGCTGTGGTAAAGAACTGCATACTCCTTACCAATGTAGTAGTTGGAGAAGGCGTACATATAGAAGGACAGGTTGTGGATAAAAACGCGAAAGTCACGAAGGTAAAGGAAATCATTGCGGATGTGAATACTCCGGGATATGTTCGCAGAAACGATCAGGTATAAGCATATCTGTGTCAGTACAGATATACACAAAAGTAAAATACCGCAAATATAGCGGAGTGAATCTGGCAGAGCCGGGAGACAGCAGAGTTGTCTCCCGGCTCTGCTGCCGTCTTAATACCATCTTAATGTCAGTACTGCCATCTTTATAGCACGTCAAGGCCGCCCGTGCTATAATAGGCTGTAAAAGCATGAGGAGGGACGTAAAGATGGAAGGCTATCAGGCACAGACCCAGTATGGCTCGGATTTTTCCAAAAAGGGACAGCTGAAAATCTTCTTCGGATATGCGGCAGGCGTGGGAAAGACCTATGCTATGCTGGAGGCTGCTCATCAGGCACAGGAAAGGGGAGTAGACGTGGTCGCCGGCTACATCGAGCGTCATACCCGCCCTGATACGCTGGCGCTGCTGGAGGGGCTGGAGCAGCTGCCTGAAAAAGTGATTGAATATAAAGGAATCGGGCTGAAGGAGCTGGATTTGGACGCGGCCTTAAAGCGTCACCCGGATATTCTGCTGGTGGATGAGCTCGCGCACAGCAACGCCTCCGGCTGCCGCCATACCAAAAGGTATCAGGATGTGGAGGAGCTGCTGCGGGCCGGCATCAATGTATATACGACAGTCAATGTTCAGCACCTGGAGTCCTTGAATGATCTGGTGGCCTCTATTACCCACATCGCGGTCAGCGAGCGCATTCCGGATTCGGTATTTGATTCCGCCGATCAGGTGGAGCTGGTAGATATTGAGCCGGACGACCTGATCATGAGGCTGCAGTCCGGAAAGGTGTATCAAAAGAAGCAGGCATCCCGCGCGTTAGATCATTTTTTTACAAAGGATAATCTGGCGGCCCTTCGTGAAATCGCCCTGCGCCGCACTGCAGACCAGCTGAGCAAGAAAGCGCAGAAGGCGGAAAACGAGATCACCGCGAAAGCGGGAGAGCATATTCTGACCTGCCTGTCCAGCTCTCCCTCCAACGCAAAGGTGATCCGTACTGCGGCTCGTATGGCCGAGGCCTTTCACAGCGGCTTCACCGCGTTGTTTGTGGAGACCAGCAGGACAAAAGAGCTGAAGGGGGAAAACCTGAAGCGGCTGCGGGAAAATATACGGCTGGCGGAACAGCTGGGGGCGCGGATCGCCACAGTGTACGGCGAAGACCCCGCCGTACAGATCGCTGAATATGCCAAGGTCAGCGGCGTCACGAAAATTGTGCTTGGCCGCACAAACCACCGCGCTTCTCCTCTTATGAGGAGCAAAACGCTGGTTGACCGGCTTACCGGCAGGATGGAGCATGTGGATATTTATATTATTCCTGACATCCAGCCATTATATAAGAAGAGAAAGGCGCTGTTCCGCAAGCCGGAACAGCGGTTTGGCTGGAGAGATCTGGCGAAATCCATACTGATTGCCATGGCCGCCACAGGTGTGGGCTTCCTGTTTTACGAATTTGGCCTGAGGGAGGCGAATATTATCATCGTCTATCTGCTGGGAGTCCTGCTCACAGCGATGTGGACGAACGGGTATTTTTACGGGATTCTGATGTCGCTTTTGAGCGTCGTCTCCTTTAATTTTTTCTTTACGATCCCGCGCTTTTCCCTGACGGCGCTTGATCCGAACTATCCGGTCACCTTCCTGGTGATGCTGCTGGCGAGCGCCCTTTCCTGCTCGCTTGCCACCCGCGTAAAGCGGCAGGCGCGGCAGGCTGCTCAGCGGGCCTATTATATGGAGCTTCTGATGAGCAGCAATCAGAAAATGCAGCAGGGCCAGAACGAACAGGAGATCATTCAAATCACCGCTGAGCAGCTCCAGTCTCTTCTGGAGCGTCCGATCCTGTATGCGCTGTTGGAAAAGGACCGGAAGATCCGTTTCCACGTCTATCCGGTTTCTGAAACGGAGGGGATTATGAGCAGGATCACGGCGGAAGAGCTGGGAGTGGCGGACTGGGTAGCGAAAAACGACAAGCATGCGGGAGCTACGACAAACACCCTCTCCCACGCGCAGAACCTGTACCTGTCTGTCCGGGGAAACCAGGAGGTCATGGCGCTGGTCGGCATACCGGCCAGGTTTTATCCGGCTCTGGATGCGTTTGAGAAGAATCTGATGATTTCCATACTGGATGAGTGCGGACTGATTCTGGAGCGCCGCAGGCTGCGCGCTGAGAAGCAGGCGGCAGAGCTGGAGACTCAGCGTGAGCAGCTCCGGGCCAATCTGCTGCGGGCCATTTCGCACGATCTGCGGACGCCTCTGACCGGTATCAGCGGAAACGCGGGAATGCTGATGGAGAAAAGCTTCCTTCTGGATGAAAGCAAAAAGCAGGAAATGTACCGTTCTATTTATGACGATTCCATGTGGCTTGTCAATCTGACAGAGAATCTGCTTTCCATCACCCGGATTGAAAACGGCACCATGCCGCTGCGTCTGGGCGCGGAGCTGATCGAGGATATATTCCACGAGGCCCTTTCCCATGTAGACCGCAGATCTGAGGAGCATGAAATCCGCGTGGAGCTTGCAGACGATATGCTGATGGCCAGTATGGACGCCCGGCTGATCGTACAGGTCATCATCAATATCGTAAACAACGCCATCAAGTATACGCCGGAGGGCTCGCATATCTGTCTGTCAGCGGAAAAGGAGAACGATATGGTGCGTATCCGGATTTCGGATGACGGCCCGGGCATATCCGATGAGGCAAAGCGGCATCTTTTTGATATGTTCTATACAGTAAACACAAATGGCATCAGTACAGACAGCCGCCGTGGACTGGGCCTGGGGCTGAGCCTGTGCAGGTCTATCGTGGAAGCGCATGGCGGTTCTATTACCGTAGAGGATAATCAGCCTGCAGGGGCTGTGTTCTCCTTTACATTGCCATTGGAGGAGGTAAGGATTCCAGATGTATAAGCCTAAAATTCTGGTGGTAGAGGATGATCCTGCTATCACAAACTTGATTCGTACCACTTTGGATACACAGGAATATCAGTACCACACCGCGAAAAACGGCGCGGAAGCCATTACGGACGCCGTTTCCTATAATCCGGATGTGATAATCCTGGATCTGGGGCTGCCCGATATGGACGGCGTGGAGATCATCCGGAAGGTCCGGGGATGGAGCAGCGTCCCCATCATCATTGTGAGCGCGCGGAGCGAAGACCAGGACAAGGTGGAGGCTCTGGACGCGGGGGCTGACGATTATCTGACAAAGCCCTTCAGCATTGACGAGTTTCTGGCCAGGCTCCGTGTGGCCTTGCGCCGCAGCAGAGCCGGTGAAGCCGCGGCGCCGTCCCAGTCAGCCGTATACCAGAATGGCAGGCTCAGTATCGATTACGCGGGAGGCTGCGCCTATATGGATGGCAAAGAGATTCATCTGACGCCTATCGAATACAAGCTTCTGTGCGTGCTCGCGAAAAACACGGGAAAGGTGCTGACGCACAATTATATTCTGAAGGAGGTGTGGGGGACAGCCCTTACCGCTGATATCCCCTCTCTGCGGGTTTTTATGGCTACCCTGCGCAAAAAAATAGAAACCGATCCCTCTTCTCCCAAGTACATCCAGACTCATATCGGAGTGGGATACCGGATGCTCCGGCAGTAAATCCTTTATTTTCAGGCCGTCCGCTTTTGCGGACGGTTTTTTTCTTACAGTATCTTTATGCGCTTTTAATCTTTCCTGAGAAATGTTAAGCGCACCTTCACGGCTTATGTGATAGATTCTATCCAGAAAGGCAGAGAGGAGGAACTATTATGATGGATTTGATCATGCTCGCTGTGCTGGCGGGCTGTATAGGTTCTGTTATCCTGCTGATTGGCTGGTGCCAGAGGCAGATAGACAGAAATGAATAAGGAGGAAGAAATATGATTGCTTTAGGAAGCATTATTTTACTGCTGGGTGGTTATTTGGTCTATGCGCTTCTTCACCCGGAAAAGTTTTAAGGGCAGCAGGAGGGAAAACAGATGCTACAGATTGCATTGACCATTCTCATTTATTTGATTCTGGTCATTCCGGTGGGAATTTATGTGTATCATATCGCAGCCGGAAAACATACCTTTGCGGATCCGGTATTCAACCGGATAGACGGCGTTATTTATAAAATATGCGGGATCAGGCCTCAAAACAGCATGGACTGGAAAAGGTATGCTGTGTCCCTGGTGCTGACTAATGGGGCTATGATACTGCTGGGATACATCATTCTCCGGATTCAGAGCATTGGATTGTTTAATCCCAATGGAATCGGGGCGATGGAGGAATCACTTTCCTTCAATACCATCATCAGCTTTATGACGAATACGAACCTGCAGCATTATTCCGGAGAGACGGGCCTGTCCTATCTGTCTCAGATGCTGGTTATCATTTTCATGATGTTCGTGTCCGCCGCCAGCGGCTACGCGGCATGCGTGGCCTTTATCCGTGGTCTGGCCGGAAAGACAAAAGATAATGTAGGAAACTTTTTTGCGGATCTTGTCCGGATTACAACCCGCGTGCTGCTTCCGTTTTCCGTTATCGGCGGTATGCTGCTGGTATGGCAGGGCGTGCCCCAGAATTTTTCCGGAAATACAGTGGTGGATACCATTGAAGGCGCGAAGCAGATCATTGCCATGGGACCTGTGGCCGCGCTTGAGATTATCAAGCATCTTGGTACAAACGGCGGCGGCTTTCTGGGCGCGAACTCAGCGACGCCGATTGAGAACCCGACGATACTTTCCAATTTGATTGAGCTGTACTCCATGATGCTTCTGCCTGGAGCCTGTGTGATTACCTTTGGAAAAATGGTCCGGGACCGCAGGCGGAATCTGCTGCCTGACAGCCTTTTGGAGGATTCGGCGGCTGGCGCACCGAAGGCCAGGGTCCGCAAAGGACTGACAGAATGGATGTATGGCCGTGAAGGAAGAAGCATCTTTGCCGCGATGGGAATTCTGTTCCTGATTGGAATGGGAGTCTGCTTCTGGGCAGAAAGCCAGGGAAATCCCGCGTTGGCTGAGATGGGACTTAGCCAGTCAATGGGCAGCATGGAAGGAAAGGAAGTCCGGTTCGGCGTGGCTCAGTCCTCGCTGTTTACGACTGTTACCACTTCCTTTACGACAGGAACGGTCAACAACATGCACGATACGCTGACACCGCTGGGCGGCATGATACCTATGCTTCATATGATGCTTAACGTGGTATTCGGCGGCAAGGGCGTCGGCCTGATGAACATGATTACCTACGCGGTTCTGGCTGTCTTTATCAGCGGCCTGATGATTGGACGCACGCCGGAGTATCTTGGGAAAAAGATTGAAGGCAGGGAAATGAAGCTGGCTGCCCTGTGTATCATTATTCATCCGCTGCTGATTCTGGCGTTTTCCGCGCTGGCAGTAGGCACGCAAGCTGGTCTGGCTGGCATTACCAATCCAGGCTATCATGGCCTGTCACAGGTATTGTATGAATTTGCCTCTTCCGCCGCCAACAATGGCTCCGGCTTTGAGGGACTGGCAGATAATACCCTGTTTTGGAACATCACCACCGGCCTTGTCATGTTTTTTGGACGCTATCTGTCGATGATACTGCAGCTTGCGATTGCGGGCTCTCTGATGAAAAAACGGTTTGTCAGTGAATCGACCGGCACACTTCATACAGATACCATGAGCTTCGCGGTTATTCTGGTATTTGTCGTTTACATTTTTGCGGCACTGACCTTCTTCCCGGTACTGGCACTTGGCCCGGTTGCCGAACATTTAACTCTTTGGGCATAAGGAGGAACCACTATGAGCAAAAGGAATCAGAAGCTGATTACGCCTGAGATTTTCCGTCAGGCAGTCATTGGTTCTTTTATAAAGCTGAATCCTGTTTACATGATGAAAAATCCTGTCATGTTTGTCGTGGAGATTGGCTTTTTTATCACACTGGTACTTTCATTTTTCCCCGGTCTTTTCGGGGATATCGGTACGGGCACGAATTTAAGAGCGTACAATATTATCGTCTGCGTGGTCCTGTTTATTACGGTTCTGTTCGCAAACTTCGCGGAATCCGTAGCGGAAGGCCGGGGCAAGGCACAGGCTGCCAGCCTGAAAAAGACCCAGAAGGATACGAAAGCCCGACTGCTGCTGGAGGATGGTACAGAAAAAACAGTCCTGTCCAGCGAGCTGAAAAAGGGCGATGTGGTCTTTGTCTCCGCAGGTGAGATTATCCCTGGAGACGGAGAGGTGATAGAAGGAATTGCTTCCGTAGATGAATCGGCCATTACAGGCGAGTCTGCTCCTGTAGTGCGGGAATCCGGCGGGGATTTCTGTTCCGTGACCGGCGGTACGACGATCGTATCCGACTGGCTGAAGATCCGGATCACCTCCGACGCGGGAGACAGCTTTCTGGATCGTATGATTGCGCTGGTTGAGGGAGCGTCCCGTAAAAAGACGCCCAATGAGATAGCCCTCAGCACGCTTTTGGTGTCACTGACTATCATTTTC
The DNA here is from genome assembly GCA_944375725.1 of uncultured Merdimonas sp. Lineage (GTDB taxonomy): Bacteria > Bacillota > Clostridia > Lachnospirales > Lachnospiraceae > Laedolimicola. The sequence continues at coordinate 19,605 of CALWAZ010000111.1, read as the reverse complement.
CTGATTGTCATTGTCACGCTGTATCCTATAGGCCTGTATTCCGGAGTGCAGCTTCAGATTTCAACTCTGATTGCATTGACTGTCTGCCTGATTCCGACTACCATTGGCGGACTTCTTTCCGCCATTGGTATCGCGGGTATGGACCGTGTGACCCGGTTTAACGTGATTGCCATGTCCGGCAAGGCGGTGGAAGCCTGCGGCGATGTGGACACGATGATTCTGGACAAAACCGGTACCATTACCTATGGGAACCGGCTGGCTGCCGATTTCTTTCCAGTGGGAGGTGCTTCCCGCAGCGAGCTGATCCGCTGCGCCGCGCTGACCAGCCTCCATGACGACACGCCGGAGGGAAAATCCACACTGGAGCTTGCGAGACATCTGGGCGATACGAGCCGGGAGGAAGAGAACGCGGAGTATATTGAATTTACAGCTCAGACCCGGATGAGCGGCGTGAACCTGCCTGACGGCACAAAGGTGCGAAAGGGCGCGGCGGAAGCGATTGAGCAGTATGTGAAATCTCTGGGCGGCATGATCCCTTCGGATCTGCATGATCAGGTAAATAAAATTTCCAGTCTGGGTGGCACGCCTCTGACGGTCTGCGAAAACAATCGTATTTTAGGTGTTATTTATCTGAAGGATACAGTGAAGCCCGGTATGGTGGAACGGTTCGAGCGCCTGCGGGCCATCGGCATCAAAACCATCATGTGTACTGGCGACAATCCGCTGACTGCGGCGACCATCGCCAGGGAAGCGGGCGTGGACGGCTTTATTGCCGAGTGCAGGCCGGAGGATAAAATCGATGTAATCAAAAAGGAGCAGGCAGAGGGCAAGATCGTCGCGATGACCGGAGACGGCACCAATGACGCGCCGGCGCTGGCGCAGGCGAACGTGGGCCTTGCCATGAACAGCGGTACGACTGCCGCCAAGGAAGCCGCGAATATGGTGGACCTGGATTCGGATCCCACCAAAATTCTGGAGGTTGTGGAAATCGGAAAACAGCTTCTGATTACGCGGGGCAGCCTGACTACCTTCTCGATTGCCAATGATATCGCGAAGTATTTCGCAATCATTCCGGCTATGTTTATGATGGCGATCCCTCAGCTGAGCGTTTTAAACATTATGCGTCTGGCTACGCCCTACAGCGCGATCCTGTCAGCGCTGATTTTCAATGCGGTTATTATTCCCTGCCTGATTCCGCTGGCTATGAAGGGCGTGAAATACCGGCCCATGTCTTCCGGAAAAATGCTGGCAAGAAATATGATGATTTACGGTCTCGGCGGCGTCATCACTCCCTTCGTGGGAATCAAAATCATTGATACGCTGATTGCCCCGCTGCTTACTGCCATTGGTATGGCTGGATTTTAAGGAAAGGTGGATACACGATGAAAGAATCTGTAAAATCTGTATTACATGGCGCGCGCCAGACGATTGCTGTCAGTGTTGTTCTGATGCTCCTTTGCGGACTTGTATTTCCCTGTCTTCTGACAGGGCTGTCCGCTCTGATCTTTCCCCGGCAGGCGGGTGGAAATCTGATCACAGTCAATGGCCAGACGGTCGGCGCGGAGTATGTGGGTCAGGAGTTTACCGAGGATTATTATATGTGGAGCCGTCCATCCGCATATCACTACAACGTATATGTGGAAGGTGAAGACGGCACGCGGTATTACAACGATGGCACAGAGTTTCCGGGCATTGGTTCCGGTTCCAACAACTATGCGGCGACCAATCCGGCCCTGACAGAACGTGTGGAGGCGGACATCGAAGCGTTTCTGGAAAAGAACCCGGATGTGAAGCGGGAGGATATTCCGACAGATCTGCTGACGGCTTCCGGCTCCGGCCTGGATCCGCATATTTCCCCTGCTTCCGCAGAGGTGCAAATCCCCAGGATCGCGGAGGCTTCCGGCTTGAGCGAGGATGAGATTCGGGATATTACAGCGGAAAATACGCAGGGCAAGGCCCTTGGGATCTTTGGCGAAGAGACGGTTAATGTACTGAAGGTGAATATTGAAATCGCGCAGCGTATGGGTATCTTATAAGCAAAAATTAAGAGTAAGAGTTAAGAGTGAGGAAATGCTTATGAAGGAGATACATTTTTTTAAAGAATCACAGCGGGAAGAAATTCCATCTCCCGATTTTCAGGACAGCGTAACGATAAAGCTTCTGTTACAGTTTTTGTGTGATCTTTGTACATGGACGGGTGTCTCCCCGCATAGAAGCACCGGGATAGAAAAGAATGCTAACAGCATATATATCCTCTTTCGCGGCTTCGCGTTTCCTGAGCAGGAGTTCTGGCAGACCTTTGGAGGATATCTCATTGTACTTCATCAAAAATGGGAGATCGAAATCTTTGGCACAGAGCTTGCCACCCAGGAAACTGTAGAGCTTTCGCTGGAACAGCAGAATGACAGCTTCTATGCGGTTCAGAAAACAGTTTCCGGGAACTATGCAGACAGTATCAGCTCTCTCTGTCTGCGGATTGAGTGCGCGGACGCAAAGGAAGTCTTGGAAGTGGAGCTGCTCTGCCAGAAAACAGACTGGCAGAGCGGGATTCTGGTGGCGGACTGGGAGCTTCGGAAGGTCTTTGAGCAGGAAAATATATCGTGGCTGCGCCAGAACACCTGTTACTGCTATGGGAATATCTCAGAGGATCCGAAACAGGGAAATTATCTGGATGCCATGAGCTTTTCCCAAAAAGCCGATCTGTGGAGGCGGTATCTGGAACACGGGTTTGATTACGCGGAGTTTGAATGGCTCTATGACAAAATTTCCAGACAGGAGTTAAACGAAAGAACGGAATGGGAGCTGGCTCTTTATTCCGCCCTGAATCAGCTGAATTATACCTTGAAAATTTCCGAATCGGAATTTGAGCTGTACGACGGAAAAGGGGAACGGCTTTACTTCAGCTTTGACAGTGAGCAGAACGCCCGGAAGGCTTTTTTAAAGCTTCTGTTTCCTGTGAATGTGTTTTTTTAGTGGATGCCATCCATTCTTATCTCTGGGGGGAGAGTGATTTACGGAAAATTTGGAGGCGGCAGCCCACTATTTCACAGCAACAGCGAGTTGCTTGTTAAAACCCTGTTTTGAAGATATAATGATTAAAAATATATTTTAGGGGGGACGGGCATGGAAATACAAGGTATTCTTAAAAATTTACGCGAGAAAAACAACCTTACACAAGAACAACTGGCTGAACGTGTGCATGTCACCAGACAGGCGGTCAGCCGCTGGGAAACAGGCGAAACACAGCCAAATACAGATACCTTAAAACTGTTATCACGAGTTTTTGATGTGTCAATCAATACACTTCTGGGTTCTCCACGTCAACTTATTTGTCAGTGCTGCGGAATGCCATTGAATGAAGATGGTCTGATTAGCCGGGAACCAGATGGAAGCTATAACGAGGACTATTGTAAATGGTGCTACACTGATGGGAAATTTGCTTATCAATCCAAGGAGTCTTTGCTGGATTTTCTGGCTGCAAATATGCCAAATCCCGATAACTCAGATGAAGAAACCAGACGCAGTCAGTTTGATTTGTACCTTTCACAGTTAAAGCACTGGAAATAACTATATCTTCATAGCAAAGCCAGCCCAGCCGGGTCAGTCAGCGATAAAATGAACGCCGCTTCGTATCGCTGTTGACATCCCCGCTTTTTTGAAAGCGCTTTAATTTTAAAACCTGATAACTCAAAATGCGCAGAAAATCAATCGTAAAAAAAATACGATTGAACTTCTGCGCATTTCTGCATACAATATAAGCAGTGAAAGTGGAAAGAAAGCACAGTGTGTGCGTGAAATAAGTGACTGTTGAGGGGAATGTAAAACAGAAAAAGCGATTGAATTTTCAAAGAAACAGATGATAGAATAATTAATTTACGAGAAAAAGAAACATTTAATATATACTACGAAAAAACAGATATATAAGGAGAAATACGAACATGATTAAAATACTATTCATCTGCCACGGCAATATCTGCCGCAGCACTATGGCCCAGTATGTCCTGCAGGACATGGTGGACAAGCGCGGCCTCTCTTCCAGCTTCTACATCGATTCCGCGGCTACCAGCCGGGAAGAGATCGGAAACGGCGTCCACTATGGAACCCGGAAGAAACTGAAAGAGGAAGGGATCTGGTGCGGAGATCACCGGGCTGTGCAGATGACGAAAGCAGATTACAAAAAATACGACTACATCATCGGCATGGATGGCTGGAACCGCAGAAACATGATGCGGATTCTGGGCTCGGATCCGGAGGGTAAGGTATCGCTGTTGCTGGATTTCACAGATCATCCCAGGGACATCGCGGACCCCTGGTATACAGGAAACTTTGATGTGACTTATGACGACGTGAAGGAGGGCTGCGAGGCGCTCCTGGACCATATTCTGAGCACGGATAAGGAGAAACTGCGGCCGGGAAGATAATTTCCGAAAACATGGTTCTGTTTCGGCAGATGTTCATAAATAATTAACAAAAATATCACAGAAAATATTCATTTATTATGCGTATTTACAGAGAACAGAATTGACTGTATGTGCAGAAAGATCTATAATTAATACCAAAGTTCGTTTTTTTTATACATCTTATATAGAAATGGGGGAAGAAATATGGATCTTATGCAGCTCGTTTACACAGTCTCATTCCTTTCTGTAGCTATCGCGTTTGCATATGCGGTATATCTGCATTTCTGGGTGAAAAAGCAGCCTGCGGTGAATAAAAGAATCATCGAAGTTTCGGATCTGATTCACGCGGGAGCCAATACCTTCATGCGGAAGGAATATATCATCCTTGCCAGATTCGCGGGTGTGGCGGCGGTGCTGATCCTGGTTTTTCTGCCCAGTCCCATCTGGAATGGGAATATACTGGATAATCTTTCGATGATGATTGCGTATCTGGCCGGTACGATTCTGTCGGCTATCGCGGGAAAGATTGGAATTATCGTGGCGACCCAGGCCAATTCCAGGGCGGCGGAAGGCGCCCAGAAGGGCCTGAAGCCTGCGTTTTTGATTGGATTCCGGGGAGGAGCGGTCATGGGCCTGGCTGTGGTGGGCTTCTGCCTGCTGGGTGTGATGGCGGTGCTGATGATTACCTCGGATGCTTCGGTGCTTCTGGGATTTTCCTTCGGCGCCAGTTCTCTGGCTCTATTTGCTAAGGCGGGCGGCGGAATCTTTACGAAGACCGCGGATGTGGCGGCGGACCTGACGGGAAAGGTAGAGCTTGGCATTCCTGAGGATGATCCCCGGAACCCTGCGGTTATCGCGGACAATGTGGGGGATAATGTAGGCGATGTGGCCGGTATGGGCGCGGACCTTTTTGACTCCAATGTGGCGGCCATGGCGTCGGCCCTTGTCATGGCGCAGGCCCTGGACGGCGGTGTGGGTGTAAACAGCGCGGTGGTGTTCTGCTATGCGGCCATTGGCCTGCTGGCTTCCATTATCGGAATTGCCTGCGCCCGTGTGGGAAAGAACGGGAACCCCACCCAGGCTTTGAATTCTTCTACCTATTCCACCACGCTGCTCTTTATTGTCCTGACGGGAGCGGCTACCTGGTTTCTGGACGGATTTGAGTGGAGGATCTGGGGAGCGTCGGCTATCGGTCTTGTGGTTGGCGTCATTATCGGTATTACCACGGACTATTTTACAGATGACAGCAAGCCGATTGTCCGGAAGGTGGCCCATGCGTCCCAGTCCGGCTCGGCGTTCACCATATTGTCGGGGATTTCCTATGGGTTTATTTCGGCCCTGCCGGCTATGGTGGGAATTGCCATTTCCGCGCTGGCTGCGTACAAATTGTGTGAGCCGCTGGGAGAGGGCTACGCTCTGTTTGGAATCGCCATGGCGGCAGTGGGTATGCTTTCCATCGTGGGTATGATCATCAGCAACGACGCCTACGGTCCCATCGTGGACAATGCCAGAGGACTGGCGGAAATGGGCGGTCTGGGTGAGGAGACCATCCGTGTGGCGGATGAGCTGGACAGCGCCGGCAATACCGTGAAAGCCGTGACCAAAGGATTTTCCATCGGAGCGGCGGGGCTTACGGTCATTTCCCTTCTCGGGGCTTATATGTCTGAGGTCAATGTGTCTTTAGCCTCTCTGGGGAAAGAGCTGATCACGGGCTTTGATATTATGGATCCTACAGTCTTCTTCGGAATTTTGGTGGGAGCGGCTGTCCCGGCTGTGTTCTCGGCCATGCTGATGCTTGGCGTGGATAAGAACGCGCAGAAGATGGTGGCAGAGATCCGCCGGCAGTTCAGCGAGATTGTGGGACTGAAGGAAGGAAAGGAAGGAGTCAGGGCGGATTACGATACCTGTATCAATATTGCTACAGAAGGAGCTCTTCATGAGCTGATTCCCGCGGGTCTTCTTGCTATCATAGCCACTGTGATTGTAGGCTTTATCGGCGGTCCGCTGGCTATCGGCGGCTTCCTGCTGGGCAATATCGTAAGCGGCCTTCTGCTGGCGCTCTTTATGTCAAACGCAGGCGGTCTCTGGGACAATTCCAAGAAATACATAGAAGCCGGCAATGAAGGCGGAAAAGGCTCCCGGGCTCATAAGGCCGCGGTTACCGGCGATACGGTAGGCGATCCCTTCAAGGATACGGCAGGGCCGTCCATCAATACGCAGATCACAGTGGTGTCTCTGGTTGCGTCCCTTCTGGCTTCTGTGTTTGCGGCCATATCACTGTTTGGCTGATTTGAAAAGAAAATGCGGATGAGATAATAGAAGAAACAGAGGAAGTGTAAGAACTTCCCAGACAAATCGCTCAGGCCTTATGGCCTGGGCGATTTTGATCGGAAAATGAATGGATATTTCTGCTGATTTCTGTGTCTTTCCCTTATTCTGCCGTATCGGATATAAAGGAGACTTTTCCTTCGTCTTCCTCAACGGTCACGTAAGACAGGTTCGGAGGCTGTCCGTATACTTCGGCGTTTCTTAAGATTTATTTAAATACGGGTTATACTATTGACAATCCTATATTATATGTCATATAGTATAAATAGCTTATAATACTATATGTGATATAATATTATAAAAAAATAAGTAAAATAGGAGCGTAAGAACAGGAGTAAGGAGAGGATGGCATGGTATTTAATACAGGAGCTGCGCTCTTGGATGCAATCGTGCTGGCCGTTGTTTCCCACGACGCGGAAGGGACCTATGGATACAAGATTACACAGGATGTCAGGCAGGCCATTGATATCTCGGAATCTACGCTGTATCCGGTCTTAAGGAGGCTTCAGAAGGATGGATGTCTGGAGACCTATGATATGGCATACGCGGGAAGAAACCGCAGATATTACCGGATTACCGACGCGGGGACGGCACAGCTCAATCTGTATATGAGCGAGTGGAAGAATTATTCTTCAAAAATATCGAAACTGTTCGAGGGGAGTGAGGAAAAATGAGCAGGAAGGAATTTATGGACAGACTGGAGAAGCTTCTGTGGAACATTTCAGATAGTGAAAGGGAAGAAGCTTTACAGTATTATAATGATTATTTTGATGACGCGGGGGAGGAAAATGAGGCAAAGGTTATCGAGGAACTGGTAAGCCCGGAACAGGTGGCCCAGAAGATAAAAGCAGGCCTCTCGGACTCGGCTTCCGAGTTTTCCGAGCAGGGATACCGGGATACCCGGTTTGAGCAGAAAAATGGAGAGGTCTGTGTGGAAAAGCCGGGAGAAGGCGCGGGGCCTGAGGGGAAAAAGGAGACAAATTTCTGGAAGATTCTCGCCATTGCGCTTTTATGTATTCTGCTTCTGCCGGTTCTCCTGCCGGTGGCTGGAGGAATTCTGATAGCAGTGCTGGGCATCGCGGCAGGAATCCTGGCCCTGGTGCTGGGAATCGGGATTTCCGGCTTTGTGATTCTGGCAGCAGGAATTCTGACGCTGGGAATCGGGATCGCCCAGGCTTTTGTGACGCCGGCGGTGGGAATCGCCCTGGCGGGCACAGGCTGTCTGGTGGCGGCAGTGGGAATCCTGGTCTCCGTTCTGGTGGTCTGGTGCTGTATTAAGATTGTGCCGGGGCTGCTCCGGGGAATTGTAAGGCTGATTCGTTATCCATTCAGAAAGGCAGGTGCGAAAAGATGAAAACATTCACAAAATTCTGTCTGATTCTGGCTGCCTCTCTTGGAGCCATTGGGCTGGCGGGCATCGGTATCGGTATGGCCATGGGCGCCCGCCCCGGACAGTTTCTGAATCTGGCCCGCTATGACCACAGCGTGCTGGGGTGGCTGGAAAACAGAATGGACTGGCTGGATGACAGCTCAGACCGGCTGGACCAGTGGTCGGACGATCTGGACGATGATTTGGATCAGTGGTCTGATGATCTGGAAGAGCGTGTGGACCAGTGGTCGGATGATATCGAGGACCGCGTGGACCGTTGGTCCGATGACTGGGAAGATGAGTGGGAGCATGGAGGAGCCCATCATGGCTGGGACCAGGCCCAGGAAGCGGGACGGCTGCAGGAGCCCACAGGGGATGGACTGGATACTTTTGAAGACAGCTTTGGTTCCGGCGGTATCCGGAAAATCGATATGGAGCTGAATTTCGCGGTGCTGCGTATTCATAGAGGAGAGGAAGGCAGTGACATCAGCCTGAGCGGGCGGAATGGAAGAGATTACTTCAGAGCCTGGCAGGACGGGGACACACTGAAGCTTCAGGATACCCGCACCTTCGCCCAGCAGAAACGGGATCAGGCTCTGGAACTGGATGTCTGGATTCCGGACCAGAGCTTTGAAGAAATGGAACTGGATCTGGGAGCGTCCGATGTGGCAATAGAGGAACTGAGAGCAGAACGGATGAAAATCGATCTGGGAACAGGCATTGTGGACGTGGAACAGGTGGAGGCAGATGAGCTGGAACTGGACTGCGGAATCGGTACGCTGAAAGTAAACATGGCAGGAAGCGAGGCGGATTACAATTACAGGCTGGACTGCGGAATCGGCACGCTGATGCTGGGAGAGAAAAGTTATTCCGGCCTGGGCGGCGGGCAGACAGTCGACAACCATGCAGAAAAGAACATAGATGCTGATTGTGGAATCGGCATGCTGACTATAAATTTTACACAGGGAAGCTGAAAAACAGGAGGAATGAATCATGGAATCAAAGAAATTATGCCGTTCGGCGTCAAATCGAATGATCTGCGGAGTCTGCGGGGGGCTCGGAGAATATCTGAATCTGGATCCTACGGTGATCCGTCTTATCTGGGCCATTTGCATGGCAGTAAGCTGCGGAACTGCGCTTCTGGTCTATATCATCGCGGCAGTGGTGATGCCGGAACAGACGGAGCTGTAAACAGAAAGAAATGAAAAGAGCAGCCGGACTTGAGGACCGGCGGATATGCTTCTCTTTGGGGCGGCGGGATTATCCGTCCTGCCGCCCGGAGAGAGGCATATTTTGCGTCCGGGCAGACGAAAAATTTGTTAAATTTTTAACCGCATTTGTGTAAGAAACGAAAAAAGGAAATAAAAGGCTGAGCTTTTTTGGGCTTTCGCACAATGACATAATGCACAATAAATAGTATAATTTTTTTATAATAAAAAGAAAAAATGCATAAAAAAGGAGGTTATCTGATGATTGAAATCAGAACATTACTGGACAATGTTGGGACAGAGCACAAGTCTCTTGTGGCAAAGCACGGACTGTCCATGTTTGTGCGGACAGATTCCCTGAATCTGGTATTTGACTGCGGACCGGACGCCACCGCAGTGAACAATGCCAGACTCATGGATACTCCGATTCAGACGGCAGACTATGTGATCCTGAGCCATTCCCATTATGACCACAGCGGAGGCTACCCGGATTTCGTGCGGAATCAGGTAAAGGGAACCCTGTATACGGGCCCGGATTACTTTGAGCCCAAATATGCCTTTGATGGTGTCAAGTATACCTATCTGGGAGCAGGCTTTGATGAGGAGTTTCTGGCGGAGAATCAGATTGTACACAAGGTATGCCGGGGAACAGTTCAGCTGTCAAAGGACTGCTGGATCTTCGCGGATTTCCCCAGGACCCATGCCTTTGAGACTATTCCGCCCAGGTTCGTGAGAGGCTCGCTGCCCGGCGCGAAGACAGATGATTTCAGCGATGAGATCTGTCTGGTTCTGGATACAAGCAAAGGCCTTGTGGTGGTTGTGGGATGTTCACACCCTGGAATCCTGAATATGCTGACCCATATCCACAATACGCTGCAGAAGCCCATTTACGCGGTGCTCGGAGGAACGCATCTGGTGGAAGCTGATGAACAGAGAATCGATCAGACGATTGCTGAGATGAAGCATATGGGACTTCATATCATCGGCCTGTCCCACTGCTCGGGAGAAAAGGCGGAGTGCGCTGCCAGCTCTGACGCTGAGGTAAAGAGCTGTCATCTGGGTGTCGGCGACTGCTTTGCCGTTGAGTAATGGCAGTGGTAATCCAGTTTGACAAATTCGCTCAGAAGCTGGTGGAGACCACTTCCTTCCTCCTGGGCGGAAGAATTGTGAACATTATGAATAAAGATGGGTATATTATCGCTTCTACGGAGAAGCACCGCATCGGCACCGTCCATCAGGGAGCGGTAGAAGTGATGGCTACGGGCCGGGAGGTGTGCATCTATCCTGATGAGGTAGAGCGTTATCCGGGAGCAAAAGAAGGGATCAATATGCCCATCATTGTAAAAAATGAAGTGGTGGGAGTGGTAGGCGTATTCGGGAATCCCGATGAGAGCAGAGATATCGCCAATCTTCTGAAGGTCTACACGGAAATGTATATCAGGCAGCTGACCTATTTCAACAAGCAGGAGATAGAAGATGAGATTCGGACGGAACTGCTGAAATTTCTGATATACGGTGAAGTGAGGGGACAGCTGTCCTTTGAGCAGATGACAGATATGGTAGGCTGGGAAGGAACTGCGCCCTATGTCTGTGTGCTCATGAAGGTGGGGAACCATGAGGATCATGTTTCCTGGAATGTGAACATGAGAAATCTGCTCCGCCAGTTTAAGGAAATGGAGTTCATAGACAGCCGGGAGATTCTGTACGGGATTGTGGACGACAGACTGGTAGTCATAAAAAGCCATGCGTCCTCCGGAAAACTTCAGAGCTTTTCCGAGCGTCTTCTGGAGCTGACGGAGAAGGAGTTTGGCATGGCCCCTGTGATTGCGGCCAGCGGCATCTATGAGGAACTGAAACAGATGCCCATGGTTTATCAGGGGCTGTCCCTGATGGCGGAGGGGATCTCCAGCGGGATCTGTTATATGGATTCCAGGGAAGGAATGGTGGATTACTGTTTCCAGTATCTGTTCCAGAATCCGCTGATGCAGGAATATGGGGAGCGGATGTACCAAACGCTTCGCCGGAAGGTGGAACCGAAGGTGTTTGCGGAATATATCCAGACCATCGAGGCCTACTGCGAATCGCCTGACAACCTGCGCATAGTGGCTGAAAAGCTGCTGATACATAAGAATACACTGGCATACAGAATGAATAAAATCTATGACATCCTGGGCCTTGACGGATTAAATTCCGTATGCCGGGTGATTCAGCTCCGCCTGCTTCTCCATGCCGGACAAAGCTGCCGGCCGGAGGAGGAACAGGGCGGAAAATCATGATTGATAAAGAAGGGAGTAATGAGGCATGTCGACGACATATATGCTTATTATTATACTGATAGCTGTGGCAGCAATGATCTTCGCGATTACAAAGCTGAAGACCCATGCGTTTCTTGCTTTGCTGCTGGTATCCATAGTGCTGGGCCTGGCTGCGGGCTTCAGCCCCAGCGATACGATTTCCATGGTAGAGACGGGCTTTGGAAGCATTCTGGGAAGCGTGGGAATCATCGTGCTGACCGGAGGAATCATCGGCACCATGCTGCAGAAGACCGGAGCCGCTCTGGTGATTGCCAATACGATTCTGGGCGCGGTCGGTGAGAAGCGTTCCCCGATCGCCATGGCCATTGCCGGATACATTACAGGCGTGCCGCTGTTCTGCAATTCAGGATACGTAGTGCTGGCGCCTGTGGCAAAAGCCATTTCCATTAAGTCCAAAGTATCCATGGCAGTGATTGCCAGTGCCATGAGCGCGGGACTTTTCACAACCCACTGCTTCGTGCCGCTGCATCCGGGCACACTGGCGGTTGCCAATTCTCTGGGAGCCAATTTTGGCCTGCTTCTCGGAATCGGACTTCTCGTATCTATTCCCGGAACCATAGCCGGTGTCATCTATGGCCAGAAGGTTTCCTCCAAGATTGATGTGGAACTGAAAGATGAGCTGAATGAAGAGGAGATTATCAAGACATACGGAAAGCTTCCGGGACGTCTTCATTCATTCTCCCCGATTATTGTAATCATCCTTCTGGTTGCGCTGAAAACTATTGCGGATCTGGAATCTGCCCCCTTCGGAACGGGCGCGGTACAGTGGTTCTTTGATTTGATTGGAAATCCCAGCATTGCGCTGATTATCGGTATGTTCCTTTCCATGACGCTGGTATCCGGAGAAGACCGGAAGAAGATCAGCCAGTATGTAAACGAAGGAATCGGAGGTTCCGTAGGTATGCTGGCGATTATCGGAGCCGGCGGCTCCTTTGGACAGGTGCTCCAGGCCCTTCCGCTGGCTGACAAGATCAGCGGACTTACCATGAGCCCGGCTCTGGGTGTGATTCTTCCGTTCCTGATTGCGGCTTTCTTCAAGACAGTCATGGGCGCTACCACCGTCGTACAGGTGCTGGCGGCTACGATCACTCTGCCGATGCTTGCTTCTCTGGGACTGGATTCCGGTATGGGACGTATTCTGGCGGTTCTGGCAATCGCGGCAGGCTCCATGGTGGTATCTCACGCAAACGACGCTTATTTCTGGATTGTAGCCCAGTTCTCCGGACTGGATACCAAACAGGCGTATAAAGCACAGACCGGAATGACTCTGGTTGTGGGCCTTGTGTCGATTGTGGTAATCTATTTAATATCCTTTATTCTTCTTTAAAGAAATGGAGTGATGAAATGAAATTTTTGTTTGCGTCGGATTCCTTCAAGGGCACTCTGTCTTCCAGACGGACGGCGGAACTTCTGACACAGGCGGCCGGAGAAGTATTTCCCGGCTGCCAGTGCGAGGGCGTGGAAGTGGCAGATGGAGGAGAAGGAACGACGGAGGCTGTGCTTGCCGCGGTGGATGGGAAAAAGATTTCTGTGAAAGTCCGCGGACCGCTGGGGGAGCCGCAGGAGGCCTTTTACGGAGCTCTGGATGAAAACAGAGCTGTCATGGAGATGGCAGCCGCGTCGGGGCTGCCGCTTGTCCCCAAGGATCTTCGGGATCCGAGGAAGACCTCTTCCTGCGGCACCGGTGAAATGATCCGGGACGCCCTGGAAAGAGGATTTCGTGATATTTCCATCGCTATCGGAGGCTCAGCTACCAATGACGGCGGAATCGGCTGCATGCGCGCCTTGGGCGTGCGGTTCCTGGATGAAAAGGGACAGGAGCTGGAGGGCCGGGGAGAAGACCTGGCAAAGATACATGCCATAGACCGTTCCGGTCTGGATGCCCGGATTCGGGAGACCCATTTTACGGTTATGTGCGATGTGACCAATCCCCTTTGCGGGAAAGACGGGGCCACCTACACCTTCGGAAAGCAGAAGGGCGGAACTCCGGAGATTCTGGATGAGCTGGAAGCAGGTATGCAGAATTACCGGGATCTTCTGGCCGGTGAGTTTGGCATCAATATGGATGAAGTGCCGGGCGCGGGAGCGGCCGGAGGACTGGGAGCGGCTTTGATGGCGTTTCTGGGAGCGGAACTGAAATCCGGCATCGATACGGTTCTGGACCTGATCGAGTTTGACAAGAGACTGGACGGAGTGGATCTGGTGGTCACGGGAGAAGGAAGAGCGGACTGGCAGTCTGTCTTCGGAAAAGTCATGCAGGGTGTGGGCACCCGGTGCCGGCGCCAGGGTGTTCCGGCAGTGGCCATTGTGGGCAGCATGGGCACAGGCGCTGAGAAAATTTTCGAGCATGGCATCGAGTCTATCATCACCACAGTAAACGGGGTGATGCCTCTTGAGGAAGCGCTGGACAGAGCGGAAGAGCTGTATACCGGCGCGGCTTTGAGACTGTTCCGGATGCTGAAGGCCGCAAGAAAGATCCGGACAGAGGCGGAAGGCTGCTGAAAAGGACGGAGCCGCATAGAAGACGGCTGAACGCCCTATGCCAAAGCGGCTCAGTATCTGCGATGTGATAAATAGAAGGGAGAGAGAGGATCCTTGCGGATCTTTTCTCTCCCTTTTTTGAGGGCGGCCGGAAAACAGAAGAGTCTCCGCGGAGAAAAAGAACCGGTTGCGCCTGTTTGGGAACTTTGCTATACTTAAAAAGCGCAGAAATACTGGTGAAATCCGGACAGGACAGAAACCGGTGCTTTTGTGAAAGAATAGAATAGAAAGAGGTGGGAAAATGGTAGAATTAGATCAGTTTAAGTATACGCTGAACGGCTATCACGGACCATTGGTGGAATTGAGGGATTCACTTTGACCTGGCTGAAAAGGCAAAGAGAATCGAAGAATTAGAAAGAGAGATGGAGGCTCCGGGCTATTGGGACGATCCGGAAAAATCCCAGATAGGCATGAAGGAGCTGAAAAACCTGAAGGATGAGGCGGATGATTACGCCGCCCTGGAGCAGCAGTATGAGGATATCGAGACACTGATTGAGATGGGGAATGAGGAAAATGACGCTTCTCTGATTCCGGAGATCCAGTCTGAGCTTGACAGCTTTGCGTCAAAGCTGGACGCGATGACCATTAAGACCCTGCTGTCCGGAGAGTACGACAGAAACAACGCGATCCTGAAGCTGAATGCCGGCGCGGGCGGAACAGAGAGCTGCGACTGGGCGGGCATGCTGTACCGGATGTATACCCGCTGGGCCGAGCACAAGGGATTCTCGGTGGAAGTCCTGGATTATCTGGATGGAGATGAGGCAGGCATCAAATCAGTTACCTTCCAGGTGAATGGCGAAAATGCTTACGGCTATCTGAAATCGGAGAAGGGCGTGCACCGTCTGGTCCGTATTTCTCCGTTTAATGCCCAGGGCAAGCGCCAGACATCCTTTGTGTCTCTGGATGTGATGCCGGAGATCAATGACGATATCGATATCGAAATCCGGGATGAGGATCTGCGGATAGATACCTACCGTTCCAGTGGAGCCGGCGGACAGCATATCAACAAGACCTCTTCGGCTATCCGAATCACCCATCTGCCTACGGGAATCGTGGTACAGTGCCAGAATGAGCGTTCCCAGTTCCAGAATAAGGATAAGGCGATGCAGATGCTGAAGGCGAAGCTGTATCTGCTGGAAAAGCAGAAAAATGAGGAAAAGCTTTCCGGCATCCGGGGCGAGGTGAAGGAGATTGGCTGGGGAAACCAGATTCGTTCCTATGTCATGCAGCCCTACACGCTGGTGAAGGATCACCGTACCGGACAGGAGATCAGCAATGTGAATTCTGTGCTGGACGGCAATATCGATCCCTTCATTTATGCTTATTTAAAATGGATTACAGTGAAGCCTGAGGAAAACTGATTTTTTCCTTGCAATCTTCTGGCTGATATGATACTATTTTTCATGTCGAATCCACACGGGAAAAACAAATGTTTCTGGACGGCGAACACGGAAGGTTACTATTCACAGCCACCCGCCCACATGCGCACTCGTCGCCTCTTCGAGGCTCCAGTTCCGCTCCTTGCGGAGCTAAGACTGCTTATATGGGCGGGGTGACTGCTTCACAATCCTGATTCAGACAGGGAAACAGATGCTTACGTGCCAGCACGACACATCTGTTCCCCTGTCTGAATCAGCTGTGAATAGTAACCACGGAGGAGAAAAATGTCAGAAAAGAGCAAGTATTTTGTGGTAAAACAGAAGGCTGTGCCGGAGGTGCTTCTGAAGGTGGTAGAGGCCAAGCGGCTGCTGGAATCATCCAAAGCCATGACGGTGCAGGAAGCCACAGAGCAGGTGGGAATCAGCCGGAGTTCCTTCTATAAATATAAGGATGATATTTTCCCCTTTCATGACAATTCCAAGGGGAAAAGCATCACTTTTGTGCTGCAGATGGACGATGAGCCTGGCCTGCTTTCCATGGTTCTGAATACCATTGCGGAATATAAGGGAAATGTGCTGACGATTCATCAGACGATCCCAATCAACGGCGTGGCGTCTCTGACGCTGACCGTGGATCTTCTGCCGATCACGAAGGATGTGTCTTCCATGATCGAGCATATTGAGAGCCAGCCGGGGATTCATTATTTGAAGATACTGGCGAAAGAATAAACGAGACAAAGGAGCGGATAGAGATGGTTCAGATTGCGGTGATGGGCTACGGGACCGTAGGTTCCGGTGTGGTAGAGGTACTGAATACCAACCAGGCCAGCATCAACAGGCGCGCAGGCGATGAGATCAACATCAAATACGTGCTGGATTTGCGGGATTTTCCGGGAGATCCGGTGGAATCGAAGCTGATTCATGACTTCGAGACGATTGTCAATGATCCGGAGATCCGGATCGTGGTGGAAGTGATGGGAGGCGTGGAGCCGGCCTACACCTTTACAAAGCGCTGCCTGGAGGCAGGAAAAAGCGTGTGTACCTCCAATAAGGAGCTGGTAGCCCGTCACGGAGCGGAGCTTCTGGAGATCGCAAGAGAGAGAAAGCTGAATTATCTGTTTGAGGCCAGTGTGGGAGGCGGAATTCCCATTATCCGTCCTTTGAACTCATCTCTGACCGCGGATGAAATCACTGAGATCACCGGTATCTTGAACGGTACGACCAATTACATCCTGACGAAAATGAGCTATGGCGGCACGGACTTCGACACGGCTTTGAAGGATGCCCAGGCGAAGGGATACGCGGAGCGCAATCCGGAAGCGGATGTGGAGGGCTATGACGCCTGCCGCAAGATTGCCATTCTGACCTCTCTGGTCAGCGGCCGCCAGGTAGACTATGAAGATATTTATACGGAGGGCATCACAAAGGTCACGGCGGAGGATATCAAATACGCGAAGAAGCTGGGCCGGGCTGTGAAGCTGCTTGCCATGAGCAAGAAGGAGGAAGGCAAATTCTTCGCGATGGTAGCGCCTTTTCTGATCAATGAAATGCATCCCCTTTACAGTGTAAACGGCGTGTTCAACGCGATTTTCGCCAAAGGCAATGTACTGGGAGACGTGATGTTTTATGGAAGCGGCGCAGGCAAGCTGCCCACAGCCAGCGCAGTGGTGGCTGATGTGGTGGACGCGGCCAAGCATCTGCACTGCAGCATCATGACCTTCTGGAGCACCAAAAAACTGGAGCTGACGGATATCAGCAACGCAAAGAGACGCTTCTTCGTCCGGGCAAAGGGAGACGGCCAGGCGGACGCCATCCGTATGGCAGAGATCTTTGGGCCCATTGAGCTGGTGAACGCGGATCTGGAAGGCGAATACGGTTTCGTGACCGGAGCCATGACGGAAGCGGAATACAAAGAACGCGCGGACAGGACGGAAGATATCATTCATATGATTCGGTTGGAAGGATAGGCGCGCTATGAAATATGTGATTGTACTTGGAGACGGTTTGGCCGACGAACCCATCGAAGAGCTGGGCGGCCTTACGCCGCTGGAATATGCCGGGACGCCCACGCTGGACGCCATGGCGAAGGTGTCGGAGATCGGCCTGGCCTATACGATTCCCGGGGGAATGAGCCCGGGAAGCGATACGGCAAATCTTTCGGTGCTGGGTTATGACCCGAAGGTTTATTATACGGGACGTTCCCCGCTGGAGGCTTTAAGCATCGGTGTGGATATGAAGCCGGACGACGTGGCCCTGCGGACCAACCTGATTACGGTTTCGGACGGGGATGAACCATATGAAGAGAAGGCGATTCTTGATCACAGTTCGGGTGAAATCAGCACGGAGGACGCGGCGGTTCTGCTGGACGCGGTCCGCAGGGAGCTGGAGGACGATATCTATCATTTTTATGTGGGAACCAGCTACCGCCATCTGCTGATTTGGGAAAAAGGCAGTGTGGTGCCTCTTACGCCGCCCCACGATGTGCTGGGACAGAAGGTGGGAGATTACCTGCCGGCAGATGAAAAGCTCCGGGAGATGCAGAAGAGAAGCTATGAAATCCTTTCCCGGCATCCTGTCAATCTGGAGCGGAAAAGGAAAGGACTGAACCAGGCGAATTCCTGCTGGTTCTGGGGAGCGGGTACCAGACCTGCCCTCACATCCTTTGAGGAGAAAAACCATAAAAAGGGCGCCATGATTTCCGCGGTAGATCTGCTGAAAGGCATCGCTGTGGGCGCGGGTATGAAAAATATCGCTGTGGAGGGAGCCAATGGGCAGCTCCACACCAATTATGAGGGCAAGGCACAGGCAGCGGCAGACGCGCTTCTGAAGGATGGTTTTGATTTTGTCTATGTCCATGTGGAAGCGCCGGATGAGATGGGCCACCAGGGAAGCTGGGAGAGAAAGGTCCAGTCCATCGAGTATCTGGATCAGCGGCTGATCCGGAATCTGAAAGCATCTCTAGACGCTTCGGGAGAGGAGTACCGGATGATGGTGCTTCCGGACCATCCCACACCGATCCGGGTGCGGACCCATACGGCGGATCCTGTACCCTTCCTTCTGTACGACAGTACCAAAAAGGCGGCAGGACAGGCCGCGTACAGCGAAAGGACGGGCAGAGAAAGCGGACTTGTGGTGCAGAAGGGCTGCGAGCTGATTGACAGACTGTTTGATTAGACAGATGTTCCGCGGCTGTCTTTAAGGCCCGGCAGGGCACAGGCGACGCGGAAGTCTATGCTATTATAAAAAACGAGGAGAACAAATCTATGCTGATAGTGAAAAAGTTTGGCGGAACCTCCGTAGGAGACAAGGAGCGCATTTTCAATGTGGCCAGAAGATGCGCGGAGGACTTCAAAAAGGGCAATGACATTATTGTCGTGCTTTCCGCAATGGGAAAAACCACAGATGAACTGATCGCGAAGGCGAAGGATATCAACCCGGACCCGCCCAAGCGGGAGCTGGATATGCTGCTCACCACAGGAGAGCAGGTATCTGTGGCGCTGATGGCCATGGCCTTTGATACCATGGATATTCCGGCTGTATCCCTGAATGCCTTTCAGGTTGCCATGCATACCACGCGGGTACACGGCAATGCCCGCCTGAAGCGGATCGACACAGACCGTATCATGCATGAACTGGAGCACCGCCGGATCGTCATCGTCACCGGTTTCCAGGGCGTAAATAAATATGACAACTACACGACGCTGGGCCGCGGCGGCTCCGATACCACAGCAGTAGCTCTGGCGGCAGCCCTGCACGCGGACGCCTGTGAGATCTATACAGATGTGGACGGCGTCTACACGGCCGATCCCCGTGTGGTTCCCAAGGCCCGCAAGCTGGATGAGATCACCTATGATGAGATGCTGGATCTTGCCACCCTGGGCGCAGGCGTGCTTCACAACCGGTCCGTGGAGATGGCAAAGAAATATGGCGTGCAGCTGGTGGTACGCTCAAGCTTAAATGATCACGAAGGAACAATCGTTAAGGAGGAAACAAGCGTGGAGAGAATGTTAATCAGCGGAGTGGCGCTGGACAGAAATACAGCCAGAATTTCAGTGATCGGTCTGA
>CALWAZ010000110.1 GCA_944375725.1 uncultured Merdimonas sp. | reverse complement strand
GGCCCGGATTAAGAAAGACAGTTTTTACTGGTATCAGAACGTAATCAAGACAAACGGGGAGAGCTTGTGATCACATGCGTGTAGTGAAGGTGCTGAACAATTCTCTGGTCCTTGCCCTGGACGACGCGGGTCAGGAGACCATCCTGATGGGAAAGGGAATCGGCTATCATAAATCCATAGGGTATCAGTTTCAGGAGAGTGAGATTGAAAAAGTCTTTGTCCTGAAAGACAAGGAAGTGTCCAGAAATATCATACGTCTTGCCGCTGATACAGACGCGGTCTATTTTGAGCTGGCGAAGGCGGTGATCGACTATGCCATTGAGACCTTTGGGATGAAGCTGATGGATCATATCTATCTTTCCCTGACGGACCATCTGTCCTTTGCGGCCAAGCGGATCCGGGATGGAATCGTTCTGCAGAATTTCTACACGCTGGAGATGAAAAAGTTTAATCCCCATGAATTTCAGGTGGGAGAGTACGCGGTATCTCTGATGAGTGAACAGCTCGGCATGGAGGTCCCCATGGATGAAGCGGGCAATATTGCCTTCCATTTCATCAATGCTCAGTACGATCATCCGTACAACAGCCAGAATCTGCTGATCGCAAGTACCGTAAAGGATATTCTGGATATTGTAAAATACAGCTTCGGCATTACGTACAATGAGGACAGCACGCCTTATTCCCGGTATGTGACGCATGTACAGCTTTTTGTACAGCGTCTGGTCAGCCATAATCAGCTGCCGGATGAAAAGTCCAGCCTGCTTTATGAGCAGATCTCGGCGGTCTGCCAGAAGGAATTTGAGTGTGTGGATAAGATACAGATCTATGTGATGGACAAGTTCCGGCAGAAGCTTACAAGCCAGGAACGGCTGTATCTGGCTCTGCATATCCACCGGGTGCTGGAGGAGCAGTGAGACAGAGGCTCTCCGGGGAAATTGGAATACGCTGTTTACAGGCGGCACAGAAATAAGCCTTCGGGCGGATTTTGGGCCGCCTGTTTTTTTGACTGAAATTTACCGGTGCCGTGTGAATTTTTTCGTGATTTTTTCTGGAGTCTTTTCCTGCCGGGAGTATTGCGGACCGCCTGCTTTCGTACTATAATAAGGGCCGAAATTCTGATATGAAAAATGAAAATATGATACGAAAGAGGGAGGACGGCCGTGGAGGGCGAACATACGACGACAAAGCTGATGACAGAAGGGAGCATTGCAAAGCAGATTCTGTTGTTTTCGATCCCGCTGATTTTGGGAAATCTGCTTCAGCAGACCTATAATGCGGCGGATTCCATTATAGTGGGAAATTTTACAGGAAGCGGAGCTCTGGCGGCTGTGGGGTCCAGCACCTCACTGATCAACCTGCTGATCGCCTTCAGCATGGGAGCGTCCACGGGAGCCGGCGTTCTGGTTTCACAGTTTCTGGGGGCCCGGGCCGGAAAATCTCTGGAGGAATCTGTTCACACAGCCCTGTCCCTGTCCATGATTCTGGGCCTGGTTCTGACGGCTGCGGGCGTTCTTCTGACCCCGCAGATTCTGGAGTGGATGGATACGCCTGCGGATGTGATGGAGCAGTCCGTGACCTATCTGCGGATTTTTTCCTATGGCCTGTTCTTTAATGTGCTTTACAATATGGCCGCAGGCATTCTGAACGCGGCGGGCAATTCCCGGCGTTCTCTGCTGTACCTGGGCGTGGCGGCTGTCACCAATATTGTTCTGGACATTATTTTTGTGCGGAATTTCCGCATGGGTGTGGCCGGAGCGGCTATTGCCACAGACATCAGCCAGGTTCTGTCCAGTCTTCTGGCTCTGGCGTTCCTGATGCGCACAAGAGAAGAGTACCGCGTCGATCTGCGGAAGCTGCGGCTCCGGAAAGATATGACCATGCGGATTCTCCGGGTGGGTCTCCCCACAGGAATCCAGAACATGGTGATTTCCTTTTCCAATATTCTGCTCCAGTCCAGCGTAAACCAGTTTGGCTCCCATGCCATGGCCGGCTTCGGCGCGTACCTGAAGGTGGATGGTTTCAATATTCTTCCGATTACCAGCTTCAGTATGGCGGCCACCACCTTTACCGGCCAGAATTACGGGGCGGGAAGAATGGACCGGGTGAAGAAGGGCATGTGGGTGACGCTTCTGATGGGTGTCGTCTATACGATTGTGCTGGGAATCGTTCTGCTTACCTTCAGCCATCAGGTCATCGGCCTGTTTTCCAGAGACGCGGACGTGATAGAGTATGGAGTGCTGGCTATCAAATATTTCTGCCCCTTCTATTTTATGCTGAGCATCATGCATTCTCTGGCCGGCACAGTCCGCGGAACAGGCAGGACGGTGCCGCCCATGGTGGTCCTGCTGGTGTCTCTGTGCCTGTTCCGGATTTTCTGGATCCGGGCGATTCTGCCTCACTTCAATTCTCTGGATGGCATCTATGTGCTGTATCCGGTCAGCTGGGCAGTGGGACTTGTACTGATGGTGCTGTATACCTGGAAGGGAAAATGGAGGGAAGGAACGGCGAAAAACTGAAGCGGCGCGGCAGCCAGCCGCTGGCTTCCCCAAAGAAAAAGGAAAAGAGGATAATTCATATATGCGTATTACAATGATTCACGGACAGAGCCACAAAGGCTCTACCTATAAGCTTGCCTGGTCTCTGGCAGAGAAGCTGGGCGGAGAGGTGACAGAATTTTTTCTTCCCCGGGATTTCGATAAATTCTGTACGGGCTGTACGGCCTGTATTGTGAAGGATGAAAAGCTCTGTCCGCATTATGAGAAGCTGCTGCCGCTGACCAGAGCCATGGACGAGGCAGATGTGCTGATTCTGGCAAGTCCGGTCTATGTATATCACGTGACAGGCTCCATGAAAGCCTTTCTCGATCATTACGGGTACCGCTGGATGGTGCACCGGCCGGAAAAGAGCATGTTCCGGAAACAGGCGGTCTGTATTTCCACGGCAGCCGGAGGAGGCATGAAAGCCGCAAACCAGGATATGGCAGACAGCATGTATTACTGGGGCGTGGCAAAGATCTGGAAGTATGGAAAAGCTGTAGGACATCTTTCCGCTGGCGCGGCAGAAAAGATGGACCGGGATATGGAGAAGCTTGCGAAAAAAATCCTTGCCTGCCAGGGCAGAGTAAAACCAGGGATTCGGACGCGGGCATTCTTTGAAATTATGCGGAAGGTACAGATGAAAAAGCCCTCGAATGGGGCGGACAGCATCTATTGGAAAGAAAAGGGCTGGTTTGGAAAAGAACGGCCGTGGAAAAGAAATTGACTGCCGGAAGAACCGGCGGCGGGTAAAGAAATTTTTCCTTCATAAGCGCAGAGAATTCCAAAATCAGATGAAATGTGATAAAATAAAAAGGAT
>CALWAZ010000109.1 GCA_944375725.1 uncultured Merdimonas sp. | reverse complement strand
GCAGACCCTGGGATGCGGTAAATGTGGTCGTCAGCGCGCCAGCTGCAAGTGCGCCGTGTACGGCTCCTGCGGCTCCTGCCTCAGACTGCATCTCGGTTACCTGTACGGTCTGTCCGAAGATGTTCTTTCTTCCCTGTGTGGCCCACTCATCTGTGGCTTCCGCCATAACGGATGAAGGGGTAATCGGATAGATAGCTGCAACGTCGGAGTACGCATAGGATACATGCGCCGCTGCATGGTTTCCATCCATGGTCTTCATTTTTCTAGCCATTTGTTTTTCCTCCTTATTTTCACCTTCAGTTTACAAGAGCATACATGCCTCCCGGCGGCTGAAAATCCCTCCAAAGAAACGTGTGTGGCCTTGTAAACTGAAGGCAGCCCTGGCAAGGCATTTTGATATCTTCATACATAGTTGATTGTAACATAATGCCCGATGATTGTCCATTTTATTGTTGTATTTTTTGGGGAACATGCATATACCAGTTCAGCCATGCGGAAGAATTTGTGCAGAACATCCGTGGGAGCTTGCTCACTAAGGATGGACTGTACAAATTCTTACATAAGGGGAACGCCCTTGAGCCGGCGGAAGCCCTGCTTTTCGGGCTTCTGCCGGCTGCATGGCTGAACGTCACTGCCCACCTGTAGAAAGGCAGAAAGGCTGATTCGTCACGTTTACGGGTAAGAAGCTGTCTTTCTGCCTTTCTTACGAGGTGAAACCTCGTAACCTCCGCCCTCATAAGAGGGCCAAAATGCAAATACAGCAGGGCTTTTAAACAGACGGATTTCATTTCCGCCAGCATTGCTCCCTGCTGTTTTTCGCTTTGTATCCTATTCGATTCTTTGAATGATTACTCAGATAGATATGCCTGAAGAATTTCCACTGCCTTCTTCCGTTTTTTATCATCACATTTTCCAAGGTAAAACAGAATACTTCTTGAATCTTCCGGAATCTCCTGTCTGTCCTGCTCCCCGAAAATCATATAATCCAGCGTAATTCCAAGATGCCCCGCAATCTCGATCATCGTTTCCAGTGACATCCCACAATATCCACGCTCAATATCTGCATAATACTTTTCTGCTTTTCCTATCTGTTCCGCCATCTTCTGTCTGGAAATTCCCAGCCTTTCCCGACAGCTTCGAATTCTCTTCCCGGCAGCACTTTTATTGTACAGCTGTTTTTTCTGTTCCATATTTCATCTCCTTTATCATTTTGTAAAATAAGGAGGGATTCTTCTAATTCTTTCACTATATAAACAACGGGATCCGGCACCCGTCACGGCGCCAGACCCCGTCCATTTTAACTGCGCTTCTGCTGCGCACCCTGACCAAACATTTTCATGACATTCTCAATTTCCAGAATCCCATGTTATATGTAACTTATCTCACTCTTCTGCGCGCAATAAAAAGATATCCTGCTGCGCCGCACACCGCAGCCAGAACAACGGCTGTGATACCCAGCACAGGAACTGTATTCTCGCCATATCCTGTCTGAGGCAGAATCTTGACGGAATTATCCGCGGGAGCCGCGGGTTTGGAAGAGCTTCCGCTGCCTGAGGAACCGGAGCCATTGGAAGAACTGGAGCCGCCATTTCCGTTTCCTGTATTTCCCTGATTTTGATTCCCATCACTCGGGTCTGACGTTCCAGGAACATTTTCATCACCTGTACCAGGATTAGACGGTTCTTCTGTAACGTCCTTATAAACAGGATAGAACGCAAAATCACCAATATATCCGTTCAATTTACCCTGATCCAGATCATTGTAACAAAATTCAGCACCAGGCATCAGAATGACTGTTTCATCAATATCAGATACCCAATACGCCAGTTTTTTGGCAGTATCACCAGGTGTAACAGACGGAACTATACATGCTGCATCCTTATCATCACTGAAAAAGGTATAGGTTACCTCGTCCGGATTGTCTGGATTCTCATTCCATGTATCATTCTCACCTTTACGAAAGACAGCTGTCTTGCTTACCACCTCATCTGGAATCTTTTCAATAATAATCTTATAATGTTCACCAGCAATAAACTCTATATCGCCAGTAACTGCCTGACGATATCCTTCCGGCACATACTGGTCAAGTACACTGCGATTTACGATGCCAAGGGGCACAAAATAATCGCCTCCAGCAATTACATTTCCTTCACGATCTACAAACTGAATATTAACAATTCCCGTATCTTTCTCGACAATTATTTCATAATGCTGGCCATAAATGAATTCAATATCTCCAGTAACTGCCTGGCGATATCCTTCCGGCACATACTGATCGAGCACATTACGATTATGAATACCCGTAGGGACAAAATAATCTCCGCCTGCAATTACATTGCCATCCCGATCTATAAACTGAATATTAACAATAGATGTCGCTTCATCCAGAATAATATCGTAATGTTCACCTGCGGTAAACTGAATATCACCTGTCTCTGCCTGCGTATATCCTTCCGGCACATAGCGCTCCAGAACATTTCGATTCTGAATTCCTTCCGGTACAAAATAATCTCCGCCAGCAATCACATTGCCATAGCGATCTATAAAGCTGATATTCACAATAACTGTAGTATCGCTCTTCTCTACCGTAACATCTTCTTGCGCACCTGCTGCAACAAAAAACTCTCCGGCTTCAACCATTTTGTAACCTACCGGTACATACTGCTCCAGAATTTCAAAATTCTGAATTCCCTCAGGCAGGAAATAATCTCCTCCGGAAACGAAAGTACCATCCGCTGTCACAAAACGGATATTCATAATAACATCTTTTGCTGCTTTTTCCACACTAACATCCAGATGAGCTCCTTTTTTTGCAAAAAAGTCACCGGAAACCGTCATTTTGTATCCTTCTGGTACATACTGCTCCAATACAGAGTAATTCTGAATACCGGCTGGAACAAAATAGTCTCCACCGCCAACAATCTCGTCACCATCTTTAAAAGAGATATTCATGATGATATCTTCAGAGATCTTTTCTACTGTAACATCCTCTTTTGCGCCTTCTTTAACAAAGAAATCACCATATTCTACCATCTTGTAGCCTTCTGGCACATACTGCTCTAATACAGAGTAGTTCTGGATTCCTTCCGGCAGGAAATAGTCTCCACCCGATACAAAAGCGCCATCTGCTGTCACAAAGCGAATGTTCATAATAACATCAGTGTTACACTTTTTAACAGCAACGATAATCTGAGCATCTTCTGCATTAAAATCACCTGCCGTTCTAGCAGTATCTCTCTCATACCCTTCTGGTACATACTGATCTAACACAGAATAGTTATTGATTTTCTCCGGTACGAAGTAGTCTCCTCCGCCTACTGCTTTCCCAGCTTCATCAACAAACTGTACATGTGCTATAGTTTCAGCTTGTCCGCCACTCTCCGCAGCAAACGCCGTCGACGGTACAGAAGCACATATCATCAGCGCCGCCAGCAGCCCTGCCATCAGACGATACAGTTTTTTCGTCTTCAACATGTTTTATTACTCCTTTTCATTCATAAAATTTATTTCAATCCGCAGCAGGCGGATATGAAACACTTTTCGTCTGCTGTGTTTGAAACCATTTGTAATTTGTAACCTGTACAGTTACTGTCTGTCCCTCCCGGATTCGCAGAAAAAACCTGACCGACATCCATTCTTCTGCTCCATAGCTTGTCCCGCGGCTTTCTCCCAGTTCAGGGCCATCGGTCCGGCACCAGCGGATCCGGATTCACTGTTACCTCATCCGCCTCTGTACTCTCCCCTTCCCGTAAGGGTCGGGCCATGACCACAAGGCGGGCATCCTCCATCTGATAGGTACAGGTGCACAGGGACAGAAGCTTTTCATCCGAGCGGACATAATCACCTGTTATGTAAAATGCCCTCTGCTCCACCTGGTCCAGATACTCCTGTTCTTCCTCATCGGTATCAAAATCCACATAGGTGTTAAATGCGAAATAGTCCGCGTCCTCCGTCCGCGCTGTGACCGCAAACACAGCTGTGACCTTGTACAGACCGCTTTCATACAATGTATCTAGTTGGATAACCGGGTGCTCCCTGTAATAGTCCGGATCGTAATACTCCGCCAGGGCATCGAACCGGCTGCTCATATGATGTCCGTAAATGATCAGATGGCGTCCGTCTTTCATATCGCATTCATAATCTACAAACGGAAGTCCTGCATTGTCATATGCGCCGTCCAGATTATGGTGAAGATAAAACTCATTATCCGATGTCTGCAAAAGAGGAAGATCTACCGGTGTATCGGCAATGGCCAGCCAGCCCACAACATCCGGATTCCGTGACAAAAGATCCGCAAACTTCTTCCGCTGTGCCGCTTCCACTTCTTCAGCAGAAGGCTGTGCCTCCGGTTCATCTTCAGAAGCATTTTCTTCCGGCTCAATCACTGTGACCACAGGTGTCTCCGGTTTTTCCCGGCGCAGCTGCCACTCCTCCAGCCAGCCCGGTCCCTTCCAGATAAGGACAGCAATCATCGCGGCTCCCAGGCCGCACAGCAGCATTCCTGCTGCCATCTTCAGCCTTCTCACAGAGCAGCCTCCACGAAATAGGCTGTCCCATTTTCTCCGTCCTCCAGTTTTTCCTGATAAGCGACAGTCAGTCTGTCCGTCTTTTCCGGAATCTGAACCACCATAACGCTGTCATAGCTGCTGCCTGGTTCCAAAGTATAGGCATAGGGGGTCATCTCCTCATCTATGGCAGCCAGGCACGTGCCGAAATCCTGCTCCCCGTCTCCCCATTGCAGCTGAAAATCCTGGGCAAACATCATATATTTTTCATTACTGGTATTGAAAACAGACAGTTTCATCTTCACCAGCTTATTTCCCTCTGCCGGTGTCAGAATCCCATAGCTTTCCACCACAGTGACATCACTGATTGTGAAGTCAAACAGCTCTGTATGTACTGTTTCTCCCGCATCTGCATAAATATCCCGCGGCGCATCCGAGGAACACCCGGCCAGGACCAGCAGAACAGCCAGAACAGCGCAGAACCGTATCTTCCATCCTTTCGGGCGGTTTCCCGCTGTATTCAATCTCTTCCCTCCATTTTTATATAAAATCCGCCAGCCTTCAGAGACACCACATAATGACGATTATGTAGTATTACCGCCGCAGATTATATGACTAACACCATTGAAGCCAACGCATGAACATGCCTGAAATAAGATTCTAAAAAATTACAGATTTCGTAAGAAAAGGTATGTTAACGGATAAACCAGGAAAATTACTGATTTTCAAATAGAAACGCATACCAAACAAACCGGCCGTCTCTGGACCAGTTATTTGTCATACAATTTTTCCGTTTCTTCCTGTCTGCCTGGAATTTTTCATTATTTTTTAAAAAATACGTTGAAAAACGCTTCACAATCTTCGTTAATACTGTTGATTTTTCCGGCAGGAAATGGTAAACTATGTATAGTCAAAATTCAGGAAGTTTCTCGATACAACATAATCGTCATTATGTTGTTTTTTTATTTTCTTTCATACAACCAGCCCTAAACTGCTCATCTGGCGCTGGTGCTCCCTGCCTGTAGAAATAATATAAATACGTGTAGTATTAATACTGGAATGTCCCAGAATATCCGCCAGCTTCGCAATATCCTTTTCCACATTGTAATAGGTTCTGGCAAAGAGATGCCGCAGATTGTGGGGAAAAACTTTTCCCTGACTGACTCCGGCCTCCCGGCACAGAGCTTTCATTTCCCTCCAGATATTACTTCTGTCCCAGGGTTTTCCTCCGCCTGTCACAAAAATCTGTCCTGTTCTGATTTTCTTTTTTCGAATATACCGCTTCAGAAGAACCTGAAGCTTCCGCGGAAGAAAGATCTGCCTGCATTTTCCCTTGCAGAACACAGAAGTACATCCTTTGAGCACGGCTTCTACTGTGATAAAGGACAGTTCACTGATCCGGATCCCTGTGGCGCAGATAGTCTGCAAAGCCGCCTCCAGTCTTTCCTTCTTCTGCCTTCTGGCTGCCTCCACCAGTCTTCTGTACTCTGTTCTGGTAAGCTCCTTTTCCTGGGAACAGAAAACCTGTTTCTGCAGGCGTATCTGGCGGACACAGCAGTCCGTCCATCCGCAGAAGCGAAGGAAGCTGTTCACAGAAGACAGCATGGAATTGATACTGCGGACAGCATACATGTTTTTCAATTCTTCCCTGTAGGTGACAAGTTCCTGTCTGCTCACCGGACGCCCCGAGAGCCAGGCATGAAAAGCCCGGATATCACGCAGATATTTTTCGATTGTCCTGGGGCTTTTTTCTTCCTCTCCCAGGTGCTCCCTGTAACGCTGCAGCAGAGCCTCTGTAATATTTTTTTCTTTCATTCTGACAGACACCTCCTGTATTTCTTCAAAGGCAAAAGCCTTTTCAGTCAGTGTACCGCTCTTTTCATTTTTTATCCCTGCCTCTTTCCCTTTTCTCCTGCCGAACTGACACCCGTCCTGCAGAACCCGCGGTCCACGCCTGTATCCTGTCTATCTTTGTCTATTCCTGTTGCCTTCTTGACCATACGTTTTAAGCAGACTATAATAGCCGTATAAGCACTTCTGATTTCCGGCAAATCGCTGACAAATCCCTTTTATCCGATGCTTTCGCGTATTAGGTATGACTCAGATGACCGCCGTTTTCCGCGTAGTCCCCGCACAGGACTCTCATTGACTCTCATTGAAGAAGGGAGAGCTACGGATGACAGAACAAAAACCTGTTTTTCACACAGATACCTGGTGCCTTCTTCACGCCGAAGCCCACGATCTGGGAGTGGCTGAAGGGAAGGCCAAGTGTATACTGGAGATTCTGTCTGATTACGGGAAGGTTCCTCTTGGCATTCAGGAGCAGATTCTCTGCCAGAAAAATCCTTCCCAGCTGGAACGATGGTTTCTTCTCGCACGTCAGGTTCGATCGGTCGAAGCATTTATCAATCGGATGTAGTGCCGGATACAGATGCCTTTTCTATCTTCTGAATTTTCTCAGGTTTTACCTTTCTATTTTCTGTTTTTTCTTAATTTTCGTAAAAGGCATTCTGCGCAGAACATCATCTGAAAAACAGCTCCGGACATCACGGACAGAACTGCCGATTACCAAGGACAGTACAGATACCGCAAAAAACAGAAGATATAAAAAAAGCGGGGGCATCCCGCCGGCTGTAAGCCGGCTCCGGGATGCCCCCGCCTTTTTCCGCGCTGCTTATTCGTTTCTCAGCGGAGCTCCTGCTCCGCTTTTGCCAGGGCGCTGGCGATGACCGCGTCCATATCATAATAGCGGTACTCGCCCAGACGTCCGCCGAAAATGATCTTTTCTTCTTTCTCAGACAGTTTCTTATACTCTTCGTATAAAGCGCCGTTCTTCGCGTCATTGACCGGATAGTAGGGCTCATCGCCCGGCTTCCATTCGGAGGAGTACTCCCGGCTGATCACTGTCTTCGGGAGCTCATTTCCTTCCGCGTCCCTGCCGAATTCAAACCATTTATGCTCTATGATCCGTGTCCAGGGCGTCTCCCGATCCGTGTAATTTACTGCCGCGTTTCCCTGGAAATTGGGCATATCAAGCACCTCTGTCTCAAACCGCACCGAACGGTACTCCAGATATCCCAGACGGTATCCGAAATAGGCGTCAATCGGACCGGTATACACTACCTTCCGGGCAAGCCCGTCCAATTCTTCCTTCTTTTCCAGATAATCCACTCCCAGGCGCACCTCGATGCCTTCCAGCA
This sequence comes from uncultured Merdimonas sp., assembly GCA_944375725.1. Classification (GTDB taxonomy): domain Bacteria; phylum Bacillota; class Clostridia; order Lachnospirales; family Lachnospiraceae; genus Laedolimicola. The sequence goes on along the minus strand of CALWAZ010000109.1, from coordinate 4,132 downwards.
TTCTCTTTACCATGCCTGTATAGCCGCCTGTGGGAATTCCCTGATACAGCGCATTGAAATAATTATTGTCAAAGGTCAGCCGCACCGGAAGTCTCTTGATGATGAACGCCGGAAGCTCTGTACAGGGCCGTCCCCACTGCTTTTCCGTATAGCCTTTTACCAGCTTCTCATAAATATCTGTTCCGACCAGGCTGATGGCCTGCTCCTCCAGATTCTTAGGCTCTGTAATGCCTGCGGCTTTCTTCTGCTCCTCGATTTTATCTGCCGCCTCCTGGGGCGTCACCACACCCCACATCTTATTGAAGGTGTACATATTGCAGGGAAGAGAGCCGAGCTCCCCATGATAATTCGCTACCGGAGAATTCGTAAAGCGGTTAAATTCCGCAAACCGGTTCACATACTCCCAGACCTGTCTGTTGTTTGTGTGGAAGATATGGGCTCCATATTTGTGCACCTGGATGCCTTCTATCTCCTCCGTATAGACATTTCCGGCAATCTGAGGTCTTTTGTCGATGACTAGGACGGATTTTCCCGCGTCTGCCGCCTGTCTTGCAAATACTGAGCCGTAAAGGCCCGCTCCGACGATTAGATAATCATACATTTTTCTGGATTCCTTTCCTTTTTCTGTTATTCTGTTTCATAAAGCCGGCAGCGTTCCTCAAGAGCTGCCGTCCTTTTTTTCACCTGCTGCCACTGTTTTTCACTGATCCCTTCCGGTCTCTCCATCCGGCTTATGTTCGACAGATCCGCATGAAGTTCTGTCTGGGCCAGCAGCGCCGCAGTCTCCAGATCCATCTCATCCTCCGTGGTCTGTGAGTACATGCCCTCTACATCTGAAAAGGCCTGATCGTGATCCATCAGCGGGTAAAGCTCCTGGAGCCGCCCGGTCTCATTATCCATGAAAAAGCCCCAGTTCGCGCCATGGCGGTCGATATTATTCAAAATATAATCCGCAATCTGCATCTGAAGATAATGTTCCCTGTCCAGACCCAGCACTTCCCCGAAGGCGTTTCTTCCATTCTCCTGGCAGAAAATCTGGAAGTCTTCAAAGCTCACCATGGATCGCTCCTCCGAAGCAATCAGCCTGCATTTTACGACCCGCTCGTCCAGTGCCCGGATTCTCTCCTTGCGCTCGGCAGTTACTACCCGGTCCAGCTCTTCTCCTTCCACCTTCCGGTAGCCCACATGGGCAAACCCGAGAGCATCCAGGATTTTTGAGGCAGCCAGTTCTTTTTTCCCTATCTTATACAGATAAAGCTCTCCGCCGTCTCTCACCCACGCCTTTGCGGCTACTCCCTGGGTGGTCAGCTCCGGTGTATGGATTTTCCCGTTCTCACGCAGCACATCGCCTACAAGAGCCGTGGACGCCATTGCCTTGGAAATGTCATTTCGGAACAGGCTCACATCCCTCCACTCCAGATTCTCGTCCTCCTCCCTGAACCAGTACATATCTGAAAGACTGGCTCCATGGCATGTCTGGCAGATCCTGTAGGCGTTTGTCTGGGACACCCGCATGGAATTCAGAATCATCTTGCTGTTTGTTCTGGAAAGCTGGATCGCTCTGCTGTTCATCCAGGTGCCGTAGAAATCCTCCAGCGTCACCTCGTCTCTGCGCAGGCTGAAAGGCAGCAGGTCCCTGTTCAGAATTCTGCAGCCGCCCTGCTCTATCTCCAGCACCGGTATATCTTTTGCCATCAAATACAGACTCATGTCTCCTCGTTCCACCTTTGGTTCCGCAATATTTTGTCACATGTAAAGCCTACCATAATGTAGTTTTCTTTTCAACGCCAAAAATCCCGGGGACCTAAGAATCCTTCTTTTTGTCTCCGGGATTTTCAAATTCTGCCGCTCTCTTTACTCGTCGAGGGCTTCTTTTACCTTTTCAAAAATGTTTTTCTTTCCTTTTCCTGTTCTGCCGCCTCCCCGGGGAGCCGTTCCATTCACCGCCGCGTCATAAGCCCGCAGCGCTTCCTTTGCCTCCCTGCTCAGATCTGTGGGAACCTGAACCACCAGGGTCACATAATGATCACCCCGTACATTCTTATTGCGGACAGAAGGCACTCCCTTGCCCTTCAAACGTACACGGGTATCTGTCTGGGTACCGGGTTTTACGTCGTACTCCACCTCACCGTCCACAGTCTTGATGCGCACAGTGCCTCCCAGAGCCGCTGTCACAAAACTGATGGGAGCTGTGGAATAGATATTCATATCCTGGCGCTGGAACACCGGATGGCGGGCTACAATGACCTCCACCAGCAGATCGCCTCTGGGGCCTCCGTTGATACCCGGCTCACCTTTGCCTCTTAAACGGACGCTCTGTCCATTGTCCACGCCTGCGGGAATAGATACAGAAATCTTTTTCCGGCTTGAAATATAACCGGTTCCGTAGCAGTCCGGACATTTTTCCTTGATAATCTTTCCGGTTCCGTTACAGTCCGGACAGGTACGCACATTCTGTACCATGCCGAACAGGGACTGCTGCGTATAAACCACCTGTCCCTTGCCGCCGCATTTCGGGCAGGTGACAGGAGAAGTACCCGGCTTTGCGCCCGTACCATGACAAGTGCCGCACTCATCCTTCAGATTCAGCTCCAGCTCCTTCTCGCAGCCGAATACCGCCTCCTCAAAGGTAATACGGACCTGAGTACGGATATTGGCGCCCTGCATGGGGCCGTTGTTGGCCCTTCTGCTGCTGCGGCCGCCTCCAAAGAGATCACCGAAAATATCTCCAAAGATATCTCCCATGTCTGCTCCGTTGAAATCAAAACCGCCGAAGCCGCCCGCTCCGCCTGCGCCTCCTTCAAAGGCCGCGTGGCCAAACTGATCATACTGGCGGCGCTTTTCCGGATCACTTAAGACAGCGTAAGCCTCTGACGCTTCTTTAAATTTCGCCTCCGCATCCTTGTCGCCGGGGTTCATGTCCGGATGGTATTTTTTCGCCAGCTGGCGGTATGCTTTTTTGATTGCGGCGTCATCTGCGTTTTTGTCTACACCCAGAACCTCGTAGTAATCTCTTTTCTGCTCTGCCATTCCTTCAACTTCCTCTTCTTCGTTACTATGTCACGCAAATACCCAGGGAAAGCTCTCAGCTGCTCTGATTCACTTTCCCTGGATATTTATTATACAACTGAATCCATCTGAAACAACATAATTCTCTGGAATTTCTGATATCCCAGTGTCCGGCCCAGGCCGCCCTCTCTTGCCGCTACGCGGCAATTCACCTTGCGGCTTCCTGCGGACTGCTGTGGGAGTCCGGCGGACTGTCTTTTAGTCCGTCCGGAAACACACTGCTGTCCGCGGGACGTCCGAACACAGGATACAAAAATTCCAGAGCTCATGTATTTTCACACGATTCTTCTATTTTACACCTCGCGGTAGTCTCCGTCAACCACATCATCGGAAGATCCGCCCGCGTTCTGATCCGGTCCCGGTCCTGCCTGGCCTGCGCCGCCCTGGGCAGCCTGAGCCTGCTCATATACCTTCGCGAAGACCTTCTGAGCCGCGTTCATCAGCTTCTCCTTGCCAGCCTTCAGGTCATCGATATCCGCGTCAGACAGCTCAGCCTGATCTTTGGTTCTGTCAAGAACTGCCTTCAGAGAAGTAAGCTCTGCTTCTACAGCGGACTTATCAGCTGGGTCGAGCTGTGCTCCTACCTCTTCCATAGCCTTCTCGGTCTGGAATACCATGGAGTCTGCGTCGTTTCTCGCGTCGATGCCTTCCTTACGCTTCTTATCCTGAGCCTCAAACTCTGCGGCTTCCTTTACAGCCTTCTCAATGTCGCTCTCAGACATGTTGGAGCCGGCTGTGATTGTAATATGCTGCTCTTTGCCTGTACCCAGATCCTTTGCGGACACATTTACGATACCATTTGCATCGATATCGAAGGTAACCTCAATCTGCGGAACGCCTCTTCTTGCGGGCGGGATTCCATCCAGACGGAACTGGCCCAGAGATTTGTTGTCACGCGCGAACTGACGCTCGCCCTGTACGACGTTGATATCTACGGCTGTCTGGTTGTCAGCAGCAGTAGAGAAGATCTGGCTCTTTCTGGTCGGGATTGTAGTATTACGCTCGATCAGACGTGTAGCAATACCTCCCTGTGTCTCGATGGACAGTGACAGCGGAGTTACAT
>CALWAZ010000108.1 GCA_944375725.1 uncultured Merdimonas sp. | reverse complement strand
GGACTATCTTCCTTGACGGGAAGGAAGTAAGCTTTTCCGGACCGAAGGATGCCCTTGAAAACGGCATCGCGATGGTTCATCAGGAGCTGAACCAGTGTCTGGAAAGAAATGTGATCGATAATCTGTTTCTCGGCCGCTATCCGAAGAATTCCATGGGAATCGTGGACGAGGGCAGAATGAAAAAAGAAGCTTCCGAGCTTTTCAGAAGACTTGGTATGACAGTAGATCTGACACAGCCTATGCGTAAAATGTCTGTGTCCCAGAGGCAGATGTGTGAAATCGCCAAGGCTATCTCCTACAATGCCAAGGTGATTGTTTTGGATGAGCCTACCTCATCTCTGACCGTGCAGGAGGTAAACAAGCTCTTTGAGATGATGCGGATGCTGAAGAAGCAGGGAATCGCTTTGATCTACATTTCTCATAAGATGGATGAGATTTTCGAGATTTGCGATGAGATTTCCGTGCTGCGTGACGGCAACCTGGTTATGACAAAGAACGCCAAAGACACGAACATGAACGAGCTGATTGCCGCGATGGTAGGCCGTTCTCTTGAGAACCGCTTCCCGCCGGTAGACAATACGCCGGGTGACGTGATTCTGTCCGTTCAGCACCTGTCCACAAAGTTTGAGCCTCATTTGCAGGATATTTCCTTTGACGTAAGAGAAGGCGAAATTTTTGGCCTCTACGGCCTGGTGGGAGCGGGACGTACGGAGCTTCTGGAGACGATTTTCGGTGTGCGTACCAGAGCTGCGGGCCGTGTATACTTCAATAAGCGCCTGATGAATTTTAACAGCGCGAAGGAAGCCATGGAACATGGCTTTGCCATGATTACTGAGGAAAGAAAGGCAAACGGACTTTTCCTGAAAGGCAATCTTACCTTCAATACGACGATTGCCAATTTGAATCAGTACAAGACGGGACCGGCCCTTTCCGACACGAAGATGACAAAGGCGACCACCAAGGAGCTCAAAGTCATGCACACCAAGTGCATGGGCCCGGATGACATGATTACGAGCCTTTCCGGAGGAAACCAGCAGAAGGTTATTTTCGGAAAATGGCTGGAGCGTGAGCCTTTAGTTTTTATGATGGATGAGCCCACACGAGGCATTGACGTCGGAGCCAAATATGAGATCTACGAGCTGATTATTCAGATGGCGAAGCAGGGGAAGACCATCATCGTGGTATCCTCTGAGATGCCGGAGATCCTGGGAATTACAAACCGTATCGGCGTTATGTCCAATGGACACCTTTCCGGAATCGTAAATACAAAAGAGACCAATCAGGAAGAGCTTTTAAGACTCAGTGCAAAATACCTATAATGAGGGAGAACGATAGATATGGCAATAGGAAATGAGAAAATTCTTACGGCCGAGCAGGAAATGGAACTGCGGAAGCCGATTGACGAGTATGTAGGCGGGATTCAGGAAAAGATCAATGCCCTGAGAGTGGACGGTACCGACAAGGTGGTTTCCCTTCAGAACAGGATCGATTCCCTGAAGAGAGATAAGAGCCGCAGCAAGGCGGAGAATGAGGCAGCAATCTCAAAGCTCCAGGGCGAGCTTTCCAAGGCACAAGAGGTTGAGGCAAAGAACAAGGATGAGATCGCCAGGCTGATCGCGGACGCGGAAGGCTATATCAAAGAGCACTTTGACAAAGAGTACTATGAGCCTGTCTGCGAGAGCGCCAAGTATGAGAAGGAAGCCGCGAGAAAGGCCTATCAGGACAAGATGGCGGCGCTCCAGAAGGAGCATCAGGAGGCTGTGTCCAAGCTTTCAGACCATCAGGAGATCAAGGATGAGAATTACGTATATAAGAACCGTCAGTTTGACGCCAAGATGGAGCTCCAGAAGGACCTGCAGGAGATCAAGGACAGAAGACATGCGGCTTTCTCTCATAAGTATCATCTGATTGACCTGCTGAGAATGTCCAGATTTACCTTCGGACAGTCCACAGCCCAGAAATGGGAAAACTACAAGTACACATTCAACCGCAGATCCTTCCTTCTGAAGAACGGACTGTACATAGCGATTATCATTATCTTCATAGCGCTCTGTGTAATCACTCCGGTTGTGAAGGGTACTCCGCTGCTGACTTACAACAACGTGCTGAATATCCTCCAGCAGGCATCTCCGAGAATGTTCCTGGCTCTCGGCGTGGCAGGACTGATTCTGCTGGCAGGTACGGACCTTTCCATCGGACGTATGGTTGGTATGGGTATGACGACAGCCACTATTATCATGCACCAGGGTGTGAATACGGGTGGCGTGTTCGGACATATCTTTGATTTTACCGGCTGGCCCATTCCGGCGAGAATGATTTTCGCGCTGTTTATGTGTATCCTGCTGTGTACCTGCTTTACGACCCTTGCAGGCTTCTTTACCGCAAAGTTTAAGATGCACCCCTTTATCTCCACGATGGCGAACATGCTGATGATCTTCGGTCTCATCACCTACGCCACAAAGGGTGTATCCTTCGGTGCTATTGAGTCTTCCATCCCGGCGATGATTATCCCTAGAGTGAACGGCTTCCCGACCATTATCCTCTGGGCGGTAGCCGCAGTGGCAATCGTATGGTTTATCTGGAATAAGACCACCTTCGGAAAGAATCTGTACGCGGTAGGCGGAAATGCGGAAGCAGCGGCAGTATCCGGTATTTCTGTATTTGCTGTAACAGTGGGAGCTTTTATCCTGGCAGGTATCCTTTACGGTTTCGGTTCCTGGCTGGAGTGCGCGAGAATGGTTGGCTCCGGTTCTGCTGCTTATGGACAGGGCTGGGAGACAGACGCCATCGCTGCCTGCGTAGTAGGCGGTGTATCCTTTACCGGCGGTATCGGTAAGATTTCAGGCGTAGTTGTGGGTGTGCTGATTTTCACAGCTTTGACATACTCCCTGACTATCCTTGGTATCGATACGAACCTGCAGTTCGTATTCTCCGGTATCATCATTCTGGTAGCAGTAACCCTTGACTGTCTGAAGTACGTTCAGAAGAAATAAAATCTGTAAAGAAAATCCACTCCAGTTCTGCCGAAAGGCAGACAGAGTGGATTTTTTTTGCTATAATGATAAAACTATAAGAAACAGACATATCAAGACAGACGGAGAGAAATAATGGATATTTATACAGTGCTTTTGGTCGATGACGAAGAGGAAGTCATTCAGGTTATTCAGAAAAAGATAAACTGGGAAGGGCTTGGATTTTCTGTAATAGGCTACGCGAACAACGGGGTGAAGGCTCTGGAGATGGTGGAGGAGTATCAGCCGGATGTGGTCATGACAGATATCAGGATGCCTTATATGGACGGCATGGAGCTGTCAAAGCGTATTAAGACAGAGTATCCGGCCACGAAGGTATTGATCTTTACGGGCTTTGATGAGTTTGAATACGCAAAGGAGGCGGTCCACCTGGAGGTAGAGGAATATATTCTGAAGCCGGTGAACTCCGTAGAGCTGACCAATGTATTCACATCTCTGAAGATTAAGCTGGATCAGGAAATCAGTGAGAAAAGAAACGCGGAGACCCTGAAAAAGTACTATATGGAGTCTCTGCCTTTCCTGAAGACGAATTTTTACACAACGCTGATCGAGGGGCGGATTCGTGAAAATGAAGTGGAAAAATATCTCACGGATTACCAGATCACTTTTGAAGGCCCTTACTACTGCTGCCTGGTGGTTCATACCTCTTCTACCCAGGTGGAAAAGAATATGAATCCGGTGCTCCTTGCCATGTCTGTCCAAAAACAGGCAAAGGAGTTCCTGGGAGAAAAATGGAAAGCCAAATACTTTTCCTATCTTGGAAATACGGTAATGATCGCCCAGCTGGCAAATGAAAGCGCTGTCTCGGAGCTGACCGATGACTGTGACCGCTTCTGCCGGTATGCCCGCCGTATGATCGGGGCGGTGGTCACTGTGGGCGTAGGCTGGATTTGTTCCAATATTCTTGAATTGTCCCAGTCCTATACCAGCGCCAGAGAGGCTGTTTCCTACCGGGCGCTGTACGGCACTTCCAGAGCCATCAATATCAAAGAGATTGCGCCCCAGGAGACAGGCCGTTTTGAGACTGTGAATGACACGGAGATTTCCAGCCTGTTCAAGGTGATTCGCCTCAGCTCGAAAGAGGATGTCATAGAGGAAGCGAATAAATATATGGATCATATTTTTCAGCCGTCCAAGTCTCTGCAGCACCATCATATTGCCGTGATGGAGCTGGTGAGCATTCTGTACCGGTTTGCCGCCAATAACGATATTTCCACAGAGGCATTTTCGGGAGATATGGGAGAGCTGTATGGCAGGCTGATTGAAATGGCCCCTGACGCCCTGCGGAAATGGTTTGTGGATATCTGCCTGGCCTTTCAGGAAAACCTGATCAGCAGCCGGAACAAGTCCACGAAATCCTTTGTGCTGAGAGCTCAGGAATATGTACGGGACAACTATGGAAACGCGGAGCTTTCCCTGGACAGCATCTGTGAAGTCCTGGGAGTGTCAAACTCCTATTTTTCCACCATATTTAAGAAGGAGACCGGGAAATCCTTTATCAGCTATCTGACGGATTACCGGATGGACCAGGCAGCCAGGCGGCTTCTGGAGACCAATGAGAAGAGCTATATCATAGCAAAGGAAGTGGGCTATACGGATCCGAACTATTTCAGCTATGTGTTCAAAAGACGGTTCGGGGCGGCGCCCTCCAGATACAGAACGGAGCATGGAAAAATTGAGAAATAAAAGCCTGAAATACCTGAAAAAGCTGGAGCCCAGAGGAATTCAGTCTACCATCATGGTGACCTTTTCCGTGATTTCCATTTCGATTATGCTGATTATCGGCATTGTGCTGTATGTGCGCTTTTCCAATTCCAGCAGACAGGAGACAACCCAGAGCACCCGGCGGCTGATGGAACAGACCAGCGAGACCCTGGAGGACTATCTGGTCAGCATGCGCCGGATTTCGGATACGGCTTATTATTACCTGATTAAGGAGAATGACTTTTCAAGCCAGGCGGAGGATATCCAGAGCCGGTTGAATCTTCTCTATGAAGCCAATAACGACAATCTGCAGAGTATTGTGGTTTATAATGGCTATGGCAGCCTTCTGGCCGCGGAGCCGGTGGCTACCCAGAAGGAAAATCTGAATGTGGCGGAACAGGACTGGTATGTGCAGGCCATGGATGAGGTGGAAAATATGCATTTTTCCACACCCCATATTCAGAACCTGTTTGATGACAATACATACCG
>CALWAZ010000107.1 GCA_944375725.1 uncultured Merdimonas sp. | reverse complement strand
AGGAATTTATGCGTTGTATCAAATGTGGAGCGGTGCTGACGGATCCCGGCTACTGCAGCTCCTGCGGAACGGAAATCCGGATTTATAACAGACTCATCCGGCTGTCCAATACCTATTACAATATGGGCCTGGAGAAGGCGAAGGTGCGGAACCTTTCGGGAGCCGCGGCGGATCTCCGCTACAGTCTGGAGCTCAATAAGAATAATATACAGGCCAGGAACCTGCTGGGGCTTATCTGTTTTGAGGTGGGAGACGTGGTCTCTGCCCTGACCGAGTGGATTATCAGCAAGAACCTGGAGCCGGACAAAAATATCGCAGACGAGTATATCAACGCGATTCAGGCGAATCCGGCGAGACTGGATACCATAAATCAGACAATCAAAAAATATAATCAGTCCCTGCTGTACTGCCAGCAGGGCAGTGAGGATCTGGCGATCATCCAGCTGAAGAAGGTGCTTTCCCTGAATCCCAAGCTGGTGAAGGCCCATCAGCTTCTGGCGCTGCTCTATATCAGAACAGAGGAGTACGACAGAGCGGGCCGGGAGCTGAAAAGAGCGCTGGCCATCGACAGAACCGACAATGTGTCCCTCCATTATCAGGCTGAGCTGGAGCAGCTGACCGGAAAACCGGCATCGGGCGGCAGCCAGAAGGAGGAGAAGGAGAAAAAGGACGGAAAGAATCCGGATATTATCTCCTATACCAGCGGAAACGAGACCATTATCATGCCGGCTTCCTATAAGGAAAATACCGGTGTCAACGTGGTCCTGAATATCTTCATCGGCCTGGTGGTGGGCGTGGCCCTCATGTGGTTTCTGGCTGTTCCCGCCAAGGTGCAGTCTGTGCGCAGTGAGACCGCGGATCAGATCCGGGAATACAGCGATCAGCTGGCGGCCAGACAGTCAGAGGTCAATGAACTGCAGAGCCAGCTGGATGCTCTCCAGGGAGGCGGCACAGACGAGGATACCCAGCAGCAGGAAGAGACAGGCGGAAGCTATGAGCTTCTGATTGACGCCTATACCAGCTTCCAGGCAGGAGATACGGAGGGCGCGTCCGCGGCCCTGGATCAGGTGGATCCGGATCAGCTTTCTGACAACGCGAGAGCCATCTACAATCAGATTTACGGAAGCGTCCACGCGGACGAGGTGCAGGCGCTGTATGAGGCAGGCTCAGCGGCGTATAACGCCCAGAATTACGAGGAAGCCGTCACAAGCCTTTCCCAGGTGGTGGATTACGAGCAGGATTATGACGACGGCTATGCCCTGTATTATCTGGCCCGGTCCTATGAGAATCTGGGACAGAACGCGGAGGCCCTGGATATGTTCCAGAGATTCGCGGATACCCATCCGGGCACCCAGCGGGCGTCTTACGCGAACAACGCCATAGCCCGTCTGCGCCAGACGGTGCCCCAGGCGGATACCGGCACAGACACCGGTTCTGATACGGCAGCCGGCACGGCCGGAACAGGCACCGGCACAGGAACAGGCACCGGCACAGGAACAGGTACGGGCGCCGGAACAGGCACCGGCACAGGAACAGGAACTGCCGGAACCGGTACAGAAGCCGCAGGCGCCGGCACAGCCGGCCAGGCACAGTAAAAACTTAAGAGAAACCCTGAAGCAAGGGACATACCGAAAGGTATGTCCCTGTTTTGTTTCTGGGGATAATCAGGCGGGAATTCTTATGAATACAGAGATAAAAAATGGAGGGATGAGAGAGATGAGAGGAAGCATGAAGAGAAAAAAGAGCCGGGGCGGCAGCAGGAGCCCGGAGCCCCTGATGAGAGTAGAGGACAGGACTCTGCGTGTCCGGGTCCCGGAGGAGCTGGATCATCACAGCGCGGCTCTGATCTGCGCCCAGGCGGACGAGCTGGTAAAGACCAGGGATATCCGGGAGATTGTCTTTGATTTTTCCGGGACGGTCTTCTGTGACAGCTCCGGGATAGGGATGCTCATGGGCCGGTATAAGATCATGCAGGCCCTTGGAGGGCAGGTGCGGGCTGTCCAGGTCCGGGACAGAGTGGAGCGGATTCTGCTGCTGTCCGGCGTGATGAAGGTGATTCCGGTAGAGAGGATGCAGGGAGGAAAAGAAGAATGAAAAATGAAATGTGCCTGGAGTTTGACAGTATTTCGGCCAATGAGGCCTTTGCCCGGGTGACGGTGGCGGCTTTTATGACCCAGATGAATCCCAGCATGGAGGAGGTGGCGGATGTGAAGACAGCCGTCTCGGAGGCTGTGACCAATGCCATCATCCACGGCTATGGAGGAGAGGTACATAAAATTGTCATCCGAGGGGAAATTGACGGAGAATGGCTCTGCCTGGAGGTAAAGGATCGGGGCGTCGGCATTCCGGACGTGGAGAAGGCCATGGAGCCTCTTTATACCACCCGCCCGGAGCTGGAGCGGTCAGGGATGGGCTTCCTGTTCATGGAGGCCTTTATGGATGAAGTAAAGGTGGAATCAGAGCCGGGAAAGGGAACAAAGGTCATTATGAAGAAGCGGATCCGCCAGCAGGAGGAATGACCCATGGACCGCACGGAGGAGCTGATTCGGAGGTCACAGGACGGAGATAAAGAGGCAAGGGAGACACTGATAGAGGAGAACATGGGGCTTGTCCATCATGTGGTAAAGCGTTTTCTTGGAAGAGGAGTAGAGGCGGAGGACCTGTTTCAGATAGGTTCCATCGGCCTTTTGAAGGCGGCGGACAGGTTTGACTTAAGCTTCGGCGTCCGTTTCTCCACCTATGCCGTACCGATGATCGCCGGGGAAATCAAGCGCTTCCTGCGGGACGACAGTATGATTAAGGTCAGCCGCTCCTTAAAGGAGCTGGCGGTGAAGGCGGCCAGGCTGCGGGAGCAGATCCTGATGGAGCGGGGAGAGGAGCCGGGCGTGGAGGAGCTTGCCCGGAGGCTTAAGGTGGAGCCGGAGGAGCTGGTCCAGGCCATGGACAGCAGCACAGAGGTGGAATCCCTGCAGAAAATCGTGTGCCAGGGAGACAGTGAGGGCTTAAGCCTGATGGAACGGGTGGAGCAGGGCAGAGACGAGCAGGAGGAGCTTCTGCGCAGGCTGCTTTTGGAGCAGCTTCTGGCTTCTCTGGAACCCCGGGAGCGCCGCCTGATTGTACTCAGATTTTTTTATGACAGAACCCAGTCCCAGGTGGCGGAGGAGCTTGGCATGTCCCAGGTGCAGGTGTCCCGGCTGGAGAAAAAGATCCTTTCGGCGCTGAAGGAAAAGATCCGGGGAAACAGGCCGTGATAAAAGCCCATATTCCCGGGAACGCCGGATTTCCATATTTTTTCCGGGGTTTTTCGCCTATTTTGTAAAAAAAACTTGAAAAACCGCGGTTCAGGGGCTATAATGTGCAGGAAACAACAGGGTTTCATATCTATCCGATAAGAGCGGCTGGAGTGAAGCCCTGTTTCTTACAGTCTGAAATACAGGAGGGTAAAGTTATGAAAAAAAGATTGCTTGCGCTGATGATGGCAGCAGTTTTTGCCATGTCACTGACAGCCTGCGGATCTTCAGGTACAGATACCGCGAAGACAGAAAGTACAGATTCAGAGGAGACACCCGCTGCCGATACAGCGGATTCCGGGGATAAAGTATTGAGAGTGGCTATGGAGTGTGCCTACGCACCCTACAACTGGACCCAGCCGGATGATTCCAACGGAGCGGTTCCCATCAGCGGAAGCTCTGATTACGCAAACGGCTATGATGTCATGATGGCAAAGCATATCGCGGAGGCGATTGGCTATGATCTTGAGATTGTAAAGCTTGACTGGGATTCCCTGGTACCGGCTGTACAGTCCGGAACCGTAGACTGCGCGATTGCGGGCCAGTCCATCACCTCAGAGCGTCTTGAGATGGTAGACTTTACAGAGCCTTATTACTATGCGACGATTATTACTCTGGTAAAAGAGGACAGCCCCTACGCGGATGCCCAGGGCGTGGCGGATCTGGCAGGAGCAAGCTGCACCTCTCAGCTGGGAACGATCTGGTATGACGTATGTCTGCCCCAGATTCCGGACGCTGACATTCAGGCAGCTCAGGAGTCTGCTCCGGCCATGCTGGTAGCTCTGGAGAGCGGACGTGTGGATCTGGTAGTGACAGATATGCCTACAGGCACCGCTGCGACTGTGGCTTATCCGGATCTGAAGCTTCTGGACTTTGCGGGAACAGATGATGATTTTGAGGTATCCGACGAGGAGATCAATATCGGAATCTCTGTACAGAAGGGAAATACAGAGCTTCTGGACGCCATGAACAGCGTACTGTCCCAGATGACCGTAGATGATTTCAACAGCATGATGGACGAAGCCATTTCCGTTCAGCCGCTGTCTGAGTAAGGATAAGATAAGAGAAAGGGAGCCGTGAACCGAAGATGAGTGTTTCTCAGATGAATTTTTTTGAAAGAATTATATATCTGCTGCAGCAGTACGGTCCTTCTTATCTGAAAGGCGCGGGGACTACGCTGGTTATCGCGGTAGTATCCACGGCGATCGGCTGCCTGATCGGCTTTGTCGTTGGTGTGATACAGACCATTCCCGTAGATAAAAAGCGCGACAGCCTGGCAAAGCGGGGCGTGCTGGGAGTGGTAAAGGTGGTTATGAAATGCTATGTGGAGCTGTTCCGCGGAACGCCCATGATTGTACAGGCTGCGTTTATCTATTATGGAATGGCTCAGGTATTTGACATTCAGCTTGGCATGCTTTCATCCGCCTTTGTGATTGTATCCATCAATACGGGAGCCTATATGGCCGAGTCTGTCCGCGGCGGAATCATTTCCATCGATCCGGGCCAGACAGAGGGCGCGAAAGCCATCGGCATGAACCATGTGCAGACCATGTGTTATGTGATTCTGCCCCAGGCTCTGCGCAATATTATGCCCCAGATTGGAAACAATCTGATTATCAATATCAAGGATACCTCCGTGCTGTTTTCTATCGGTATTACAGAGCTGTTTTCCGTTCACAAAAGCGTGTCCGGCGCGCTCTATACCTACTTTGAGTCAGCCACAATCGTCATGGTGGTATACCTGATTATGACCGTCGTATGCTCCCGCCTGCTGCGGATCTGGGAGCGGAAGATGGACGGCGACGCCAACTATGAGCTGGTAGATACCATGGGTATCGGAGATCAGCTCCGCACGTCTAATATAGAAAAGAGAGCGGAGAGGAGGACGAGATCATGAGCCGGGGAGAGGAAATCTTAAAAATATCCCATCTGAGCAAAAGCTTCGGAAGCCACGGGGTGCTGAAGGATATCGATTTTGAAGTCTGCAAGGGCGACGTGGTCTCTATCATCGGAGCCTCCGGTTCCGGAAAATCCACGATGCTCCGCTGCGTAAATCTGCTGGAGGAGCCAAGCGGCGGACAGATTCTGTTCCATGGGCAGGATATCACCGATCCGAAGATGAACGTGCCGGCTTACCGGGCCAAGGTGGGTATGGTGTTCCAGAGCTTTAACCTGTTCAACAATATGACGGTGCTGGACAACTGCATCGTCGGCCAGGTCAAGGTGGCAAAGAAGAAAAAGGAAGAGGCCCATGAAAATGCCATTCATTATCTCAGAAAGGTAGGCATGGAGTCATTCATGAACGCCAAGCCCCGGCAGCTGTCCGGCGGCCAGAAGCAGCGTGTGGCTATCGCCCGCGCTCTTGCCATGGAACCTGAGGTACTGCTTTTCGACGAGCCCACTTCCGCCCTGGATCCCCAGATGGTAGGCGAGGTGCTGACGGTTATGGAGGAGCTGGCCCGTGAGGGGCTGACCATGCTGGTGGTAACCCACGAGATGGCCTTTGCCCGCGATGTGTCCAGCCATGTGATTTATATGTCGGATGGAGTCATTGAAGAGGAAGGAACGCCGGATCAGATTTTCGGCGCGCCCAGAAGTGAGAAGACGAAGGAATTCCTCTCCAGGTTCCGGAAGACAAGCGTGTAAGATTTTTATAAAATATAATTCAGCTGCTGTGAGCGCGCCTGGCGGTTTCTGTTATCCCAGTGTCCGGCTTCTCGTGGACAGCTGTATGGATCAGGCGGACCGCTTTTTGGTCCGTCCGGAGACATACAGCTGTCCATGAGACGTCCGAACACAGGATACAGAA
>CALWAZ010000106.1 GCA_944375725.1 uncultured Merdimonas sp. | reverse complement strand
CAGATTCAGTCTGTCACCCTCACCTGTAACCAGCTCTACCTTTCCCTTGCAGCTGTCAACTACCTTGAAGAACTTGTCGATGTCAGTAATATTCTGAACTTTCATCTTTATTCACCCCTTTCTTCTCTCCCATTATAACCATAAAACATAGCTTTGGAAAGAGATTTTTTTGATTTTTTCAAATTTTGGTACATTTTTATGATTTGCGGCGGATGCTCTTCTCTGTTATTTCTATTTTGCCTTCCTTCAAAAGCCTTCCCACAGCCCGTTTGAACGCATTTTTACTGAGCTTCAGCTCCCGCTCAATGACTTCGGGAGACGCCTTGTCATTGAAAGGCAGTACGCCGTCAAATTCATCGATCACCTTCAGTACAGCTTCCGCGTCCCGGTCCATCTGAAGATAAGCTTTTTCCTGCATACTCAGGTCCAGCTTTCCGTCCTCATGGACCGCAGTCACCCGCGCTTCAATCACATCGCCGATCTGGGCTCCGCCATGGAAATCCCTTCTGGGAATCAGGCCGGAATAGCGGTTGTCTACCGCCACGAAAGCGCCGAATTCCCGGCTGATTTCATAGACCGTTCCCTTCACCCTGTCATCCTTCTGATAAGACGAATGATTCTCCAGATACTCATATACATTCATGGTGGCGCAGAGACGGCTGCTCTTGTCTGTATACAGAGCGATCAGCACCTCCTCGCCCTCCTTCACCCGCCGCGTCTGCTGGCGGAAAGGAAGCAGCAGATCCTTTTCCAGACCCCAGTCCAGAAAAGCGCCGATCTTTCCCGTCTGGACCACCTTCAGCACAGCCAGGCCGCCCAGCTCCACCTTTGGCTCCCGGGTGGTGGAGATCAGCCGGTCGCTGGAATCCCGGTAGACAAAAACCTGAAGTCTGTCTCCCAGGGCCGTCCCCTCCGGCACCTGCTTTTTCGGAAGCAGCACCCTCTCGGACGCATCTGCTCCCTCTGCCAGATATATGCCGAAATCGGCTCTTTTTATGACTGTAAGTTCCTGCTTTTTTCCAAGCTCTATCATCTTTCCTATCCTCTTATCCTCTTTTTGTACTTCTACGGCAAATCAGGCTTTTCCCGCGTCCTGTCCCCTGCCTGCCTCTTCTTCCGCCTTTACGAAAGCTCTACGACCGCGTAGGGCTTCCCTGCGGCGCTGCACAGGCCTATGGTATATCTGCCGTCCTCAAAGGCCGTCACCGGGTAAATCAAATCTCCCAGCACAGCCTGCCTTTTATACTCCGCCCTCATCTGCCGGATCACAAAGTCCTCCGGCACATATTCCCGGGCCATCTGGATGTACTGGCCGTTATTCACATGATGGTTGGTGTCCAGGTGGTGCTTCTGGACGGAAAAGGGCTCGCCCATCCTGCCGTCTGAAGGCATGGGCACTTTTCTGGAGGCGTATTCCATATCCAGCTTTTCCTCCAGCACGTAAGCCTTTTCGATCTCCTCCGGAACCCGGGCAGGCCGGTTCGTCTGCGTGTCCAGAAAAGTCCACAGGCTGTTGGCCCAGGCCGCAATTTTTCCATCCTCACCTGTCATCGTAAAATTACGCCAGCCCAAAAACCCCTGAAACTGGTAGGGCCAGGTGGAAATGCGTATATTCTCGCACAGAGACGGATATCTGTCAATCACAATCTGCCAGGAAGAGAGCACCCACACTCTCTTCAGCTCCTCCAGCCGTCCCACACCTATGTGCAGATCCTCCGACTGAAAAATGCTGCTGTCCTGAAAATAATTAAGAATTCCATCCAGTGTCAGCTTTTTATCTTCTCCCACCTCGCTGTACCGGACGCGGCTGTCAAATGAATACATGTCTGTCCTTCCTCCGTCTCACTCATAACTTCTGTTTCCCGAACAGATAAAAATTCCGTTTTCGATGCTCAGCCTAGTATAACATTTTTTCACCGATTTTGCACATCTTATTTTTCTTTCCTTTAGACTGCGCTGATAAAAAATTTGTACACTTGCTGATTTTCCGGAGCAATCTGCTCTGGTTGAAGACCCTGTTTTACGCTCCTGGCGAGCCTGATTCACACAGGTGAATCATAATCTTGCTTTTTACATTATATCTGAAGAGGAGCAGCGCATTTATATTGTCCGTTTTCTCTTGTGGAAAAATTTATCACGGATATTATTCCCTATACTTAATCATTTTTCTGTCTTACTTATATACAATAAGAGCAGGATATGAAAGCTTTTTCGTTTACAAAGCCTTTCTCCTGCTCTACAAAATCATTGTCATTCATTTCCCTGATATTCCGTCCTCTTTTTCCTATTATATCCTTAAATCATGACATTTTTTGACGCTCAGATCGCTGCAAGCCCCATAAATACAGGCAAAACTCCGATTTTAAATTGACCTGTGAATTGACCTATCCGTCTCAAATTTCCCCCTTTTTCACGTAAAAAACCGGAAAGTCTGCTCGTGCACTTTAAATCGCAATCATAAGTAAATAATTTCCAAAATGCGCAGAAAGCCCCGTAACTACGGGCTTTCCAGGCATAAAAAAGCTCCGGTGAATCTTCACCGGAGCGTCTTAAGCAGGGCTACAAGGATTCGAACCTTGAAATGACGGAGTCAGAGTCCGTTGCCTTACCGTTTGGCGATAGCCCTTTGTTTTCAGCGAGTATTAATATACCATAGCTTTGCTCTAATTGCAAGTACTTTTTTCAATTTTTTTTTATTTTTTATAAGCTTTTTTATTTTTACCCAGGATGGCCGGCTCCAGAGCCATGCCATCCTGTCTGTTTTCTTTAAGAATCCTCCGCCACATACCCGTATTCCAGCGTGATCACGCATTCATAACGGGAATCCAGGCGGTTCACCTTTTCCGCAATATCAAGGCGCAGCTGCTTCATCTCATCATTCGTATAGGAGTGTGGAACTACCACATCAAAGATCAGATTTATCTGCTTTTCTCCATCCACGACACGGAAGTCATGCAGAGACAGGCGGCCGTCGATTTCCTTCAGCACTCCCGTCACCTGAGCCTTCAGCTCTGCCACCCGCTCATCCTTTACAGCCACAGGATCCATATGAATCACCAGGAAAAGGCCCAGCTTTTTCACCGCATCCCGCTCGATTTTATCAATAATCTCATGGGAGGTCTCGATGTCCACATCATTGGGAACCTCTGCGTGAATCGATGCCAGGCTGCGTGTAGGCCCGTAATTATGTACAATCAAATCATGGCTTCCCAGAATGCCGTCATAGCTCTCCACAAAGTCCGTGATTTCCCGGTACAGCTTCGGATCCACCGGCTGGCCGATCAGCGGCTCCAGGGTATCGCGGGCGATGCCCACACCGGCCCACATGACTATCAGGGAAACCACCAGTCCCACAAATCCATCGATGTTGATATTGGTGAAATGGAAAAACAGAATGGACGCCATAGTCGCCAGCGTGGTGATCACGTCCCCCAGCGCGTCTGTGGCTGTAGCCTGCATGACGCTGGAATTGATCCGCTTTCCCAGAGTTTTGTTGAAGCGGCTGAGCCAGAGCTTTACCAGCACTGAGGCCAGCAGTATCAGCATGGATATCAGATCAAAGCTCAGGTCCTCCGGATTGCGGATTTTCTGTATGGAGCTCTTGAAGAAGGTAAGACCCACTTCAATGACCAGGAAGGCCACCACCAGAGCCGCGATATACTCGATTCTTCCATGTCCGAAGGGATGTTCTCTGTCCGCGGGCTTTCCGGCCATTTTCACGCCCACAAAGCCAATGACAGAGGAAGCCGCGTCTGAAAGGTTGTTGAAAGCATCCGCCATGACGGAGACGCTTCGCATAACCATGCCTACTGCCAGCTTTCCGGCAAACAGCAGCACATTGCAGAAAATACCCACCATGCTGGCCAGCACGCCGTATTCGGTGCGCACGCTGGCCCTTTCGGTGTTCTTATAATCTTTTACAAACTTTTTAACTAAAAATTCTGTCATAACTTACTGTCCTGTATTAATCTCGGCGGTCTGCGTTCCCGCCGCGGGATCTGTCTGTATCACTGCCGATCCGTCACCGCCCGCGGCGGACGGATCTGTGGTGCCCTGGGCGGATGGCACGCCGCCCGTCAGCGGGCTGATGGCTGTTCCGATTACATTGCCCGGATGGAGGCTGCAGGGCTTCGCCACAAGAGGCGAGCCGGAAATGCTGTTATTCTCCGGAATCAGCGTAATGATCCGGTACTCATGAACCGGACACATGTCTGTGGCAAGAGCGCCGCTCTCCACGCAGGCCTCACCTGTCACATGCACGTCACAATACTCTGTGGGCGCGGTTCCCTGAGCGAAATACTCGGTCTTCATCATGCCGTCGCAGATACCCGGAATCGGCAGCTTGCCCGATGCCGCACAGACCGTGGCGCTGGTAATACTGGAGGGCATCTCAAAGCTCTTATTTTCCAGATTTTCATGAATTCTGGACATCACCTCGCGCCAGATATTCAGATGGTAACGGGTCTCGCCCGCGCTGCTGTTCAGCTTGTGGTTGTTGTCGTATCCGGCCCAGACTCCCGCTGTATAATAAGGCGTAAAGCCCACAAACCATACGTCGTTGTTCTGGGTGGTCGTACCGGTCTTTCCGGCGATATTCATGCCGGAGAAGCTTGCCCGGGTACCCGTTCCGGAACGGACTACATCCTGCATGGCGCTGGTGAGCAGCCATGCCGTGCTGTCCTTCAGCACTGTTCTTGTATTTGAGGTTGTATTATCAATCAGTACGTTTCCGTCATGATCGAGAATTCTGGTATAGAATACCGGCTCTGTGTACACGCCTCCGTTTGCGATGGTCGCAAACGCGGCGGTCAGCTCCACATTCTTGACTCCCTTGGTCAGGCCGCCCAGAGCCATAGCCTGGCCCACATCACTGTTTCCGTTGGAATCCAGCTCCGTCTGAAGGGTCGTGATTCCGAAATTCTGCACATAGGTGGCGCCCAGCTCCGGCGTAATGTCTGTCAGCGTCTTGACAGCCACAATATTGATGGAGTTCATAATACCCTGACGGAGAGAAGTCCATCCGCTGTAGCTTCTGTTTGCATTGCGGACCTCCTTGCCGGCTCCGTCATTATAGTAATAGGGAGCGTCATACTGGGTAGTCGCCAGTGTCATACCCGCTGAATCCAGCGCAGGCGCGTAGGTGGAGACAATCTTGAAGGTAGAACCCGGCTGGCGCGTAGTATCCGTCGCCCGGTTCAGGGACAGGCTGGCTGTCTTCTCTCCGCGTCCTCCCACGATTCCCTTTACATAGCCGGTGGCCTGATCCATGATGACCATGGAAATCTGCGGCTGCACCGTGATATCCATGCTCTCGTATACCGTGTCGCCCTCTTCCACAACCGACGCCTTATAGGCCTCCACATGGGCCTTCGCGTCTTCCTCGCTGTCAAAGAGCAGCTCAAAGTCCGCGTACTCGTTTTCCCGGAAATATTTTTCCATCATTTCCTTGCTGTAATTGATCTGCTCGCCGTCCGGCTTCACCACCGTCAGCGCGTATTCCAGACCATACTTGATATTCGACGGATAATTATCCGGATCTGAGGTCTCCTCATCCATAATCGCCTGAATCTCCGGATCCTGGGCGGTCTCGATGGTCAGACCTCCATTGTAGACCAGATTGTAAGCCTGCTGGGAGGTATATCCCTTGATCTCCTGCAGATCCTGAATCACAGCCTCGATCGTGGCGTCCACATAATAGGAGTACACCTCCGATGTGCCGGTGCTTTCATTTGTAATCTGAATCCGCTCGTAGACATCATCCGCCATGGCCTCATTATACTCGTCCTGGCTGATATGTCCGTTTCTCAGCATGGCGTCCAGCACCAGCTCCCGTCTGGCCGCATTGTCCTCCGGATGGCTGATGGGATTGTACTTGCTGGGATTCTGGGTGATGGCCGCGATAACCGCAGCCTCGGAAATGGTCAGATCGCTTACATCCTTATTAAAATACCGGTTGGCCGCCGCCTGGACACCCAGGGTATTCTGGCCCAGATTGATGGTATTCAGATAGGCCTCCAGGATCTCCTGCTTGCTCATGATCTTTTCCAGTTCCAGGGCCAGATACTGCTCCTGCAGCTTACGCTCCACCTTCTCCACGAAGGTATCCTCGCTCATGAAATCGAAGACGCTGTTCTTCAGAAGCTGCTGGGTAATGGTACTGGCGCCTTCCGTTCTCTGAAAACCTGTGGCCACAGCAGTGGCGGCCGCACGTACAATACCTCTCAAATCGATACCGTTATGCTCATAAAAGCGCTCGTCCTCAATGTCGATGAATGCCCACTGGACATCCTCCGGAATCTTCTCGATATCCACCCACACACGGTTGGAGCCGGCCGTGACAAGCTCCGCCATGGTATTTCCCTGGGAATCCAGCATCACTGATTTGTATCCGCGGGGAATTACAGTGGTATTGTCGATATCCGGCGCATTGTCGATTACGCCTTTCACAATTCCGATGCCCGCGCACGCGCCGATGACCACCACAGCCAGCACGCAGATCAGAAATGCTTTTATAAATATGACACTTGCTTTCTTACTTACTTTTGTAGCTTTGGAGTGCATGGACTTCTGCTTTTTAGAAGTTCCGCGTTTTCCATAGTTCATGTTCTTTCCTCCTCTACATCGTTTCATTATAGCAAAAACTTCCTCAGGAATAAAGAGAAAATTAAAATTTCACAGTTTCCTCAGCATTTCTTAAGGTTTCAATTCTGCCTCCGGTTGACAAAAAGAGGGAATTCATTCTATACTGACCGTAACAGCGGCATATTTCCGGAAAACGATGGGATTTTCTCCGTTTTCTGCCGCATTCGAAAATTTAAAACCCTGACAGCTTTCGACAGTCTTTTCATGCTCCACCCGGTATAATACTTGAAGCAGCCGGATATTCCGCGTTTTCCCGCGGTAAGCCGCATACAAGTGGAAGGAGAGTATGATGCAAAAGGAATTTTTAATCGAAACACGAGCTGTCACAGATGAAAAAGGAAATCTGCTGAACCTGAAATACTATCTGATCGAAGAGGAGACACCCCAGTCGGCCGTTCCCCTCTACCGGATCTGCATCAAGAAATCGCTGTCGGAGCACCCCGGCGTGGAGGAAGCCCAGAGTACTCCTCCCGTATCCGATTCGGAAACCTATGCCCGCCGGATACTCCGCCGCCTGATCTCAAATGCGGTCACACCGGTGTGTCTGCTGGAAATTGTGGACGACATCATGACAAAAGAGGACATGCAGGCTTCCTGAAAGGAACCTAAATGGCTGAATCATACCGTTTTACCTGGCAGGGCGGCACCGGAGAGCTGATCGAAAAGAAATCCCGCTTCATCGCCTCCGTGGCTCCTGTCAAATCCGAGGAAGAAGCCCAGAGCTTCATCGAACAGATAAAAAAGCAGTACTGGGATGCCAGGCACAACTGCACGGCATTCACCATCGGCAGCCGGCATCAGCTGACCCGCTGCAGCGATGACGGAGAGCCGGCCGGCACAGCCGGACGTCCCATGCTGGATGTGCTGCTCAAAGAAGACATCCACGATACCTGCGCCGTGGTCACACGCTATTTCGGAGGCACGCTGCTCGGCACCGGCGGGCTGGTACGGGCCTATTCCGGCGCCCTGCAGGAAGCCCTGCGCCACGCCGTCATTCTGGAGCGCCAGAAGGGAATCCGCCTGGAAATTCACGCGGACTACGGTGATATTGGGAAAATACAGTACCTTCTGGGACAGAATCAGATTCCGCTTCTGTCCTCCTCTTACACAGACTCGGTTCTTCTGGAGGCCCTTGTCCCGGAACCGCTCTTCCAATCCTTTACCGCTTCCGTCACCGAAGGCACAGCCGGGAAAGCCCGCCTGGAAAGGGGCGGTTCCTCCTGGTACGCTCTGCGGGATGGAGAAGTGCTTCTGCTTGACGGGGAGGTGGATGGATGAGAGTCTTTTCCATCAGGAAACAGTCGCTTTTCTGGGCCCGTCTTACCACAACGGGCCTTTTTCTGATACTTTTCTTTCTTTTTCTCTGGAAATATGAAAATGGTCTGTATACAGATCCTGTTCTCTCCCTGCGCATCAATGAACTCTGCACCGTCAATCCGGGAACTCAGGAAAATGACACTGTCACTTACGAAGACTATATCGAGCTCTACAATCCCACCGATCAGGCAGTCTCCCTGGAAGGCCTGTATCTGTCCGATGACCCGGAGGAGCCTCTGCTGGCCGCTCTCCCGGCGGATGTGATTGAACCGGGAGGCTATTACATTGTCTATGCCCTGGGCGAAGGCGATTCTGCTCCGGAAGGCGCTCCCTCTGTTTCCATGGGCCTGGCAGAGGAGGAGACGGTTCTTCTTACCCGGGTCACCAGGACCGAAGGGGGAACTGTCCTTTCCCATACCATTGACTCTGTCTATATCCCTTCCTCCATCAGCCCCGGCTCCGTCTATGCGGCCACAGAAGACGGAGGCAGTTCCTTTGCCCAGGCTTCCCCCTCTCCCATGGCCTCCAACGAAACGGCAGTTCCCACTCTGGAGGATCCTGTCTTTCTCACACCCGGAGGCTTTTACGAGGGCAGCGTGGAAGTGGCCCTCGCCGCGCCGGAAGGCACCGCTGTCTATTACACGCTGGACGGGAGCGAGCCTTCCAGGGATTCCCTTCTTTATACGGAACCGCTGGTTCTCACAGACCCCAGCCCCTCAGAAAACGTATATTCCGCCAGGGAAGACATTACCTCAAAGGACCGGAACTACCTGGCGCCGGATGATCCGGTGGACAAGGCTGCCGTCGTGCGGGCCGCGGCCTTCAGCGAAAACGGCGGCCGCAGCAATACGGTGACTTCCACTTATTTTATCGATTTTGATGAGAAAGAAGGCTATGAGGACGCCGTAATTCTGTCCCTGGCCGCAGATCCGGAGAATCTGTTTTCCTCAGAAGGCATCTACGTCCGCGGCGCCCTCTATGAGGAGGCTCTGGACGCCGGGCTGATTTACGAAGGGCTTTCCTGGATCGATCTGATGGACTACACCAATTATTATGCAAGAGGCATGGGCACAGAGCAGACCGCCCACATCGAGCTCTATTCGCCCTTCGGCGACACTCTGCTGGATCAGGCCTGCGGAATCCGGATCCGGGGCAATGAGTCCCGCAGTTTTCCTCAGAAAAGCTTTACCCTGTATTCCCGGAAGCGCTACGGACAGGAGGCCTTTGATCCGGTGCTCTTCGGCACAGATATTTCCTATCCGAGCCTGATTCTGAACAACAGCAGGACCTTAAAAAAGGTATTCTTTTTTTCGCTGGCAGAGGACCGGGAGGCTTCTGTCCAGCACTGGATCCCCTGCCAGGTCTTCCTGAACGGAGAATACTGGGGAATGTATTATCTGATGGAGCGTTACTCCTCCGAGTATCTGGAAGGACATTATGAAGTAGACGCAGAGGACACCCTGCTGATCAAGGATACCCGGTATGTGGCCGACGGCGATTCCGGGAAAATCACCCGGTACCGGGAGCTCCGGAATTACCTGGACCGGGAGGATCTGGACGACCCTTCCGTCTATGCCGGTCTGCTGGAACAGATGGACATGCAGAGCTTTATTGACTGGATGTGCGTCAATATTTATATCGCAAATACGGACAGCAAGCCTCTGGAAAACAACGTGTATACCTGGACATCCATCGTTCCCGGCAGCCTGGAATACAGCGACGGCAGATGGCGCTGGATGCTCTATGATCTGGATGACGCGCTGGGCGTGGGCACAGCCGCGGAAGGAAGCCAGGCCTATACGCTGGATTCCTTCGTTGAACACGCCGCCTACGCGCCCTGCGGTTATCTGGATGACAAGCCCATGACCACACTTATGAAAAACGGGGATTTCCGCCGGCAGTTTGTGCTGACTTTTCTGGACCTGGCCAACGAAAACTTCCGCGCGGACCGCGTGCTGTCCCTGCTGGATGAAATCGAGGCCCAGTATTCCAGCTGGGGCGATTTGAGCTGGGAACGCTGGAACACCAGTCCCCGGGACCAGACCTTTGCAGAGCAGGTGGAAGAGCTCCGGGTCTTCTTTGCAAACCGGTTTGATTATATCGTTCCCTGCCTGGCAGAGCACTTCGGACTGACGGGAGAGCTTGTGACGCTGACCCTAAGCGCCGGGGCTTCCGGATCCGACCTGACTCCGGATGTGGAAGCCCCCGTCTCCGCCGGCTTAAATACTCTGAACCTGGAGCTGGACGAAGAAGGCTGGCAGGGGCAGTATTACACAGACTATCCCGTCACCCTGACCGCGCAGGAGACAGACGGACAGGAATTTCTGCGCTGGGAAGTTACCGGAGGAATCATCGTGGAAGGAAGTCCGGAATCTCCCCAGATTCAGGTGCGGCTGAACGGCGATACAGAAATCCGGCTGATTTACCGGAATTAAATATATATCCGGCGGCCTCGTTATGTTTCTGATATTTTTTGTCAATAATAACCTCAGATGGCAGCCTGAGGCACATTGACTTTTCCCATGGCCTCTGCTATCATATTTGAAGTTAGTATTATCTAACTTCTTGTGAATAAATCGGCAGACTCCTTTCGGAAAGACCGGCTTATCTTTCCACCCCCTGCGGATTCCCGCGGAGATATCCGCGGCTTCCGGGGCAATGGGAATCCTTTCGGGCTCTCCGCTTCTGCACGGTGTCAGGCCGGAGGGATTCCCGGGATACTCTGCCAGAAAAATGGAAGGAGATCATTACCATGGACTACTTACAGATTGAAAAAGTTATCGGAAGAGAAATTCTGGACTCCAGAGGCAATCCCACCGTGGAAGCCGAGGTTACTCTGGCTGACGGCACGACTGCCCGCGGCGCCGCTCCCAGCGGTGCTTCCACAGGCGAATTTGAGGCTCTGGAGCTCCGTGACGGTGATAAGGACCGCTATCTGGGAAAAGGCGTCACAAAGGCCGTGAAAAATATCAACACCGTTATCAGCCAGGCTGTGACCGGTATGGACGCCTCCGACATTTATGCCGTAGATAAGGCCATGATAGAGGCTGACGGCACAAAGGACAAATCAAACCTCGGGGCAAACGCCATTCTGGCCGTCTCCATCGCCGCGGCAAGAGCCGCTGCCGCCTCCCTCGATATTCCGCTCTACCGCTTCCTGGGCGGCATCTCCGGAAACCGTCTCCCGGTTCCCATGATGAACATCTTAAACGGCGGCGCGCACGCGGCAAACACCGTGGATGTACAGGAATTCATGATCATGCCCGTGGGCGCTCCCAGTTTCCGGGAAGCCCTGCGCTGGTGCGCCGAGGTCTTTCATGCCCTGGCTGCCATTCTGAAATCCGAAGGCAAAGCCACCTCTGTGGGAGACGAAGGCGGCTTCGCTCCCAACCTGGCCAGCGATGAGGAGGCCATCACCTATATTCTGAAGGCTGTGGAAAAGGCCGGATATGTGCCGGGCAGAGACTTTATGCTGGCCATGGACGCCGCTTCCAGCGAGTGGAAAGGAGAAAAGAAAGGGGAGTACGTGCTTCCCAAGGCCGGAACCCGCTTCACCTCCGAAACTCTGATTCAGCACTGGAAACAGCTGGTAGAAAAATATCCGATCATTTCCATCGAGGACGCCCTGGATGAGGAAGACTGGGAAGGCTGGCAGCTTTTGACAAAGGAGCTGAGCGGAAAGGTACAGCTGGTAGGCGATGACCTGTTCGTAACCAACACAGAACGCCTTGCCAAGGGCATCCAGCTGGGCTGCGGAAATTCCATTCTGATCAAGCTCAACCAGATCGGCTCCGTATCCGAAACCCTGGAAGCCATCAAGATGGCCCACAAGGCCGGCTATACCGCCATCGCCTCCCACCGCTCCGGTGAGACAGGAGACACTACCATCGCGGACCTGGCTGTGGCTCTGAACACCTGCCAGATCAAGACAGGAGCCCCCAGCCGTTCCGAGCGCGTGGAGAAATACAATCAGCTGCTCCGGATCGAGGAAGAGCTGGGCGCAGCGGCTGTGTATCCCGGCATGGGCGCTTTCAATGTGAAGAAAAACTGAGATTTCGTTTCAGACGGACGCTTCAGGGGGCTCCTGATTCCGCCGTTCGTCCCTTCCCGGACAGGCGTGTGCTTCCGGACGGACTAAAAATAAGTCCGCCGGCATCCCACGCCTGTCCGGGAAGAGGCCGTACGCGTGAATCCAGGAGCCCCCTGAAGCTGTCGTTTGAAAAAATTTCAGTTTCTCAAAAACCGTCAAATCCTTCTTTTATCATGACTTTTCCTTTCGTATTGTACTCAAAATTTTTGTGCCTGATATTCTCTCATAGAACAGGGTTTTATGGAGAGCTGCACAGCCTTCAGAAAGCAGTACCGGCAGGATAGCTGCAATGAGTCCTGCACACAGAAAATCACAGCAGAACGCAATCATTCGCCGTATGAGTGATACGGTCCGCCCTCTGCGGAAGCTGGCTTCGTCTATCTCCTGCCCTGACATGTCCGGGTCAGGAACATTTTTTGTCAGTATCCCCTGTTTCGTTTTATTGCAACCCCAAAACCTTAAGGTATCCTTACAGCAGTCTTAATATAACTTTGATTTTTGTCGTCTTAAAATAACTTTGATTTTCCGCTTGATATATGTACGAAATCGGATATAATATATATGTACGAAATCGGACAAATGAGATGAATGGATGCACTACTTACAGGCAGGAGAATATACGCATTTAGCCGGGGAAATCAATTCCCTGTATCATGAAGCAGCGGTTAAAATGGGTATTTCCGATAGTGTAATGAATATTCTATATGTAATTTGTGAAAAAGGGGACCGGTGTCTTCAAAGTGAGATAAGCCGGCTGACAGGCATCAGCCGGCAGACGATCAACTCCGCAATCCGGAAACTGGAAAAGGACGGAATTGTGTACCTGAAACAGGGACAGGGCAGAAATACCATTGTCTGCCTTACCGAAACCGGAAAACAGTTTTCAGCAGAAAAAATTATTCCCATACTGGAAATGGAAAATAAAATCTGGAATGAATGGACAGCCGAAGAACAAAAGCAGTATCTGGAGCTTACGCAGAAATACCGCGACGCATTAAAGAAGTATGTAAAGATGATTTTTCAATGACAGGCTGTCCTTTAAGGAGAGGCTATGAACAGAGAAAACAAGAGAAAATTGTACGAAAAAGGCTACTATAAGACACATGGATGCAAAGACAGTTTCACCTGCAGGGTATGCGGAAGGCCTCAGCTCAAACCGGATAGCTGCAGATGACAATCCCATGAAGCTGATGTCCATCGCCATGAAGCCTATCTCCCAGCCGCCATTCCCTCTGGAGCGCATCGAGGAAATGACAGCCCTCATGGGCGGCGACGGCCAGCTGTACCGCTGAACACAAGCTCTGCAGTGAACGTTTCTGCAGTAAAATACATTCAAAAACAGCCCCTGGAGATTCTGTCATCTCCATGTACGGCCTCTTCCTGAACGCCTGTCTGGTTCAGACGGACTGCTTTTTAGTCCGCTCGGAAACAGACGGGTGTCCAGGAAGGGACGAACATTAGATGACAAAATCTCCAGGGGCGTCTTTATGAATTTCTTTTAGGATCTCTTGATCTGTCCGTAGTAAGCGTTCGCTCCATGCTTTCTCAGGAAATGCTTATCCTGGATCACCTGCGGAGCCGGTTCCACGCCGGGCTTAAGCATCTCGGTATGGTAAGCCATCTTGGCCACCTCTTCCAGCACTACCGCGTTGTGAACGGCGTTTGCCGCGTCGGTGCCCCAGGTAAAGGGCCCGTGGTTTGTGCAGAGCACACCGGGAACATGCATCGGGTCCTTGCCCTGGAAGGTCTCTACGATTACCAGACCGGTGTTCTTCTCATAAGCGCTGTTGATCTCCTCTGCGGTCAGGCTTCTCGCGCAGGGGATCTCTCCATAGAAATAGTCTGCGTGGGTGGTTCCGTAGCAGGGGATGCTGCGTCCTGCCTGCGCCCAGGATGTCGCCCAGGGAGAATGGGTATGTACCACGCCGCCGATCTTCGGGAAAGCCTTGTAGAGCTCCAGATGGGTGGGGGTATCAGATGACGGATTGTAATCTCCCTCTACCTTATTTCCGTCCAGATCGATCACGACCATATCCTCAGGCTTCAGCAGATCGTACTCTACGCCGCTGGGCTTGATTACGAACAGGCCCTTTTCCCGGTCGATTCCGCTGACATTTCCCCAGGTATAGGTGATCAGACCTCTTCTCGGAAGCTCCATATTGGCCTCATATACTTTCTTTTTCAGTTCCTCTAACATATTTATTTCTCCTTCCCGGCCGGGCAGCCGGGCGGCCTTTTAGGGCCGCCCGGACCGGCATATTTTTTAATCGTCAGTCTTCTGATCCAGAAGCTTTCTCATGGCGCTGCAGGCAAAGTGCAGATCAGACTTCCAGTCCTCCTTGCCCAGATACCAGAACTCGGTCACAAAACGACGCACGCCGATCTCCCAGGCTGTATCAATCATCGCCGGGAAATCTACCTGGCCCTCTCCGAACATCATATCGCGGAATTTTCCGGGCACAGTTTCCTTCAGATGCATGGCCACCACATGGCCTGCGCAGCTCCGCAGATCCTCCAGCACATCGGTGCCGTAGGTCAGCGCCGCGTTATTGATATTTCCACAGTCCGGATATACATTCAGATAGGTGGATCCAATGGCGTCCACATACTTCATGGACTTGGCGCAGGTATTCATGAATTCGGTCTCCATGGTCTCAAAGCCCATGAGCACTCCTGCTCTGGCTGCCATATGAACCGCTTTCTTCAGATTCTCCCCGAAACGGGCTACCGTCTCCGGAGTGGACTCGTCGTAATAGACATCATAGCCGGCCAGCTGAATGATCCGCACGCCCAGATCATCTGCCAGCTGAATGGCCTTTTCCATAATCTCCATGCCTCTGGCGCAGGTGGCCGGATCGCTGCTTCCCAGCGGGTATTTGCGGTGTCCTGACAGGCACATGCTGCGGACCGGAATTCCCACTTCGTACATGGTCTTTACCAGATCCAGGCGCTCCTCCTTTGTCCAATCCAGACGGGCAAGCTTGGCGTCTGTCTCGTCAATGCTGATCTCCACAAAGTCATAGCCCGCTTCCTTTGCCGCCTCCAGCTTTTCCTTCCAGCTTAAGGTGTTCGGCATGGCTTTTTCATACAATCCAATGGTATATGCTTTCATTGTGTTTCCTTTCCTGATTCCTCACAAGAAGAAGTCTTACAGACTCTCAATCTCATAGAAGGCAATCTCATTGATCTCACGGTTTGTGGATACAAGGCCTACCTTGCCCGGCTTGTCATAGATACGCACATTGGCCGGTCCTACGTCATGATCCAGGACCTCCATCACATAGTCGCTTCCGTCATAGGTGCATGCCAGCAGATCTCTTTCTCCCTTGCGGTGTCCGACGATAGCCACGCCCTTTCCGAAGATTTCAGCGCCCCAGATGCCATGAGCGAACTCATAGGTCTTGTCAAAGGTCTTAATGCAGGTGTAAGCGCCGTCCACTTTCTTGTAGATCTTGATGATCTCCCCATGGAACGGTGTCATGACCAGCATCTCCAGCTCGCCGTCTCCGTCGAAATCAGCGAAGGTCATGTCGCTGGCAGCGTCTTCTGTCAGCGTCTCGATGCTCCACTCTCCGCCTTTTTCAGCCGGCGGAACCACCTTGAAGATTCCGTTGTCAGCAGCCACAGCCGCCCATACCTTTCCGTTCTCTTCCACACGGCAGTAGCCATGGTTCTTCAGAAGGCCGTCCTTGAGAACCGTCAGCTCAATCTGATGGTCCTCATCCACGCCGCTCAAATCATCCGGCAGCACGCCCACCCAGATCTTGCCCGGGAATCTCCAGTCATCCTTATACTCATGATCCGACTTCAGCGCGCAGGCGATGATATAGTTGACGCCGCCGCTGGTCAGAATATCGAAGCGGTGTACAAAGGGAAGCTCCACCAGGGTCTTTACTTCCCAGTCGTTTTTTGCCTTCGGAGTAACCAAAACGATCTTGGCTTCCTTGGAATCATTGGGGGAATAGAATTTGTGGGTGGCAAGGAACTGTCCGTTGCTTCCCGGCACCTGTACCATGCTCATGGTTCCGCCCGGCTCATCCCATACGGTTTCCTCCAGATTGCCGTCCAGATCAAACAGAAGGCATTTGTTTACTTTCTCCGCCGCGATCAGAATATGCTCCGCTCCATTGTAGGTCAGCGGACTGATTGCGTAGCATTTTTCCAGTTCATGTGTCTTGATTTTGTTTACTTTCATGATTGTCTCCTAATCTACCTGGTATACCCAGGTTCCCAGCTCGCGGAATTCCCTGACCAGCTGGGCCGGGGCCTCCGAATCTGTGATAATATTCTCTATTTTTTCCGGCGGGCAGGAGATACTGCCAATCTTCTCTCCGAATTTGGAACTGTCCGCCAGAATATAGGAAGAGCCTGTCACGCGCTTGAACATCATCTGATTCAGGTTCACCTCACTGACCATTTCTGTGGTCATGCCAATATCGGGACTTATGCCGCTGCATCCCATAAAGCATTTTTTGGCCGTCACCTGCGCCAGATTATTTCTGGTGAAATCGCCGACCATAGCTCCCTTGGTATACCGCAGCTCTCCGCCCAGCAGGATGATCGTGGCCTGGGAGGGATTCTCCTCGTCTACGATATTGCCGTTATTGGTGATAATTGTGACATTCCGGCTCTTGATGTATTTGACCATGGCCAGCGCTGTGGAGCTGGTGTTTATAAATATACTGTCCTTGTCCTCCACCAGACTGGCCGCGTAACGGGCTATTTTTTCCTTGCGCAGCTCGCGGCTGCTCTTTTTCGTCTGCTCCAGCCCTCCGGCCCGGGCCCCGCCGTAAAAGCGCTCCAGAAGCTGATGCTCCTGCAGATACTGCAGATCTCTTCGAATCGTCAGCGGTGACACCTGAAGCTGTTCGGCCAGCGTATTGACTGTCACGTCCCCTTCGCTGCGAACAGTCTCCAGGATTCTCTCCCGACGGCTGTTTACAATCGAACGGCTTGCTTTCATGTCAGTCGCTCCTTTCTGTCAAAATAGGATCAGGCAGATATTCCCGGGGAAACCTAAAGAAGGTTCTTCCTCAGGCCTTCCGGACCTGAGGAAGAACCTTCCCGATCTGCTGTTTAGTTCAGCTGAACTCCGGATTCTTTCAGCTTTTCTTCCATCTCAGCCTGAGACATTACATTCTTCAGACCGATTACATGTACGCCCTTAGCCTCAGCATCCTTGAACATGGAGATGAAGTTCAGCGGGCAGAACACTACGTCAAACTGTGTAGCAGCGCTCTTTCCTTCGGACAGAGAGCAGTGATGCAGTTTTCCGACTTTAATGTTCAGATTCTTGATAACCTTTTCGGCTGTCATCTTCATCATAAGACTTGTTCCTGCGCCATTTGCGCAGCATACCAGAATATTCAGCATTTTAATTCCTCCAATACTGTATTTGATTTGAACGGTTTTTATTCAGCTTTCTTAGCCTTAAGCTCCTTGTAAGCTTCCCAGTCCTCTGTCATCAGGAAGTAGCCTTCCTTGTCCAGTCTGTACTGAATCTGCGGGATTGCGATCAGGACAATGATTACGATTGCCAGACCAACGTAGCTTAAGTACTTCATCAGGACTGTGAATACCGGCCATACAACTGCCCAGTCCCACATTCCAAGATATCCGCCGTATGCAGCCATGCCTACCCAGCTTGCGATAAACGCAGAACCGAATACCTGGCACAGGCCGGAGATAAACGGAAGAACGATAGCTGCCTTCAGACCGCCTCTGTTATTAGCATACACCGCGATGGTCGCGTTGTCAAAGAAAACAGGTACGAATCCGGCGATAACCAGTACCGGGCTCTTCAGAAGAATCAAAGCGCCGATGGCCAGGAACTGTCCTACAGCGCCTGCCAGGAAACCGATGGGAACCGCGTTCGGAGAACCGAAACCATAAGATACCGCACAGTCAACAGCCGGAATGGAGCCGGGCAGCAGCTTGCTCGCGATACCCTGGAAGGAATTGGTCAGCTCAGTTACGAAGGTACGAACACCCAGCTGCAGGATTGCCAGATATACGGCAAAGTTCAGACAGGTGGTCAGGATGTAGAACAGGAAGCTTGCGCCCTCAGCGAGGAAGCCTGCCTCTGTCAGATAATCACGTCCCAGCAGCAGTAAGATGATGCCGAAGAACAGTGTCATCAGAAGAGCGGTACATACCATATTCTCATTGAACATGGACATAAAGCCCGGAAGTTCGATGTCCTCAATCTTCTTGGAAGCCTTCTTGCCCTTCTTGATATCATGCTCGTGCCACTTTCCTGCGATCCAGGAGAACAGAGCCACGCCCATGATCTGCTGATGTCCAAGACAGAAGCCCGCGCCGTCGG
>CALWAZ010000105.1 GCA_944375725.1 uncultured Merdimonas sp. | reverse complement strand
CTACCCCTCCACGGGGCGCATACCGCCTTTTCTTGTTATCCAGCCCTCCGGCTGTATCGGTTGAGCAAAAGTCAGCGTGGGATTGATGTGGTATCTTTAACTAAGTGAAACCCCATTTTCCCATTTGTTCACAGCCGGCGCTGTCACCCCCAGCCTGCGGGCCATCTCCTCCTGGGTCATATTTTTCTGTTTCCTGTAATTTCTTATCACTTCGCCTGTCTGCATGTCACATCCTCCTGTCCGGCAGAAAGCGGGAACTGCGCCTTTTCCCGGCTTCCGCCTGTGTGTTCCGCACAGGATCCTCTGCTGTCTTAAGCTTATCATACCCGGCAGGCAGGTACAACTGAGCAGAAATTAACTTATCGGAAACTTTTTTAACTGTCAGTTAATTTTTTTTGTGAACCTCCCCACATCTGCTGTCAGCACTCTCTTTCCCTGAGAACCCGGTACTTATTTTTACCGGCTCTCTTCGCCGCGTACAGAGCCTGATCAGCCATTCTGTAAAAATCGCTGTAGGAGCTTCTCCCGCTGCCCACAAACACTCCCGCGCTGCAGCGCAGGGCGAAACCGGCTTTCTCCGTCTCGGCCAGACAGCTGTACAGCCGCTCCATAATCCTGTCTACCGCCTGATCCGGCTGGGTTACGTGAACCGCGAAGCCTATGAACTCATCTCCGCCCATCCGGTACACAATATCGCTTCTGCGGAATACACGCTTCAGAATATCCGCGAACTGCTTCAGCACCTCATCGCCCTTCTGATGGCCGTAGGTATCATTGATCTTCTTAAAATCGTCAATGTCTATCAGGAACAGAATGCCGCACTCATTTTCCCCCATTTCCTTCAGGGCCTCCGTCACCATTTCCCTGCCGGTCTTCACATTATAGAGATTCACGAGGGGGTCATACATGGCTTCCTTTTTCAGCGCCGCCTGGGTCCGGACCAGCTGCTCGATATTCCGGAGATATCCGACCACGCGCATATGCCCTGTCTGCTGTTCCACATAGGAGGAGCTGCTCACCGTATACCAGCAGTACCGGTCATTCCCCTCCAGCCGGGCCTGGATATTGAATTCCACTGCTTTTTTCCCTTTTTTCAACTCCCGAAACGCATCCTCTATCCGCGCCCTGTCTCTTTCCTTTATAATCCCGTTCCTTACCAGGCCTTCCAGGCCGCCTTTGACCACCTGGCTCTTTCTGCTGGCATCGCCTTCACTGCCAAAGGCCAGGGTGTCTGTGGCAAAATCGTATTCAAAATCAATCTCTGTGGTGGCCTCCAGAAAGCTTTTTCTCTTCTCGTGCTCCAGCAGCAGCTTCTGTTCCATTTTCCGGTGCTCTGTCACATCCTGCATCACACAGCCGCAGAGCCCCTGCTCCAGCGGATACGTGTAAATCAGAAAATGCCTCCGGCCATCAGGACTGTAGTCCTGCAGAACGCGCTCTCGTCCATGGGCGGCCGCGTCCTGGCAGTACGTGAGAAGCCGCCGGTCAACGGTTCCGTACACCTCGGACGCCCGTTTCCCCGCAAGCGTCTCGCAGGGCCGGCCCGCAAGCCGGGCATAGGCCCTGTTGCAGTAGACAAACCGGCAGTCATACGGACGCCCTTCCCCGTCTGTCAGAACCTCTGCCGCGCAGAACGCGATGGGCATATTTTTAAGATAAAAGTCAGCGTCTCTGGCCTTTGTCTCTTTTCCTTCCCCATATCCGTCCCTTTTATCCATGTCCCGGCTCCTCCCCAGTCACATTGATCCATTTCAGGAAAAGAAAGGCACAGCAGGTCCTCATCTTATGCGAACTCACTATGCCTGTCCCAGTTATATAAAGTATAAAAGAATTTCTACAAATTGTAAAGAGACTTGTCCCTTCTCTGCCGGTATGCTTCGTACATTAAGAGCGAAGCCGCCACGCCCGCGTTCAGGGATTCCAGCTTCCCTTCCATGGGGATGCGGATCAGCGTGTCCGCCCTGGAGGAAAGCTCATCCGAAAGGCCGTTTCCCTCATTGCCGATAAAAAATGCCGTACCTCCCCGGTAGTCCTCCTGGTCGTAGCAGGTCTTTCCCCGCAGATGAGCCGCAAAGGTGCAGACTCCATGGCTGCGGAGCTGCTGCGCAGTCTGGCAGACATCCTCCGTATACAGGGTAGGCACCCGGTATATGGAGCCCATGGTGGAACGGATGGTCTTGGGATTGTAGAGATCCACAGTACCCCTGCCGAGAATCACCCCTGTGACTCCCGCCCCTTCCGCGGTCCTCAAAATAGTGCCCAGATTGCCCGGATCCTGGAGATTCTCCAGAAGCAGCAGCAGAGGCCGTTCCGCCTTCAGAAGCTCCTCCAGAGAACTCTGCCGCTGGCGCACAATGCAGAGCACCCCCTGGGGCGACTGGGTATCGCTGGCCGCCTGGAAAACCGAATCCTTCAAAACCTCGAAATCCAGTCCCTCTGACACATATTCTTCCCCGTGCTTTTCAAAAAAACTCTCTGAAAAATATGCCTTTATCTTCCGATCCGCCGGCGCCTCCAGAAACATTTTCGTTCCTTCCGCCACAAAGACTCCCTCTTCGTCCCGCAGCTTCCGTTTTCTGTTCAGCTGGATCAGGTGCTTGACCTGCTGATTGGCTGTGCTTGTAATCATACGCTTCCCCTAGCAGTGCTTTGACAGATCCTTTGCCACCTGATACTGGTAGGGATCGATGCCCTTTACCATATCAAGCGCCTCATTGATGTCAAAATCCTGGAAACGGCCGTGCTGGTAGCCCACCACCCGGTTGGTCTTTCCGTCACAGAGCAGATCCGCCGCCATGGCTCCCATCATGGAAGCATAGACACGGTCCTTGCAGGTGGGGCTTCCGCCGCGCTGCATGTGGCCCAGAATCGTGGCACGGGTCTCGATGCCCGTAGCAGCCTCAATCCGGCGGGCCATACTGGTAGAATGTCCTACGCCCTCAGCGTTTACAATGATATGGTGCTTCTTTCCGCGTTTGCGGTTCTCAATGATATTGTTGATGATCTTCTGCTCATCATAGTCGTAGTTCTCCGGCAGAAGAATATCCTCGGCTCCGTTCGCGATACCGCACCAGAGAGCGATATAGCCCGCGTTGCGGCCCATAACCTCGATGATGCTGCAGCGCTCATGGGAGGTGGAGGTGTCACGTACCTTGTCGATGGCTTCCATGGCCGTGTTTACAGCCGTGTCAAAGCCGATGGTATACTCGGTACAGGAAATATCCAGATCGATGGTGCCCGGCACGCCGATGGTATTGATTCCAAGGTTTGCCAGCTTCTGAGCTCCCCGGAAGGAACCGTCTCCGCCGATGACCACGATGCCGTCGATACCGTGTTTCCGGCAGATCTCCGCGCCTCTCTTCTGTCCCTCTTCTGTCATAAACTCCTTGCAGCGGGCTGTAAACAGAATCGTTCCGCCCCGCTCTATGGTATTTGACACGTCATTTGCCGACAGGTCTACAATCTCTTCATTCAGCAGCCCTGAATAGCCCTTTAAAATGCCCTTTACCTGCTTTCCATTCACCAGGGCCTTGCGCACCACGGCACGGATTGCCGCATTCATGCCCGGGGCATCGCCGCCGCTTGTCAGTACTCCTATGGTTTTAATCTCTTTTGCCATGTTCATCCTCCTCGCATCTGTCCGTTTTGAACACCTGCGGCTTCCGCACGCGGCCCTTTTGTCCGTACGAAGGCCTATGAGTGTGATTTTACTGCATCCGCCTTATATTTTCAATACGTTTCTCCACAACTTTTACATTCCCTTCACCAAA
>CALWAZ010000104.1 GCA_944375725.1 uncultured Merdimonas sp. | reverse complement strand
GTCGGAACTGGCAGACGAGCAAGACTAAGGATCTTGTGGCATTCGTGCCGTGTGGGTTCAAGTCCCATCTTCCGCAGCTGAGGACGCTGTGACTACGGATTATCCGGTTGGTCACAGCGTTTTTTGGTTGATAAAAGACTTTCCCTCCAGCCTTGCGTAAGAACGGTGCGCGCAGTATAATGAAAAACAGGAGAGAAACGCCGGGAATGGCGCAGGAGAAGGAATTGAGAAGGAGGAAAGCAAATGGAACAGTTTCTGATATCACATGATCTGGGAACATCGGGGGATAAGGCGACTCTGTTTACCACAGAGGGCAAGCTGGTCCGCAGTTATACCGCGTCTTATGACGTACATTTTTTCAATGGAAATTATGCGGAACAGGATCCGGAAAACTGGTGGGACGCTGTCTGCGAGGCGACCAGAGCCGTGCTGGAGGGAGAAGACGCCAGCCGTGTAGCAGCCATGTCTTTCAGCGCGCAGATGCAGGGATGTCTTCCGGTAGATAAGCATGGAAAGCCGCTCCGCAATTCTATGATCTGGGCGGATCAGAGAGCGGTCCGGGAAGCGAAGCACCTGGAAAAAGAGCTGGGAGGAGACAGAATCTATAAGATCACCGGCCACCGGGTCAGCGCCAGCTACAGTATCGAGAAGCTGATGTGGCTGAAAAAGCATGAGCCGGAGGTCTATAAGAATACATATAAGATGCTTCAGGCGAAAGATTATATTATTCAGAGGGCTACCGGAAATTTTGTGACGGATTATTCAGATGCTTCCGGAACCCAGGCGCTGGATCTGCGGAAGCTGGAATGGTCAGAGGAGATTCTGAAGGCAGCCGGCATTGATAAGGATAAACTGCCGAAGCTGAAAAAATCCACAGATATCGCAGGGTATATTCAGGACCGTGTAGCAGGTGAGATTGGTCTTCCCGCAGGGACGCCTGTGGTCTGCGGAGGCGGCGACGGACCGGTATCTGCGGTAGGCGCTGCCTGCATCGGAGATGGAGAGTTCTATCTGACTTTTGGCACGTCAGCCTGGATTGGCGGAACGACGACGGAACCCTTTATTGACGAGGATAAGACGGTTTTCTGCTTTGCCCATGTGATTCCGGGCAAATATATGCCCTGCGGGACCATGCAGGCAGCCGGCAGCTCCTATGCCTATATCCGCCATGCGCTCTGTGATGATATGCCCTATGAAAAATTGAATGAAATGATTGAGAAATCACCTGCGGGAGCTCAGAATCTGATTTTTCTGCCGTATCTTCTTGGGGAGCGGAGCCCCAGATGGAATCCGGATACCAGCGCGGCGTTTCTGGGCATCAAGCCGGAGCATGAGAAAAAGGACTATGTACGCGCGGTTATCGAGGGAATTGCCATGAATATGGAACTGATTCTGAAGGCTTACCGGAAGCAGGCAAAGATTGAGACCATGAACCTGACCGGCGGCGGAGCCAGAGGCAGGATAGTGGCACAGATTCTCTCGGATGTGCTGAATGTACGGTTCCAGATGCCGGACTGTGTGGAGGCGGCTACAGCAATCGGCGCCGCGGTAATTGCGGGCGTGGGAGTCGGCGTCTTTGACAGCTTTGATGAGATCAAACGGTTCCTGAAGTTTGAGAAGCAGATCGAGCCCAACAAGGACAATCAGGCGGTTTACGAAAAGCTGAAGCCCGTGTTTGATGAAGCCTATACCTGCCTGCTTCCGCTTTATGAACAGATGTCTAAGCTGTAAAAAATCAATATTCAAAATAGAAATAGTAAAGCAGCGGCAGGCGCTGTCAGGCGCTGTGTGTATTCCAGGGCGGAACAGGAAAAGTTCCGCCCTGTTTTTGCAGGAGCGTGAACATTCCATAGAAGTGGAAAACCAGGCTGGCAAGTACCATTTCCCGTTTTGGGACATATGATGAAGTGAGGAAGAATTCCTTATTTTATTCATATGGAGGTATCATTATGGGTATAACAAACTCAAATAAACAGATAGATATGACGCAGATAGACTGTGAGGGAATCCTGAAGGTGACGCTGGCTCTTGCTGCGGCTCCTGATATTGCGTCCAATCCGACAGATATCGTTCTTGTACTGGATCGCTCAGGCAGCATGGCGGGCAGTCCGCTGGCCAATATGAAAACGGGCGCAGAAACATTTATTGACATCATTGACGAGGCCACAGACAATTCACAGGACGGGGTCATAGGCTCGGGCAGCCGTATCGGAATTGTCAGCTTCGCGGATACGGCGGCAGCAGACACTCAGCTGATTACGTCTGTGGCAGCTTTGAAGACGGCTGTGAACGCTCTTGCGGCAGGAGGCTCCACCAACCACGCGGATGCTTTTGCAAAGGCTGTTCAGCTTTTCGATCCGGCTTCCGCAAACGCAAAGGTAATTGTGATGTTTACAGACGGAAAGACTACTGCCGGCATTCCGCCGGCTCCTGTGGCGGCAGCGGCCAGAGCTTCCGGAATTATTATCTACTGTATCGGATTGATTGGAGCAGATGGGGTTGATGTAAATGTACTCAATGACTGGGCTACAGATCCAGACGCGTCCCATGTGGCGGTTACTCCGGACGATGCGGAGCTGGAGGATTTGTTCGCGGATCTTGCGGCTAATATCTCAAAGCCTGGCGCTACGAATATCGTTATTGACGAGTCTGTAAATCCAGACTTTTCTATTATCAGCATGACACCGCCTAATAAAGGCACGGCGATGATGATTGATTCCAATACTCTGCAGTGGAAAATCTCCCAGCTGGGCGTATCCGGAAATGAAGGCGCGTCACTGGAGTTTTTCATAAAGCACACGGGGCAGACTGGAGGAACCAAACAGGTCAATCAGTCCATCACATACTCGGATGAGGAAGGAAATGCGGTAGTTTTTCCCCAGCCCTCTGTACGAGTGGACTGTGGGATTATCATTACGCCGGAGGAATGTCCGGTGCCTGTTGAGGTGTCTGTAGGAGGCTGCCAGGATTTTCTGACTGTTGACCTGGGAGATACCTGTCTGGAGTCCCAGGGCCGTATCGTTCAGCTGGATGTGACAGTGAAAAACGTCTGCCCGGACAGGCGGACAGCGCTTGCGGTGATTCTGACGGAAGTAGACAGCGCAGGGATGGAACATCAGCGCGGCTTGAAGACTATTACGATTCCGGCGCATCATTATTCGAACTGCCGGGATATTCTTGTGAAATGTATCAAATTTGTACTGCCGGAGGATTTGAATGTGTCCGGAGGAGGGCCAGGCATGACGTGCTCTGTCAGAAATCTGAGAGCGCGGGTGATTGCGCACAGTATTGATACGGATTTTCAATGCTGTGATTCGGTTAATACAGTCTAGCGGCGTATCTGGCCGCGGCCAGAAAACAGCTTGACGAAAAGTAAAATTTTGTATAAAATCATATCATCAGCGGAGGCCATTCGGCTGCCGCTGATGGTATTTTCACATAAACAGAAAAATCATGATTTCGATCTGAAATCAAAAATTCCCAAGAACAAAACAAAATAAAATGGAAATGTGAAAAAGGGATTTTCATTGTCATTTTCCGGCACAATGGATATAATAAAATCAGCAGCAGAGATCCGTTTTTCATATTTCCCAAGAAGGAGGAAAGTATGTGAAAAATGGACAGAACAACACAAAGAGCCATGACAATGGCGCAAAGCTCATTTTTGATGATCCGATTTTGTGCGCGCAATTCCTGCGCGGCTATACGGACATTGAGCTTTTGAAAGAGGTTCAGCCAGAGGATATTGAGGATATCTCAGAACGGTTTCTGCCTATGTGGCAGGAGGGCAGGGATTCTGACTCGGTGAAAAAAGTGAGGCTGAAGGATGGTGATTTATTTCTCATTGCCATTGTGGAACACAAGTCAAAAGTGCATTATGATATGGCGTTTAAGCTGCTGCGCTATATGGTTATGGTGCTTACGGATTACGAAAGAGAAGAGGAAAAGAAAAGACCGGGCATTACCAGAACAAAAGAATTCAGGTATCCACCGAT
Organism: uncultured Merdimonas sp.; assembly: GCA_944375725.1. GTDB lineage: Bacteria > Bacillota > Clostridia > Lachnospirales > Lachnospiraceae > Laedolimicola. The sequence continues at coordinate 16,658 of CALWAZ010000104.1, read as the reverse complement.
TATTCCCGTTGTATACTATGAAGGGACGAGCCAGTGGACAGCGGTAAGAAATTTTAAAGAGAGGGTATACTTGAATGAAGTCCTGGAAAAGTACATACCTGATTTTGAGTATCTTGTAGTGCCGGTAGCTTCTTATACGAATGGGGAACTGATAGAAAAGAAAGACGAACTGTCGCTGATCATGCTTATCAATAAGCTGAGGAATGCAGAGGATTTTAAGGCGCTGAAAGAGATTCCGGCGGAGTATTTTGAAGAGCTTTCTGAAAAAACACCGCAGTATTTGCTGGAGCTGATCGGAAAAATCATAGCGGTCTTTCTTTACCGCCTGAATGTGCCCCGCAGGGAAGTGGAGCAGTTCACGGATCAGATTAAAGGAGGCGAATTTCAGATGCTGTTTGACAGTTTTGAAGCGTATGATGTACAAGAGACCCGGAGAGTAAGCAGGGCAGAAGGAAAAGCAGAAGGAAAAGCAGAAGGAAAAGCGGAACTTATTCTGGATTTCCTTGAGGAACTGAAAGCCGTGCCTGAGGACTTAAAGACCAGAATTATGGCAGAGCAGGACCTGGAGAAGCTCAAAGCGTGGGCAAAGCTGGCTGCGAAAGCAGCAAGTTTGGAAGAGTTCCGTGAAAAGGCAGGGTTGTGAAGCCGCCAGTGTGAACGACAGCAGGTGCATGCACGGGGCACAGGGCGGCAGCGCGGGAACTTCCGTTTTTGGCTTTTAAACGAGAGAAAAAAGTGATATACTATGTGGCAGATGCCACAGACTTCCAGGGGCAGGACGCAGCGGCGTTTTTTGCCCCTGACTGCGTGTCCGGGTTCCAAAAATAGAAAATTCCCGAAATCCGGCATTTTTGTTCCCCAGTCAGATTGCGGGGGGACAGAGCAGAGGCAAATTTAAGAAAGACAGGAGAGAGCTATGACAGTAGAAGAATTACAGGCATATGAACTGATAGAAAAGCGCGAAATCGCGGAACTGAATTCCACAGGTTATTATCTGAGGCACAAAAAGACAGGCGCCAGGGTCTGCCTGCTTTCCAATGAAGATAATAATAAGGTATTCTATATCGGCTTCCGGACACCGGCGCCAAATGACACCGGCGTGCCGCATATTATGGAGCATTCGGTGCTCTGCGGTTCCAGAGAGTTCCCGGTAAAGGATCCCTTTGTGGAGCTGGCAAAGGGTTCTCTGAATACCTTTCTGAACGCCATGACTTATCCGGACAAGACCGTATATCCGGTGGCCAGCTGCAATGACAAGGATTTTCAAAATCTGATTCATGTCTATATGGACGCGGTATTTTATCCGAATATTTACGAGAAGGAAGAGATCTTCCGCCAGGAGGGCTGGCATTATGAGATGGAGTCCGAGGACGATGAGCTGACGCTGAACGGCGTGGTTTACAATGAGATGAAGGGAGCTTTCTCGTCTCCCGAAGGAGTGCTGGAGCGGGAGGTGTTAAGCTCTCTTTACCCGGATACCACCTACGCAAACGAGTCCGGCGGAGATCCGGAGTCGATCCCGGATCTTACCTACAGCGAGTTCCTGGATTTCCACAGACGCTATTACCATCCGTCCAACAGCTATATTTACCTTTACGGTGACTGCGATATGGCGGAGAAGCTGACCTGGCTGGACGAGAATTACCTTTCCAAATACGATTATCTGCCCATTGATTCGGAGGTACGCACGCAGGCGCCTTTTGAGAAAATGTCTGAGGTGGTGAAGGACTATTCCATTTCCGCGGAGGAGAGTGAGGAGGACAATACCTATCTGTCCTACAATAAATCAGTAGGAGACACTCTGGATGAGAAGCTGTATCTGGGCATGCAGGTGCTGGAGTATGTGCTCCTTTCCATGCCGGGAGCGCCGCTGAAGCAGGCCCTGCTGGACGCGGGAATCGGACACGATATTATGAGCTCCTATGACAACGGTGTGAAGCAGCCGATTTTCTCTATTATTGCGAAAAACGCGAATGAGGATCAGAAGGAAGCCTTTGTGGAGACCATTGAGACCACACTGGCCCGTCTTGTGTCGGAAGGGCTTGACGAGAAAGCCCTGCGGGCAGGCATCAACTATTTTGAGTTCCGTTACCGGGAAGCAGATTTCGGCAATTATCCCGCAGGCCTGATGTATGGACTGCAGGCATTTGACAGCTGGCTTTACAAGGATGATTCCGCGTTTCTCCACCTGGAGGCACTGGATACCTTCGCGTTTCTGAAAGAGCAGGTATCAGAGGGATATTTTGAGGGACTGATCACAGAATATCTGCTGGAGAATCCCCATGGCTCTCTGGTAATCATCCGCCCGAAGAGAGGTTTGACTGCTGCTCAGGATGAGAAACTGAAGAAGAAACTGGCCGCTTATAAAGAGAGCCTTACGGCGGAAGAACGGAAGCAGATTGTGGAATTTACAAAGCATCTGAAAGCATATCAGAGTGAGCCCTCTCCCCAGGAGGATCTGGAGAAGATTCCGCTTCTGGAGCGGGAGGACATCGGTAAGAAAGCTCTGCCTTTCCAGAATGAGGAGCATGAGGCAGGCGGTGTGAAGGTTGTGTACCATGATCTGTTCACCAATGGAATCGGTTACGTGAACCTGATTTTCCGCGCGGACGGTATCCCCCAGGAGCTGATTCCCTATCTGGGTCTTCTGAAGGCGGTGCTTGGAAAAGTAGATACGGAACATTACACCTATGGGGAATTTGCCAAGGAGCTGAACCTGCACACGGGCGGAATCTCATGCAGTGTGGGAAGCTATGACGATGTCAGGGAGACAGACAGCTATACAGCGGTGTTTGAGGTGCACAGCAAGGCTCTGTATGAGGAACTGACGGTGGCGTTTTCCATGATACGGGAAATGCTCCGGACCTCAAAGATGGACGATCCCAAGAGGCTGGGAGAGATTGTGTCGGAGACAAAATCCAGACTGCAGATGGCCTTCCAGACATCGGGACATTCCATGGCGGCTCTGCGCGCCATGTCCTATTTCTCCGGAAGCGCGGCCTTTTCAGATATGACAGGCGGCGTGGACTTCTATCATTTTATGGAGAAGCTGGACGCGGAATTTGAGGAGAGACAGGCGGAAGTGTCCGCGAAACTCTCGGAGCTGGCCGGCATACTGTTCCGTCCGGAGAATCTGATCGTAAGCTATACGGCGGAGAGAAAGAGCCTGGAGATGCTGACAGAGCAGGTGGAAATCCTGAAGGAAGAGCTGTATCCGGACGGAGGCAGCAGGGCAGCAGCCTGGGAGATTGTACCCGAGAAGAAGAACGAGGGTCTGAAGACCTCCGCGCAGATTCAGTATGTATGCCGGGCAGGAAATTTCCGGAAGGCAGGACTGCCGTATACAGGAGCGCTGAAGGTGCTGCGTGTCATCATGAGCTATGATTATCTCTGGAACAATATCCGTGTCAAGGGCGGAGCCTATGGCTGCATGAACAATTATACCCGCACCGGAAATTCCTATCTGGTGTCCTACCGGGATCCGAACCTGGAAAAGACCAACGAGATTTTTGAGAAGAGCGTGGATTATACGGAAAACTTTTCCGTTTCGGACCGGGATATGACAAAATATATTATCGGAACTATCAGTTCCATGGATACGCCTCTGACACCGAACGCCAAGGGAGCCCGCTCCATGAGCGCCTGGATGACAGGACTTGCTTTCGAGGATGTACAGAAAGAACGGGATGAAGTACTTTCCTGCGGCTGCGCGGAAATCCGGGCCCTTGCGCCTTATCTGAAGGCCATTCTTTCGCAGAACTGCCTCTGTGTAATTGGAAACGAAGAAAAGCTGGAAGAGCAGAAGGAACTGTTTGGCACGCTGGAAAGCCTCTTCCATTAAAAGAACTGTTTTGAAAAAAGGACAGCGCGGCGCCCGGCAGATGAAAAATTGTGCTGCCGGCGCCCGCTGCGTACAGAAAGGATACTGAATGGAACAAATGCAGAAATCGGGGTTTGCCACGCTGATTGGCAGGCCGAACGTAGGAAAATCCACTCTGATGAACCGGCTGATTGGACAGAAAATCGCGATTACCTCCAATAAGCCTCAGACTACCCGGAACCGGATTCAGACGGTCTATACCTGTGAGCAGGGGCAGATTATCTTTCTCGACACACCGGGTATTCACAAAGCAAAAAACAAGCTGGGTGAGTATATGGTCAATGTGGCAGAACGCACCCTCCGGGAGGTAGATGTGATTCTATGGCTGGTGGAGCCGAGTACCTTTATCGGGGCGGGAGAGCGCCACATAGCGGAACAGCTTGAAAAAGCAAAGACGCCGGTGATTCTTGTTATCAATAAAACGGATACAGTCAAAAAAGAAGAGATTCTGGGATTTATTGATGCTTACCGAAAGCTCTATGATTTTGATGAGATCGTTCCGGTATCCGCTTTGAAGGGGGATAATACGGATACGCTGATTGAGCAGATTTTCAAATATCTGCCCTATGGACCCCAGTACTATGACGAGGATACGGTGACCGATCAGCCTATGCGCCAGATTGTGGCGGAACTGATCAGGGAGAAGGCTCTGCGGTGCTTAAGCGATGAGATTCCCCATGGAATCGCGGTCTCCATCGACAAGATGAAAGAGCGCAGCGACGGTAAGGTCTGTGATATTGACGCCACGATCATCTGCGAAAAGGATTCCCATAAGGGCATTATTATCGGAAAGCAGGGATCTATGCTGAAGAAAATAGGCAGCGCGGCCCGCTATGAGATCGAGAGCATGATGGAGATGAAGGTCAATCTCCAGCTCTGGGTAAAGGTCAAGAAAGACTGGAGAGACAGTGATTATCTGATCAAAAACTTCGGATATGACAAAAAGGATCTGGAGCTGTAGCAGTCTGTCAAGGGAGTTTTAATTGGCAGTTTTTTCGCAGGATAAGAATGCCCCTTCTGGATATTCTAATTGAGAAGAGCTTTTCCGTTGAAAAAGTCTTCAGGATTAAGAGAAACAGGGGCGAGAAAAACGGATGACATGGGAAAGATTTGAACTGACAGGCGCAGTGGAGGATTATCTCAGGTACAAAGGAATCGACTGGAAAAAAGAAGATCAGGCTCTCGCGTCCTCCGGGACGGAAAACGGGGACCGGAAGAAGGCGGATTATGGGACAGATGATCACGGTGACGGGGCTGGTGCTGGCAGCCTATCCCTACGGTGATTATGACAAACGGATAACGGTTCTGACAAAGGAAAGAGGAAAGATCACGGCGTTTGCGAGGGGAGCCAGAAGGCAGAACAGCCCCCTTCTGGCAGTCTGCAATTCCTTTGTGTTTGGAGAATTTACGGTTTATGAGGGGCGGAGCTCCTATAATCTGATGCAGGCGAAGGTGCAGAATTATTTCCATGAGCTGAGCTCGGATTTCGCGGGGGCCTGCTACGGCTTTTATTTCTGCGAGCTTGCTGACTATTATACCAGAGAAGCTAATGATGAGCTTCAGATGCTGAAGCTTTTGTATCAGAGCTTAAGGGCCCTTTCCCGGCCCAGCATTCCGGATGAGCTGATACGGTACATATATGAGCTGAAGGTTCTGGTGGTGAACGGGGAATGTCCGGTGGATTTTGAAAAGCTGGATGTCTGTGAGTCCACCTTGTATACTCTTCAGTATATTGCTGCGTCTTCCATCGAAAAACTTTATACTTTTACCGTGTCAGAGCAGGTGCTGTCAGAGCTGCGGTCCGTGCTGCGCCGTTACCGGGAGCTTTATATGGAGGGCCATTTCAAATCTCTGGAGATTCTGGAAGCCTGTGTGAAAAGCAGTTGAAAAATCGCGCGAAAGACGATATACTATATGAGATCTTCAGACCGGCAGAAGCTGGAAGTTTCCGGTCTGAAAGCAGGCGGGAGGAGAGCAGGAATGAAAAAGATAATCAGTTTTTGCCTCCTGATGTGCAGTGTTTTGCTTTTTTCAGGCTGCTTTGGCAGTGTCCCGAAGGAAGACACCATATCTGTGGATAAGCGGGGCAGGATCACCAGCACGATTGTGGAAGAGTTTGACAAGGATTTTTATGATGCTGATGAGCTGGAAAGCGAAATCGATGAGGAACTGTCGGAGTATAATAAAAATTTCGCGGCAGATCACGTCAGGAAGGAAACCTTTAAAGTAGAAGACGGTGTGGCGGTTCTGCAGCTTGTCTTTGATGAGAGCGGATATTATTCCGATTATACGGGGCTTACGCTGTTCGCAGGCACACTCAGTGAAGCGGAAGAGGAAGGCTATGATCTGCCCGGCGATTTCGTGGAACCCAATGAAAATGCGGCGGATTTGGATACCCTGAACAGTGATGGGAAAGCCCATGTACTGATTCTGGAGGAGGCTGTTTCGGTGCGGGTGCCGGGAACCATCCTGGCAGTATGTCCGGAGGATAATGTGTCTGTCACCGGAAAGCGGGAAGCAGCTGTGCAGGAAGCGGAGCTGTCCTACATTGTTTATAAATAGGCACAGCTGAAAAACCTGGAAGAACAGCGGCCCTGCATGGCCGGGCTGTTTTGAAAAAATGCCCTCAGGGGAGATTGACAAGGAGAATTTAAAATGGAAAAGACAATGGACAAAATCGTAGCTCTGGCGAAAGCGAGAGGCTTTGTATATCCGGGATCCGAGATTTACGGAGGCCTGGCAAATACCTGGGATTACGGCAATCTGGGCGTGGAGCTGAAGAATAACGTAAAGCGCGCCTGGTGGCAGAAATTCGTGCAGGAGAATCCCTACAATGTGGGTGTGGACTGCGCGATTCTGATGAATCCCCAGACCTGGGTGGCTTCCGGTCATCTGGGCAGCTTTTCGGATCCGCTGTTGGACTGCAAGAGCTGTAAGGAGCGTTTCCGCGCGGATAAGCTGATCGAGGATTACAATGAGGAGCACGGCATCAAAATCGAGGGTTCTGTGGACGCCTGGAGCCAGGAGCAGATGAAGGCCTACATCGATGAGCACAATATTCCCTGCCCCTCCTGCGGAAAGCATGATTTTACCGACATCCGTCAGTTCAACCTGATGTTCAAGACCTTCCAGGGCGTGACTGAGGATGCGAAGAATACCGTATATCTCCGTCCGGAGACTGCCCAGGGTATCTTTGTAAACTTCAAGAATGTGCAGAGAACCTCCAGAAAGAAGGTTCCCTTTGGCATCGCCCAGATCGGAAAATCCTTCCGAAACGAGATTACACCAGGCAACTTTACCTTCCGTACCAGAGAGTTCGAGCAGATGGAGCTGGAGTTCTTCTGCAAGCCGGATACGGATCTGGAGTGGTTTGCTTACTGGAAAGAGTACTGCATTAACTGGCTGAAGACCCTTGGAATCAAGGATGAGGAGCTGCGTGTGCGTGACCACGAGAAGGAGGAGCTGAGCTTTTACAGCAAGGCCACCACAGACCTCGAGTTCCTGTTCCCGTTTGGCTGGGGCGAGCTGTGGGGTATCGCGGACCGTACCGATTACGACCTGAGCCGTCATCAGGAGGTATCCGGCGAGGACCTGACTTACTTTGATGATGAACTGAAGGAAAAATACATTCCTTATGTCATTGAGCCTTCTCTGGGAGCGGACCGTGTGGTTCTGGCATTCCTGTGCGCGGCTTACGATGAGGAAGAACTGGAGGGCGGCGATATGCGTACCGTGCTTCACTTCCATCCGGCGCTGGCTCCCGTCAAGATTGGCGTGCTGCCTCTGTCCAAGAAATTAAATGAGGGCGCAGAGAAGATTTATACTCAGCTTTGCAAAAAGTATAACTGTGAATTTGATGACAGAGGAAATATCGGCAAGCGTTACCGCCGTCAGGATGAGATTGGCACGCCCTTCTGCGTGACCTATGATTTCGAGTCTGAGACAGACGGAGCGGTGACTGTCCGTGACCGCGACACCATGCAGCAGGTTCGCGTGAAGATTGATGAGCTGGATGCTTATTTTGCGGATAAATTCACGTTTTAAGCAGGGGCAGGTCAGAGACTAAAGGTTGACGAAACCGCTGAATAATGATAGTTTATTATTGGTAGGAAAGCAGAAAAAAGCACAGAACTGTGCCTGAAACTCTGCAAATAATAAAGAACAAAGGAGTATGATTATGAATCTTTCACCACTTCAGAAAGCAAGATATGAGTACGTTCCGAAGCTTCCGGGAATGCTCAGAAATGGTATCTCTGAGATCGCTGTTAAGGAAGGAGAGGCTACTACCAGTGTGGCAGATCAGGAGAAGATCAAAGCGCTTTTCCCGAACACCTATGGAGAGCCGGAGGTTACTTTTGAGAAGGGACAGAATACTTCCGCAGCCAAGAAGCATGTGGTTGGCGTGATCCTTTCCGGCGGACAGGCGCCTGGCGGACACAATGTAGTATGCGGTCTGTATGATGCGCTGAAAGCGACCGACAAGGAGAATGTTCTGATTGGATTCAAGGGCGGCCCCAGCGGACTGCTGGAGGATGATTACATCGTTTTCGATGACGCGTACATTGATCAGTACAGAAATACCGGTGGATTTGATATCATCGGTTCCGGAAGAACCAAGCTGGAGACAGAGGAGCAGTTTGCGGTTGCGGCGGAAGTATGCAAGAAGCACGGCATCACTGCTATCGTTATCATCGGAGGAGATGATTCCAATACAAACGCATGCGTGCTTGCCGAGTATATGGCAGCGCATAAGACCGGCGTACAGGTAATCGGATGCCCGAAGACCATCGACGGCGACCTGAAGAATGAGGATATTGAGATCTCCTTTGGTTTTGATACCGCTACCAAGACCTACAGCGAGATGATTGGAAATATTGAGAGAGACTGCAATTCTGCCAAGAAGTACTGGCATTTCATCAAGGTTATGGGACGTTCCGCATCTCACGTTGCTCTGGAGTGCGCTCTGGAGTGCCAGCCGAACATCTGCCTGATTTCCGAGGAAGTAAAGGCTAAGAAACAGTCTCTGTCTGAGATTGCGGATTACATCGCAGACGCTGTAGAGAAGAGAGCGGCCAACGGAAACAACTTTGGTGTCGTTGTGATTCCTGAGGGCGTGGTAGAGTTCGTTCCGGAGTTCTCCACTCTGATCAGCGAGATCAATGAGCTTCTCGCAGGCAGCAAGGCTGACGCGTTCAACGCGCTTCCGAGCTGGGAAGAAAAGTATGCCTTCATCGAAAAAGGACTTACCAAGGAGTCCATGGCTGTATTCGCGATTCTTCCCCAGGCGATTCAGCAGCAGCTGTTCCTGGAGAGAGATCCCCACGGAAACGTACAGGTTTCCCTGATTGAGTCTGAGAAGCTGTTCGCTGCTCTGGTAGGCGATAAGCTGAAAGAGAGAAAAGCGGCAGGCACCTATACAGGAAAGTATTCTGTACAGACACACTTCTTCGGATATGAAGGAAGATGTGCGTTCCCGTCCAACTTTGACGCAGACTACTGCTATTCTCTTGGATACAATGCGTTCATGCTGATTCAGTATGGCTACAATGGATACCTTTCCAAGGTTTCCAACCTTTCCAAGCCGGCTGAGGAGTGGATCGCAGGCGGTATGCCGATCACCAAGATGATGAACATGGAGAGAAGACACGGCGAGGACAAGCCGGTTATCCGGAAAGCTCTTGTAGAGCTGGATGGAAAGCCGTTCCAGTACTTTGCGGCGCACAGAGATGAGTGGGCAGTGAATACCTGCTACACCTTCCCGGGCGCTATCCAGTATTACGGACCGGCAGAGGTATGCGACCTTACTACCAGAACGCTTGCTCTGGAGAAGGCGGAGTAATCTTTGCGTAAGAAATCGTAAATGATAAGATGAGGCAGCCTATAGAATTCAGGACCCAGTCCTGGATTCTATGGGCTGTCTTTTTCTGAGTGTCTGTCAGGCAAAGGATCGGTCATTGTATAAAATGTGAAAAAATTTATCGGTTAATTCAAAAATTTTTACAATATTACCTCTTTACAGATTGGGAAAGCAATGTTAATATATTAACGAAGACGTTAATTAATTAACAATGATTGGAAGAGAATTGGAAGCAGAAAGGTCCGCCTGTATCCGGACGCGGCAGACAGCAGACCAGCGATTCAGACAGTCAAGGAGGTTTCGTATGAGCAGACAGGAAGAAAAGGCACAGGCAGTTCAGGTTCCTCAGGAAGCGGCGGAGATGACCGAGGTGGAAAAGCTGCAGCAGAAGATTGGACAGATGCGGGAAGCGCAGAAGGTGTTTGCCACATTTACCCAGGAACAGGTAGACAAAATTTTCTTTGAGGCGGCTATGGCAGCGAATAAGCAGCGTATTCCTCTCGCAAAGATGGCGGTGGAAGAGACTGGCATGGGCGTTGTGGAAGACAAGGTAATCAAGAACCATTACGCGGCAGAATACATATACAATGCTTATAAGAATGTGAAAACCTGCGGTGTGATCGAGGAGGATACCTCCTACGGCATTAAGAAGATTGCGGAGCCCATGGGTCTGGTAGGAGCGATCATTCCGACTACGAATCCGACTTCGACAGCGATTTTCAAATGCCTGATTTGCCTGAAGACGAGAAACGCGATTCTCATCAGCCCTCATCCCCGGGCAAAAAAGTGCACGGCGGAAGCGGCGAGAATCGTGCGGGAGGCGGCAGAAGCGGCAGGAGCTCCCAAGGGACTGATTGACTGCATCGAGAATCCGACCCTGGAGCTATCCAACGAGCTGATGCGTTCCGCGGACGTGATTCTGGCTACCGGCGGCCCGGGCATGGTGAAGGCAGCTTATTCCTCCGGAAAACCGGCCATCGGTGTAGGCCCCGGAAATACGCCTGTCATCATGGACAGCAGCTGCGATATCCAGCTGGCCGTGTATTCCGTGATTCATTCCAAGACCTTTGACAACGGTATGATCTGCGCGTCCGAGCAGTCTGTGACAGCTCTGGCTGATATTTATGACAAGGTACGGGCTGAGTTCGTAAAACGCGGCTGCCATATTCTGAATGATGAGGAAATGGCAAAGATGCGCGCGATCATTCTTACGGAAGCTGGAACGGTCAATCCGAAGATCGTAGGCCAGCCTGCGTACAGAATTGCCCAGATCGCAGGCTTTGAGGTTCCGAAGGATACCAAGATACTGATCGGCGAAGTGACTTCTGTAGATATTTCTGAACCCTTTGCCCATGAGAAGCTTTCTCCGGTGCTGGCTCTCTATAAGGCAGATAGTTTTGAGACAGCTCTTGATATGTCTGAAAAGCTGATTGAGGATGGCGGCTACGGCCACACCTCCTCCCTGTATATAAATCCCGCCGAGACGGAAAAGATGGCACAGCATGCGGCCAGAATGAAGACCTGCCGTATTCTGGTAAATACACCTTCCTCCCAGGGCGGAATTGGAGATTTGTACAACTTCAAGCTGTCTCCCTCCCTGACTCTGGGCTGCGGCTCCTATGGCGGCAACTCTGTATCCGAGAATGTAAACGTGAAACACCTGATCAACATCAAGACCGTTGCGGAAAGGAGAGAGAACATGCTCTGGTTCAGAACGCCTCAGAAGGTATACTTTAAGAAAGGCTGCCTGCCGGTGGCTCTGGACGAATTGAAGACTTATTATCATAAGAAAAAAGCCTTTATTGTAACGGACAGCTTCCTTTACAGCAGCGGACACACGAAACCGATCACAGATAAGCTGGACGAAATGGGCATTACCTATGCCTGCTTCTATGAGGTAGCTCCCGATCCGACGCTGCAGTGCGCACAGAAGGGCGTGGAGCAGATCAACGCGTTCCAGCCGGATGTAATCATTGCTCTGGGCGGCGGTTCCGCGATGGACGCCGGAAAGATCATGTGGCTCATGTACGAGCATCCGGAGTGCAGATTTGAGGATCTGGCCATGGATTTCATGGATATCCGGAAGAGAGTCTATGTGTTTCCGAAGATGGGAGAGAAGGCCATGTTTGTGGCGGTTCCCACGTCTTCCGGTACCGGTTCTGAGGTGACGCCCTTTGCGATTATCACAGATGCCGAGACGGGAACCAAATGGCCTATCGCAGATTATGAGCTGATGCCGAATATGGCAATTATCGACACAGACTATATGATGACCCAGCCAAAGGGACTGACCAGCGCTTCCGGTATCGACGCGCTGACCCATTCCCTGGAAGCCTATGTATCCATTATGGCTACCGATTTCTCTGATGGCATGGCGCTGAAGGCAGCAAAGAATATTTTCGAATATCTGCCCCGCTGCTATGACAACGGACCAAACGATCCGGAGGCCAGAGAAAAGATGGCAAACGCTTCCACAATGGCAGGTATGGCTTTTGCCAACGCGTTCCTGGGCGTGTGCCACTCCATGGCGCACAAGCTGGGTGCTTACCATCATCTGCCCCACGGTGTCGCGAACGCTCTGCTTATTGAGCTTGTAATGCGTTACAACGCAGATCCGGCGCCTGTGAAAATGGGAACCTTCTCCCAGTATCCGTATCCCCATGCAAAGGAGCGCTACTGCGAGATGGCCAGATTCGTCGGCATCACCGGAAAGGATGACGATGAGGTATTTGAGAACTTCATCAAGGCCATTGCTGAGCTGAAAGAGAAAGTGGGCATCAAGAGAACCATTAAGGATTACGGCATCAAGGAAGAGGATTTCCTGGCGACTCTGGATGAGATGGTGGAGAACGCCTTCAACGACCAGTGCACCGGCGCAAATCCGAGATATCCGCTGATGTCAGAGATCAAGGAGCTTTATCTGAAGGCTTACTATGGAGAGTAAGCAGTTTTGGAAGAAATAATATAATTTAAGTAAAAGCAGGCCTTTTCCGTGTTTTACAAAATCGCGGAGGGGCCTGTTTTTGTGTCTTGTCATTTGCCCTTGCTTTTTGTAAATGCAGATTTGCAAAACCCTGTAAGGAGGAAGAAGACGACGATTGTCCTTCGACTGGAGCGGGTGACGGCCTGTCGGAAAATGTCATTGAATGAATTATCAGAATAACCGAAAAAAGGGAAAGGAACTACTATACGGATAGTTAAAAAATAGACAAAATCAGACGCTTTCAGGCTGGGTTTTTACAACAAATTTACTAAAGAAGCCTTGACAAATATTACAAATATGCTACACTAGAAATGTGCGCAGGGTTTGGTCGTTGACCACATATCCGGCGCATATTTTACGTTCAGGCATGAGCCCTGCAGAAGCCGAGGAAGACGGCAGGAGCGCGCATGCGCGCGAGGGACGGCTTTGCGGAACGTAAAAGCGCCGGGGAGAGAGAAACTATATAACAGGAGGAACATTGCAATGGCAAAATGGGTGTATTTGTTTAAGGAAGGAAATGCTGGCATGCGGAACCTTCTCGGAGGCAAGGGAGCGAATCTGGCTGAGATGACAGGCCTGGGACTGCCGGTGCCGCCGGGATTTACAGTGACTACAGAAGCATGTACTCAGTATTACGAGGACGGAAGACAGATCAATGATGAGATCATGGACCAGATTATGAAGGCCATGGCAAAACTGGAAGAGATAACAGGAAAGAAGTTCGGAGATAAGGAAAATCCGCTTCTGGTTTCTGTGCGTTCCGGCGCGAGAGCATCCATGCCCGGTATGATGGATACCATCCTGAATCTTGGACTGAATGAGGAAGTAGTGGAGACCCTGGCAGAAGCATCCGGAAATCCCCGCTGGGCCTGGGACTGCTACCGCAGATTTATCCAGATGTATTCCGATGTGGTAATGGAGGTCGGAAAGAAGTATTTTGAAGAACTGATCGATAAAATGAAAGCCAAAAAGGGCGTAAAGCAGGATGTGGAGCTGAATGCGGACGATCTGAAGGAGCTGGCAGGACAGTTCAAGGCTGAATACAAGGCCAAGATTGGCGCTGATTTCCCGTCTGACGCAAAAGAACAGCTTGTAGGAGCGGTGAAGGCTGTATTCCGTTCCTGGGACAACCCCAGAGCGAATGTGTACCGCCGCGACAATGACATTCCCTATTCCTGGGGAACTGCTGTCAACGTACAGATGATGGCATTTGGAAACATGGGCGATGACTGCGGCACCGGCGTGGCGTTTACCCGTGACCCGGCTACAGGAAAGAAGGGACTGTTCGGTGAATTTCTTACCAATGCACAGGGTGAGGACGTGGTTGCAGGTGTCCGCACACCGATGCACATTTCTGAGATGGAAGAGAAATTCCCGGAGGCATTCAAACAGTTTAAGGAAGTTTGCGATATTCTGGAGAAGCACTACAGAGACATGCAGGATATGGAGTTTACTGTAGAGCATGGAAAGCTGTACATGCTTCAGACACGTAATGGAAAGAGAACCGCGCAGGCGGCTCTGAAGATTGCCTGCGATCTGGTGGATGAGGGCATGAGAACCGAAGAGGAAGCGGTGGCCATGATCGATCCCCGCAACCTGGACACCCTGCTTCATCCCCAGTTTGACACAGCCGCTCTGAAGGCAGCCACACCTCTGGGCAAGGGCCTTGGAGCGTCTCCGGGCGCTGCCTGCGGAAAGATTGTTTTCACAGCAGACGATGCGGTAGCCTGGGCAGACAGAGGCGAAAAGGTAGTGCTGGTTCGTCTTGAGACCTCTCCGGAGGATATCACAGGCATGAAATCCGCGCAGGGTATTCTGACAGTCCGCGGAGGTATGACTTCTCATGCGGCTGTAGTTGCCCGTGGCATGGGTGAGTGCTGTGTATCCGGATGCGGCGACATTGTCATGGACGAGGCCAACAAGAAATTTACGCTGGGCGGCAAGGAGTTCCATGAAGGAGATCCGATCTCCATCGATGGAACCACAGGAAATATTTATGATGGAATCATTCCCACCGTGGACGCAACGATTGCAGGAGAGTTTGGCCGGATTATGAGCTGGGCGGACAAGTTCAGAACCATGCAGGTCCGCACAAACGCGGACACTCCGGCTGACGCAAAGAAGGCAGTGGAGCTTGGCGCGGAGGGCATCGGCCTTTGCCGTACAGAGCATATGTTCTTCGGCGAGGGAAGAATTGACGCGTTCCGTGAGATGATCTGCGCGGAGACTGAGGAAGAGAGAGAAAAAGCCCTGGAGAAGGTTCTTCCCTATCAGCAGGGTGACTTTGAAGAGCTGTATGAGGCTCTGGAAGGAAATCCCGTTACCATTCGTTTCCTGGATCCGCCTCTTCATGAGTTTGTTCCGACGGAAGAAGAAGACATTAAGAAACTGGCTGATGCCCAGGGCAAGACTGTGGAGCATATCAAGGCTATTATTGACAGCCTTCATGAGTTCAACCCGATGATGGGACACCGCGGCTGCCGTCTGTCAGTTACCTATCCGGAAATCGCGAAGATGCAGACAAAGGCGGTTATCCGCGCTGCAATTAAGGTAAAGAAGGCTCATCCGGACTGGAATCTGGTTCCGGAGATCATGATCCCGCTGGTAGGAGATGTGAAGGAGCTGAAATACGTAAAGAAATTTGTGGTTGAGGCTGCGGATGCCGAGATCAAGGCGGCAGACAGTGATCTGAAGTACGAGGTGGGAACCATGATTGAGATCCCCAGAGCGGCTCTTCTGGCTGATGAGCTTGCCAAGGAAGCTGATTTCTTCTGCTTCGGCACCAATGACCTGACGCAGATGACCTATGGCTTCTCCCGTGACGACGCGGGCAAGTTCCTGGTTGCTTACTACGAAGCCAAGATTATGGAAAACGATCCGTTTGCGAAGCTGGATCAGAACGGCGTGGGCAAGCTGATGAAGATGGCTGTGGAGGCAGGCAAGGCTGCAAATCCGAAGCTGCATGTGGGAATCTGCGGCGAGCATGGCGGAGATCCCAGCTCTGTAGAGTTCTGCAATTCTATCGGACTGGACTATGTATCCTGCTCACCGTTCCGTGTACCGGTTGCAAGACTGGCAGCGGCACAGGCTGCTATTAAAAGCAGAGAGGCTTAATTCTCTCTATAGAAAGTAAATAAAAACGGGCGTATCATTAGAGATAGTGATACGCCTGTTTTTCTGAGAAGAGGCGGCGCGTCTGGGATTTTTCCGGCTTACCGGAGCCTGAGGGATGCCCTGGTTCCGGAGAAAAGCAGACGGGTCCGGATCTCAGAAGACGGAGCTTTGAGGAAGCTGGCCGGCGGCAGAATCTGAGTGCGCGGTATAAAAATGGAAACACAGCGGGAATATGGAAACTGGAGAGAGCGGAATGGAAAACTGGTTTACAATAGACAAAGTGGACAAAGACACCTACATAGTCAGCGAGTACCGCCATTGGGAGGAGACACACTGCTATCTTTTGAATGGCACAGAACGCAGTCTGCTGATTGATACAGGACTGGGTATCTGCAATATTTCTGAGGTCATAAAGAAATTAACGGATAATCCTGCGACAGCCATAGCTACGCATATTCACTGGGATCATATTGGCGGCCATAAGTATTATCCCGATTTTTACGCGCACGAAGCGGAGCTTGAATGGCTTAACGGCGGCTTCCCGCAGCCGCTGGAAAAGATAAAAGAATTTGTGGCTGACCGGTGCGAGCTGCCGGACGGATATGATGTAGATGCCTATGAGCTTTTTCAGGGAACACCGTCTAAAGTGCTGCATGGAGGCGAGAACATAGACCTTGGAGGAAGGAGCGTAGAAGTTTTGCATACTCCGGGACACGCTCCGGGCCATATGTGTTTTTGGGAGAAAGAAAAAGGCCGTCTTTATACAGGGGATTTAGTGTATAAGGGTACGCTCGCGGCATGGTTTCCGTCCACAGATCCGTGTG
>CALWAZ010000103.1 GCA_944375725.1 uncultured Merdimonas sp. | reverse complement strand
GCTGCTGTGGCTCAGTCGGTAGAGCGTCGCATTGGTAGTGCGGAGGTCACGGGTCCGATTCCCGTCAGCAGCTTCATAGAAAGTTCGGAGAAAGCACGTAAATGTAAGGTTTGCGTGCTTTTTTCCTACCTTAATTAAAAAATGTCCGGTGCAGGGAAAGAAATGGGTCCTTGATTCCGCGCAGGAAAAACGGGGGACGGCGTGGGGGAAAAAGGGACGGCAGACAGTCTGCTGTTATCTGGAAAAAAGCAGAGAAAAACTGTAGTCACTGGCCGGAAAAGCATGCTATAATAAAAACGAATAATCGCAGGAGGAGGGAGAACCATGATTTCCAATCAGGTTATACAGACTACGATAGAGGAGCTTCGTTCGATTACAAGGATTGATCTCTGTGTGCTGGAGACAGACGGAAGTATGGCGGCTTCGACTTTCGAGACGGGGGATATCTCACAGGAGCTGATCCGGACATTTGCGCAGTCGCCGGCGGAAGGACAGAGCCTGCAGGGGTGCCATTTTTTCAAGATCTATGATGAAGGGGTTTTGGCGTACATACTTCTCGCGAAAGGAAGCGGAGAAGACGCGTATATGATTGGAAAGGTGGCGGTCAGTGAGCTCCAGAATCTGATTGTGGCGTATAAGGAACGTTTTGACCGCAACAATTTTATTCAGAATCTGCTGCTGGACAATCTGCTGCTGGTGGATATCTACAGCCAGGCAAAGAAGCTGCATATCGATACAGAAGCTGTGCGGGTGGTGTATCTGGTGGAGACCAGGGACGAGGAAGATGCCATGGCCCTGGAGGAAGTGCGCAGCATTTTCGCTCCCCGGTCCCAGGATGTGATTACCGCTGTGGATCAGAAAAATATCGTTATCGTGAAAGCGGTGGGAGAGCAGGATACCTATGAGGATCTGGAAGAGACCGCAGGTATGCTGGCAAAGATGCTGAATACGGAGAATGAAGGACGTGTGCGGGTGGCCTACGGAACCATGGTCAGCCAGATCAAGGATGTGTCCAAGTCCTATAAAGAAGCGAGAATGGCCATGGAAGTGGGAAGGATTTTCTATCCGGACAAGATTGTGGTCGCTTACCATACGCTTGGAATCGGACGGCTGATCTATCAGCTTCCCCAGCCTCTGTGTGAAATGTTTATGAAGGAAATCTTTGGGGAACATCTGCCGGATACCTTCGACGAGGAGACGCTGACTACGATTGAGAAATTCTTTGAGAATAATCTGAATGTTTCTGAGACAGCCCGCCAGCTTTTTATACACCGCAATACGCTGGTATACCGGCTGGAGAAGCTTCAGAAGACCACGGGGCTGGACATCCGGGTGTTTGAGGATGCTCTGACCTTCAAGATTGCTCTTATGGTGGCCAGCTATATGAAATATCTGGACAGGCTTTCCCAGTAAGGGAAAGAACGGATTTGTCCTGTTAAAAAAAAGAGACCGTTATTCGGTCTCTTTTTCCTGTTTACGGTTCTTTTTGGAGGGCTTTTCCTGTCCGGGCAGCTGATCAATCAGTTTTTCAATCACCTGCTTTTTCATATAGACATCGAAGCTCAGCATACAGATGAAGGAAAAAAGCTGAAGAAACTTCCGGTCCTCGTCCGGCGCATCGGTAAAGGTTTCTTCCGAGGTGCGGTATTTTTGAATCAGATCCTCCTTCAGCGCTTCAATCTGGCTTTTTTCAAGGCTGAAAACCTCTGTGTAAATGCGGTCCAGCTGAAGCTCATGGTCTGTATGAAAGTAGCGTTCCGTCAGCGGCGTGAGAAGATTCTGGATGTCGCTGATGGAAAGAATGTTTTTGAAGTAATAGATGAAAATCAGGAGCAGCATGTGTTCTCTGGAATATTTCTTCTTTTCCGGAGGGGGAAGCAGATGATTCTTCGCGTAATTATTGATCATGGTCTTGGTAAGAATCTTATCGTCCTCATAGCGCCTGGAAGAACTCAGATGGCTGTCCATGAACGTAGTCACCTGATCCATGTATAAATCAATGCCGGGAATCTCCTCCGGCTTAATGTAGTCTACCCGGTCCAGACTCTGCAGAATGCTCTCCAGAAGGTTTTGACTGTCTATGGTCATAATAATTCACCCCCAGGATTTCATTATATAGTATTCAAAACTATATGACAAGCTTAAATATTTATTTTTCCGCAGGATCCGCGCAGGATTGGTTGCTATGAATCGGCTGTGAATAGCAACGAGGATTGATAGATTTTGCCGGTAACACAGCATACAGGGAAATCTGAGGTTCAATCCAGGATGAAATCACTTGAGAGAGTTTCTGAAATGTAATATAATAAGGGACAGAAAAACACATACCGGCGGCAGTGTCAGCCGTCCCATACAAGGAGGAAGAGAATGGCAAACATTTTAAAAAGATTCGGAGATATCATGTCGGCGAATATCAACGCGCTTCTGGACCGGGCAGAGGACCCCGAAAAGATGATAGATGAGTATCTGCGTGATATCGAGAGCGACCTTGGAAAGGTGAAGGCTGAGACGGCGGCAGTGATGGCGGCCGAGACAAAAGCTAAGCGTGAGCTGGATGAGTGCGCTCAGGACATTGCGAAGATGCAGCGGTATGCGGAGAAGGCTCTCATGGCCGGAAATGAAGATGACGCCCGCCAGTTCCTGGAGAAAAAGGCACAGCTTGTAAAGCAGCAGGAAAGCCTGCAGCAGGCTTATGACGCGGCAGCGGCCAATGCGGCCAAGATGCGGGAGATGCACGACAAGCTGGCAAAGGATCTGGAAAATCTCCAGGCAAAGCGTGACGCGATCAAGGCGAAGGTGGCAGTGGCGAAGACCCAGGAGAAGATGAATAAAATGAGCTCCAGCATTGCCGGTGCCGGAGAGGCTATGGCGGCCTTTGACCGGATGGAAGCGAAGGCAGACCGGATGCTGGATGAGGCAAATGCCATGGCAGAGCTAGATAAGAAAGAGGACACCATTGAAGATCTGGCCAGAAAATATGACCAGGATGACAGCTCTGCGGTGGATGATGAGCTGGCGGCCCTGAAGGCTAAGATGGGACTTTAAAATCAGACACAGCAAAGGAAAACAGATACCGAATCTGAGATAAGACAGAATGGAAAACCAGATATATTATTGTGAAAACTGCGGCGGCGTCATGGAGTTTGACGTGGAGACTCAGAGCCTGAAGTGCCCGAACTGTGATACGGTGGTTCCGATTCTCAACGAAAAGGAGCGCATCGTGGAGCACAGCCTGACCCGACACGCGGTGGAGACCATACGCGCGGAGGAGAAAAGCACGCAGACCATGGAGTGCAGAGGCTGCGGCGCCAGGATCGAGGTGGATCCCACCAGTACGGCGGTGGAGTGCCCCTACTGCGGTTCCAGCTATGTGCTGGCGGAGAAGCAGGAGGATGCCATCATTCCGGATGGCGTGCTGCCTTTCCAGATCGACAGAGAGCGGGTGGGAGAGCTGTTCCGCCGCTGGCTGAAGGGACGGTGGCTGGCGCCGGGAGAACTGAAGCATCTGTATCAGAGAGAACGGCTTCAGGGAATCTATCTCCCCTACTGGACTTTTGACGCGAAGGCGGACGCCAGATACACAGCCATGGGAGGAAGGCACCGGACAGTGACCCGCAGAGGACCGAATGGGAAGACGACCCACAGGGTGGTGACAGACTGGTATCCCACCTCTGGTTCACTCAGGCGTGTTTTTGATGATGTGCTGGTTCCCGCGTCCCACAAGCTGGACGGGGATCTCCTGCGGCGGGCAGGAGTCTTCGGCACGCAGCAGATGGCTTCTTATTCGCCGGAATACTTTTCGGGCTATGGAGCGGAATGCTATACGGTAGATCTGGAGGACGCCCACAAGGAGGCCCTGCAGACCATGGAGCGCGAGTTGGAGCAGATGGCGGCGGACGATGTACTCCGCCGGTTTGACGAAGTCCGGGATGTGAGAGTGCAGGCGGATTACCGGGACGAGACTTACAAGCATGTCATGATGCCTGTCTATACGACAGCCTATACATATAAGGGGAAGCGGTACCATGTGCTGATAAACGGACAGAGCGGCCGGGTAGAGGGAGATTATCCCAAAAGTCCGGCAAAAATCGGAGCTATCGCGGCAGCGGTGCTGATTATCATTGCTCTCGTATACTGGTTCAGCCAGAGCGGAGAGGAACGGGGTTATGCGGGAGTCCATGAGCCTCAGGCTGCTGAGGCCCGGGTGGACGCGGCATGGCTGACAGAAGCAGAAATTGAGGAGGAGAACTGGTGGGTTTATTCGGAGGACAGTTTGCCAACGTAGTCGAGTGGCAGGAATTCCGGGACGATATGCTGTTCTGGAAATGGAGCAATAAAGAGATTAAGAAAGGAAGCCGTCTGATTATCCGTCCGGGACAGGACGCGGTCTTCCTGTACAATGGAAAGGTGGAAGGAATTTTCCGGGATGAGGGAAGTTACGACATCGAGTCGGATATCGTTCCGTTCCTGTCCACCCTGAAGGGCTTTAAGTTTGGCTTTAACAGCGGCCTTCGGGCAGAGGTTCTGTTTATCAACACGAAGGAAGTGCTGGTGAAATGGGGAACCAAAAGCCCTGTTCTGATCCCGGCGCCGGGACTTCCGGGAGGCATGCCTATCCGCTCTTTCGGAACCTTTACCTGCAGGGTGGCGGATTACGACGCTCTGATAGAAAAGGTGGCGGGAATCCGGCAGCAGTTCACAGTGGATGATGTAAAAGAGCGCATTACATCCATGCTGGATCAGCTGCTGATGAAATGGATCGTGAACAAAGGACAGAATATGTTCAATCTCCAGGTCAATGCCCGGGAAATCGGCCAGGGCATCCAGGAGGATCTGGACATGGAGATGCAGAAGATCGGAATCGGCATCACAAGCTTTGCCATATCCAGCTTCAATTATCCGCCGGAAGTGCAGAAAATGGCTGAGAAAGCGGCGGCTCAGAGCATGATTGGGGATGTGGGCCGTTTTCAGCAGGTTTCCATGGGAGAGGCCATGGCAAACGGCCAGGGAGGCGGCACGGCCTCGGATATGGCAGGCATGGCTATGGGAATGGCCATGGGCCAGCAGATGGCGGCCCAGATGGGTCAGAATCTGATGGGAGCCCAGCCTGGACAGCAGCCCGGGTACGGCGGCGCGGCAGGCTCTGCGGCACCGGCGGGAGCGCCCCAGAGCCAGGGAGGCAGTACGTCAGCCCCCAACTTCTGTCCCAACTGCGGAACGAAGACGAACGGGGCAAACTTCTGCCCCAACTGCGGACGAAAGCTGGTTTAGCCGGAGCGCACCGCCTGGGCAGGCGGAAAAGAATTTTATTTTATTAATTTTCAGAAAGAGAAAAACGGATTATGAACAATAGTATCCTGAATCAGGTTAGTTTAAATCCGGAGCAGCAGGAAGCGGTGCTTCATACAGAAGGACCGCTTCTGATTTTGGCGGGAGCCGGCTCCGGAAAGACCCGTGTGCTTACGCACCGGGCAGCGTATCTTATCGAGCAGGGAGTCAATCCCTGGAATATCCTGGCCATTACTTTTACCAACAAGGCGGCAGGAGAAATGCGGGAAAGGGTAAATCAGATCGTGGGAATGGGAAGCGAGAGTGTGTGGGTCAGCACCTTTCATTCCACCTGCGTGCGGATCCTGCGCCGGTTTATAGACCGGCTGGGATTTGATACCTCCTTTTCCATCTATGACACGGACGATCAGAAGTCTGTCATGAAAGAGGTCTGCAAAAAGCTGGAGATTGACACGAAGGTCATCAAGGAGCGGTCCCTGCTGGCAGCTATTTCCCATGCCAAGGATGAATTGATCAGCCCCGCGGAGATGGAGCTGGACGCGGGAGCGGATTATTACAAGCAGAGGACTTCCGCGGTTTACAAGGAATATCAGGCTCAGCTCCGGCGGAATAACGCGCTGGATTTTGATGATTTGATCATGAAAACGGTGGAACTGTTTCAGAACTGCCCGGAGGTGCTGGACAATTATCAGGAGCGGTTCCGCTATATTATGGTGGACGAGTACCAGGATACCAATACCGCCCAGTTCCGTCTGGTGAGCCTTCTGGCGTCCAAGTACCGGAATCTCTGCGTGGTGGGAGATGATGATCAGTCCATTTATAAATTCCGGGGCGCCAATATCGGGAATATCCTGAATTTTGAGAAGGTATTTCCGGATACGAAGGTCATCAAGCTGGAGCAGAATTACCGTTCCACCGGAAATATTCTGAACGCGGCAAATGATGTGATACATAACAACGCGGGCCGCAGGGACAAGCGCCTCTGGACAGAGAATGAAGACGGGGCTCCGGTGCATTTCCGCCAGTTCCAGAATGGATATGAGGAAGCGGAATACATCATCGGAAACATCAGAAGCCATGTGGAAAAAGGAGAGGCCCAGTACCGGGATCACGCAATCCTTTACCGGACCAACGCCCAGTCCCGTATGTTTGAGGAAAAGCTGGTTCACGCCAATATTCCCTATAAGCTGATCGGCGGCGTAAACTTTTATGCCAGAAAGGAAATCAAGGATCTGCTGGCTTATCTGAAAACCATAGAAAACGGACAGGATGAGCTGGCGGTCCGCCGGATTATCAATGTGCCAAAAAGGGGAATCGGGGCCACCACCCTGAGCCGGGTGGGAGATTACGCGGCCGCGGAAGGAATCAGTTTTTATGACGCGCTTCTTAACGCGGAGCAGATTCCCGGAATCGGGCGCGGCAGCGCCAAGGTGCTTCCTTTCACAGTGCTGATCCAGACTCTGCGCGCCAGACAGGAGCACGGAAGCGTCAGTGAGCTTCTGGAGGCGGTGATTGAGGAAACCGGCTATGTGAAGGAGCTGGAGCTTGAGGACACGGAAGAGGCAAGAGCCCGGATTGAAAATATTGATGAATTGATCAGTAAGGTGCGGGATTATGACGACAATGCGGAAGAGCCTTCTCTGAGCGGTTTTCTGGAAGAGGTAGCCCTGGTGGCTGATATTGATAATCTGGATGAGGAGAGCAATCATGTGGTTCTTATGACGCTTCACAGCGCCAAGGGCCTGGAATTCCCGTATGTCTATATGGCGGGAATGGAGGAAGGTCTGTTTCCCAGCTATATGTCGATTATGGCAGACAATCCCCGGGAGGAGATTGAGGAGGAGCGGCGTCTCTGCTATGTGGGAATCACCCGAGCTAAAAAGGAGCTGACTCTGACGGCTGCGAAGCAGCGTATGATCCGGGGAGAGATCCAGTACAACAAGGTTTCCCGGTTTGTGCGGGAGATTCCCGAAGAATGTCTGGATATAAAGACGGAGACACCGGGGCAGCGGTCCAAAGAGGAATGGGAATCACGCAGGGAAAAGCGCAGAGAGGCATTTCTGGAAGCGCGCAGAAATCTGCGTGCAAAGCCCTTTGAGACATCCCCTGTCACAGTCACAAAGGCAGACCATCTGGACTATGGCGTAGGGGACCGGGTCCGCCATCTGAGATTTGGAGAAGGCACTGTGCTGGAGATCACAGAAGGAAGAAAAGATTATGAGGTGAAAGTGGAGTTTGATACAGCCGGGGTTAAGAAGCTGTTTGCGTCCTTTGCCAAGCTGAAAAAATGCTGAAAAGCTTTGCCCGGCGTTTCCGGGAAGCCTTCCGGGAATCCGGCATGGGAATTGAAAAAGATTCATGAAATGATAGTAATTTTATCAGCTTTGTGATATAATATGAGCAATCAGCAAGCGTGGATGTCCCATGACAGAGAAAGGATGTATGAGCCATGAATAAAATGGAAGATTTCTTAACAGCGACCAAGCTGAATGATCTGCTCCGCAGAAAAGAAGAGGACGAGAAGAGCAAGAATACACTGCTGTGGGTTCTGGCGATTATCGGAGCCGTAGCGGCTGTGGCAGGAATCGCATATGCTGTGTATCGTTTCTTCACACCGTCTTATCCGGATGAGTTCGAAGAGGACTTTGACGACGATTTCGATGATGACTTCTTTGAGGACGGAGAAGAGGAGTAACACTTGATAAAAAAGAGTGTCTCAAGACGCGGAGGATGTTTTGAGACACTCTTTTTTAGAGCGTTTTTTGACAGGAGAGTTTATGAAAAAGGGAGAAATTTACGAGGGAACCATAGAAAAGACCGAGTTTCCGAACCGTGGAATTATCAGAGCGGAGGACCGCCGCATGATTATAAAGAATACACTGCCGGGCCAGAAGATCCGTTACCGGGTCAAAAAGCTCCGGAAAGGCACCGGAGAGGGACAGCTTCTGGAAGTACTGGAGCCGTCTCCTCTGGAGATCAGCCCTGCCTGCCCCCATTTTGGCCTCTGCGGCGGCTGTACTTATCAGAATCTGCCCTATGAGGAACAGATCCGGCTGAAGGAAGGCCAGCTTCGGGAACTGCTGGACGGAGCGGTTCAGGGCTCTTACATCTTTGAGGGAGTAAAGGAAAGCCCCCGCCGGCTTGCCTACCGTAATAAGATGGAGTTCTCTTTCGGAGATGAGTTTAAGGACGGGCCACTGGCTCTGGGCATGCACAAGCGCGGCAGTTTCTACGATATTGTGACCACAGACCAGTGCCAGATTGTGGATGAAGATTACCGGAAGATCCTGGCCTGTACCCTGGAGTACTTTCAGGAGCAGGGCCTTCCCTTCTACCACAGGCTGCGCCACACAGGCTATCTGCGCCACCTGCTGGTGCGCAAGGGAGCGCATACGGGAGAGATCCTGGTAGATCTGGTGACCACGACGCAGGTGGAGGGGGCAAAAAGACCCTGCATGCAGGCCAGCCTGGCAGAAGAGCAGGGGGGAAATCCGGCTGAAACACTTTCAGCCGGACGGGCAGAGGAAAGCATGGACGCCGGAGAGCAGAGCCTGTCCGTTGGTCACGCGGCTGGGATGGAAAACAGCCGGATACAGCCGACGGATGCGGTCATAACGGAAAACAGCCGGATACAGGAGACGGATACGGCCATAACGGAAAGCAGCCGGATACAGGAGACGGATACGGCCTGGGCAGAGCGGCTGCGCGCTCTGGAACTGGATGGAGAGATCGTGGGAATCCTCCATACCTATAACGACAGCCTGGCGGATGTGGTACAGAATGACCGCACAGAGATTCTGTATGGAAGGGATTACTTCTATGAAGAGCTTCTGGGACTGCGTTTCCGGATTTCTCCCTTCTCGTTCTTCCAGACCAATTCCCTGGGAGCCGAGGTGCTCTACAGCACAGCCCGGGAGTACATCGGCGACACAAAGGACCGGGTAATCTTCGATCTGTACAGCGGTACCGGTACCATCGCCCAGATACTTGCGCCAGTGGCGCAAAAGGTCGTGGGCGTGGAGATCGTAGAAGAGGCCGTGAAAGCTGCGCGTGTGAACGCGCAGCTGAACGGCCTGGAGAACTGCTCCTTCATCGCGGGCGATGTACTGAAGGTGGTGGATGAGCTCCAGGACAAGCCGGATCTTATCGTCCTGGATCCGCCGCGGGACGGCATTCATCCCAAGGCGCTGCAGAAGATTATTGATTTCGGAGTGGAGCGGATTGTATACATCAGCTGCAAGCCCACGAGCTTGGTGCGTGACCTGGAGATGCTGCAGGGCAGAGGGTACCGGGTGGAGAAGGCTGTCGGGGTGGATATGTTCCCGGGGACGGGGCATGTGGAGACGGTAGTTCTCTTAGGTAGGAAATTTGAGAAAAGCCGCGAACATGTCTACTTGGACTATGAGCCTTCAGCAGAAATTGATCTACCTGGCGGTGCGACCTATTCCGAGATAAAACAATGG
>CALWAZ010000102.1 GCA_944375725.1 uncultured Merdimonas sp. | reverse complement strand
CTGACTGTGATGAAGGACCATCAGGAGGATACGGATTACTGTTTTATGGAAGAACTGCTTCCCTGGTCAGAACAGCTACCGGAAATCTGCCGGAGTAAAACAAAAACAACAAATGTTGTGTAAACCGGCCGCCGGTAACGGCGGTCATAGAATGAGTCGGTACTCATGGTTTACCGTATACCAGTAAACGCTGGAGCAGAGTCTTCCCTCGCAAGAGGGAAGTGGATTGAAGCATCTGAGATCCAGATGATGCAGGCTCAGGCGCTTGTCTTCCCTCGCAAGAGGGAAGTGGATTGAAGCTTAATGGAGATCTTCGGTATCTGGTAGCAGAGCTGGTCTTCCCTCGCAAGAGGGAAGTGGATTGAAGCTTGACAATTCCCTTGGTAATCTTTTCTATTGCCGGTCTTCCCTCGCAAGAGGGAAGTGGATTGAAGCACGATATGGCAGGAAGCCGCCATGTATACCGGGTTTTCTTTTTTACAAGGAAAGAACACTTTGAAATGTTGTAAGTTATAAGATAAAAGAAAACCCCGGCAAGCCGAGGAATTTGTCTGCTATCTGAGGGAGGAGAAGCTACTGCTTCTCCTCCTCTTTGATCTCCCAGTGAATCAGGAACGTCAGCGCTGCCCGCAGAGCGATGATGCCGGCTACCGTACCGATTTCCCTCCAGTCGCGGACGACTACGGTACGCAGGATCTCGCTGCCCAGCTTGAATTCCAGGCCCATGGCCAGGCCTTTGGCCAGAGTCAGTTTTGTGTCCGGCGAGCGCCTCAGATAGAGAATGAAGCCCCGGATACCGGAAAAGATGATGATTCCCACTCCGATAAACTCAAAAAGAAGAATGGCCGCGTCTACAATGTTTTCCAGAATAATGTGAAGCAAGTCCAGCATATCTGTCTGTATCCCCCTGTTTTTCTATGTGTGACAATTTCAGTATACCGGCTCTGAAAGCGTACGTCAAAGGATGTTTATAATTTTTTTAGATTTCTTTTATTGACAAGCGGATACCGCTGTATTAGCATATAGTGTGCTATGTATTGAATATATAACAGGCTATCTATTATTTTACCGGCGGCCTGACAGGAGGGAAAGGAGGGAGGAAGCATGCAGGCACCCCGCCCAATCGGCAAGCAGCTTCGGATGCTGAACAATAAGTTCCGAGAGGTTGCGGACAGAAACCTTCAGAAATACAATCTGACCGCGGCCCAGCTTGAGATACTTGTTTATCTGAAATGCAGCGGAGAAGAGGAGATTCACCAGAGGCAGATTGAAAACTGGTTCCAGCTGAAAAACCCTACAGTTACGGGGCTCCTGAACCGTCTGGAGGAAAAAGGATTCATTGTCCGCAGAATGAATCCTGCTGACAAGCGGTATCGTGTGATAGAGCTGACAGAAAAAGGGGAACAGATATTGGGAGAAATGTGGGAGGAAGCGCAGGGTATGGAGAATAAGATTTACAGCGGCCTGTCTGAGGAGGAGCTCCATACGCTTTCCAGGCTTCTGGATCGTATCCTAAACAGCCTGTCAGAAGCCTGAAAAAGGTGTTCGAAACCAATCGGATGCCGGCGAGAATTGAAAAGTAAACGAGGAGGAACTTTATGCTGAAGACATTGAAGGCCTATGTAGGCGAATACAAGAAGACGGCGATTGCGGCCCCTGTCTTTATCATATTTGAGGTCATATTTGAGATGATCATTCCGCTCCTGATGTCGGAGATCATTGATAACGGCCTTGGAGCAGGAAATATCAATTATGTAGTCAAAGTCGGAATTATTATGCTTCTGGTCTCTTTTGCGTCCCTGTTCTGCGGCGCCATGGCGGCCCGGCAGGCGGCGATCGCGTCCGCGGGCTTCGCGAAGAATGTCCGTGAGGGCATGTACAATCATATCCAGGAGTTTTCATTTTCCAATATTGATCATTTTTCCACCGCAGGTCTGGTAACGAGACTGACCACAGACGTGACCAACGTGCAGATGGCGTTCCAGATGATAATGCGTATGTTTACGAGAGCGCCGATTACGCTGATTACCGCCATGTTCATGGCTTTTATGATCAATTCGGAGCTGTCAGCCGTGTTCCTGGTGGCCCTGGTGTTCTTGGGAATCGTGGTGGCGTTTCTGATGAGCCGCGTAGGTCCCTATTTCCGTGCCATGTTCGACCAGTACGACGCGCTGAATGCCAGCGTGCAGGAGAATCTGACTGGTATCCGCGTCGTGAAGGCTTATGTGCGGGAAGAGCATGAGACGAAGAAATTTAAAAAGGCTTCCGAGGCCCTGTACCGTTTTGCCATCCGGGCAGAAAAGCTGATGGTCAGCATGATGCCGACCATGCAGTTTACGGTATATGCCTGTATCATCGCCATTTCCTGGCTGGGTGCCCAGATCATAGTAGTGGGAGACATGAAGACGGGACAGTTGATGAGCCTTTTCACCTATACCATGAATATTCTGATCAGCCTGATGATGATCGCGATGGTGGCTGTAATGCTTTCCATGGCAAAATCCTCCGGAGAGCGTATCTGTGAGGTGCTGAATGAAACCAGCAGTCTAACAGACAAAAAGGACCCGGTAATGAGCGTGGAAAATGGAGAGATCACCTTCGAGGATGTGTGCTTCAGTTATCAGGGGGATCCGGATAACCTCCATCTGTCCCATATCAATCTGGATATCAAATCCGGTGAGACTGTGGGAATTATAGGAGGAACAGGAAGCGCCAAGTCTACGCTGGTACAGCTGATTCCGAGACTTTACGATGTGACATCGGGAAGCGTGAAGGTGGCAGGCATCGATGTGCGGGATTACGATATCGAGACTCTGAGAAACGAGGTTTCCATGGTGCTGCAGAAGAATGTGCTGTTTTCCGGCACGATCAAGGAAAACCTGCGCTGGGGCGACAAGAACGCTTCCGACGAGGAAATTATGCGTGTCTGTAAGCTGGCCTGCGCCGATGAGTTTATCGAGCGTTTCCCCAATAAATATGACACCTGGATCGAGCAGGGCGGAAGCAATGTGTCCGGCGGCCAGAAGCAGAGACTCTGTATTGCCCGGGCTCTTTTGAAGAAGCCCAAGATCCTGATTCTCGATGATTCTACCAGCGCGGTGGATACCCATACGGATGCCATGATCCGGAAGGCGTTCCGGGAGGAGATTCCGAACACTACGAAAATCATCATTGCCCAGAGAGTTTCCTCCGTGCAGGATTCTGACAAGATCATTGTGCTGAATGACGGCCATATCGATGGAATCGGAACCCATGAGGAGCTTCTGAAGACCAATAAAATTTATCGTGAGGTATATGAATCCCAGCAGAAAGGAGGAGACGCAGATGAGCAGTAATCAGTCAGGACCCGCCATGCGGGGGCCGAGAGGAATCAAAGGCGGCCCCAAGGCGAAAAATCCCATTCAGACACTGAAAAGAATCCTGAAAATTGTGCTGAAAAGCTATCCGATCCACTGTGTGTTTGTGGTGGTTGGAATTGTGGTCAGTGTGCTGGCAAATGTGCGCGGAAGTCTGTTTCTCCAGACATTGATTGATGACTATATCACTCCGCTGATAGGCGTGGACGCGCCGAATTTCGCGCCGCTGTTTAAGGCTCTGGCGACCATGGCTCTGATCTATCTGGTAGGTGTCTGTTCCACTTATCTGTATAACCGCCTGATGGTGGTTGTGGCCCAGGGAAGCCTGAAGAAAATCAGGGATCAGGTCTTTGAGCATATGGAGACCCTGTCTATCCCGTTTTTTGATACCCATCCCCATGGAGATTTGATGAGTATCTATACGAACGATACGGATACGCTGCGCCAGATGATCAGCCAGAGTATTCCCCAGCTTCTTTCCTCGTCCATCACGATTGTCAGCGTCTTTGTTTCCATGCTGATGCTGAGCCCGATTCTGACGATTCTGGTGGTGCTGATGGTATTTATTATGGCGCAGGTGACCAAGAAAATCGGAGGACAGTCCGGACGCTACTTCGTGGCGCAGCAGAAAGACCTGGGTATTGTAAATGCCTATATTGAGGAAATGATGGACGGCCAGAAAGTGGTCAAGGTCTTCTGCCATGAGGAAGAGGCCAAGGAGCGGTTCAAAAAGCTCAATGACCAGCTCTTTGACAGCGCCAGCAACGCAAACGTGTTTGCCAATATTCTGATGCCGGTGATGGCCAATATCGGAAATATCAACTATGTGCTGACCACGATTGTGGGAGCTCTGCTGGCTATCGGAAATGTGGGCGGCCTGACGCTGGGCGGCCTGGCATCCTTCCTGCAGCTGACCAGAAGCTTCAACCAGCCTGTAACCCAGATTGCCCAGCAGTTCAACTCCATCATCATGGCTCTCGCAGGAGCAGAGCGTGTCTTTGCCCTGATGGATGAGCCCTCCGAGGAGGACAACGGCTATGTAACCCTGGTCAATGCCCGCTGGGAAAACGGCGAGCTGGTGGAGGTTCCCGGGAGAACAGGAACCTGGGCCTGGAAGCATCCCCATCATGACGGCACTCTGACCTACACCGAGCTGAAGGGCGAGGTAGTCATGGACGGCGTGGACTTCGGATACACGGAAGACAAGATGGTGCTTCACGATATCCGGCTGTACGCGAAACCCGGCCAGAAGGTGGCCTTCGTAGGCGCGACCGGAGCAGGCAAGACGACGATTACCAACCTGATCAACCGGTTCTACGATATCCAGGACGGAAAGATCCGTTACGACGGCATCAATATCAATAAGATCAAAAAGCCGGATCTGCGCCGCTCTCTGGGAATGGTGCTTCAGGACAGCCATCTGTTCACCGGCACGGTAGCGGACAATATCCGCTATGGAAAGCTGGATGCCAGCGATACAGAGGTAAAGGGTGCTGCCATGCTTTCCGGCGCGGATACCTTTATCAAGCATCTTCCGGACGGTTATAATACCATGCTTTCCGGTGACGGCGCCAACCTGTCCCAGGGCCAGAGACAGCTTCTGACCATTGCCCGGGCCGCTGTGGCTGATCCGCCGGTGCTGATCCTGGATGAGGCGACCTCCAGTATCGATACCCGTACTGAGGCCATTGTGCAGAGAGGTATGGACAGCCTGATGGAGGGACGGACGGTATTTGTAATCGCCCACAGACTCTCGACAGTTCAGAATTCCGATGTTATTATGGTACTGGAGCAGGGAAGAATTATAGAGCGGGGCACCCACGAGGATCTGATTGCCCAGAAGGGCAAATATTATCAGCTCTACACAGGAGCTTTCGAGTTATCATAACAAGGTTATGCTTATGAAGCAGGAGGAAAAATGAGAGATAAATTTCAGCGGTTTATGCAGGGGAGATACGGGGCCGACGAGCTGAGCAGGTTTCTGACAACGCTTGGCCTGATTCTGATTGTGGTAAATCTGTTTTTCAGAAACGTTATTTTGTCATATGTGGTTCTGGCGGTTCTGATTTACTGTTATTACCGGATGTTTTCCAGAAATTACAGCCGGCGTTACGCGGAGAATCAGAAATATCTGACCTGGAGAAACCGGCTGAGATCCGGTCCCTCCAGATGGCGTTCCGAGATGGAGCAGCGGAAGATCTATCATATTTACCGCTGCCCGTCCTGCCATCAGAAAATCCGTGTGCCGAAGGGAAAGGGAAAGATTATCGTTACCTGTCCCAAATGCCATACAGAGTTTCAGAGAAAGAGTTAAGGCCCGCGGAGGCAGGAGCCGGGGGTGGAAAAGCCGGCGTTTTATTTTGATTTTTTGTGTATAAAAAGCTTCTGAACAGCTCATAATGTGGATAAAGTAAGAAAGGAGATTCTGTTATGAAAAAGTTCAGAAAGCTTGCGGCAGGAACACTGATGGCGCTGCTTGTGCTGTCTGCGGCCGCGTGCGGCAATTCCGATGACAAAACGACGGATAATAATACGACCAATCAGGAAAACACCACGGAGGACACCACGGACGATAAAAATGACGGCATGGTTAACGATGTGACAGACGATGCCGGAGATGCTGTGGAAGACGTGGGAGACGGCATCATGGACGGTGTGGACGATGTGGTAGATGGAGCCGAGAACGCTGTGGATGATGTGACCGGCAGTGAAAACGGCACAACGAACACAAACAACGGAACCACCGATACGACAGATGGCACCACCCAGGCGCCGTAAGGTGTATTTGTCGGCGGACAGTGATTTATGATCTGAGATCCGGCAGGGGCAGCAGGCTCCTGCCGGATTTGTCTGTATAGCGGTAGAAATCCCCTTTTCCTGGCGCAGCGCTGTCTGCGGAAGGTGGTTGCAGGGAAAGAAAAAATGCGCTATACTGATACATACGTGGAAAAAACGCGGCGGCAGGAAAAGAAATTCCGGGACGCCGAAAGAGAAAACAGAGATAAAAGGGCAGGGATAAGATTATGAATTGTATTACTGTAAAAGAGCTGTTTCAGGATACAGCAAAATACGCGGATCAGGAAGTGACTGTGGCAGGCTGGGTCCGCAGCAACCGCGGCTCCAAGGCATTCGGCTTTCTGGTGCTCAGTGATGGAAGCTGTTTCCAGACGCTCCAGATTGTGTACCATGATACGATGGAGAACTTTAAGGAGATTTCCAAGCTGAACGTGGGAGCGGCAGTCATTGTAAAGGGAACTCTTGTGGAGACACCGGAGGCGAAGCAGCCCTTTGAAATTCAGGCGTCTGAGGTAACGGTGGAGGGAGATTCCGCGCCGGATTATCCTCTTCAGAAAAAGCGCCATTCCTTTGAGTATCTGAGGACGATTTCTCATCTGCGTCCGAGGACAAATACCTTCCAGGCAGTGTTCCGGGTACGTTCCCTGATTGCCTATGCCATCCATCAGTTTTTCCAGGAGAGAGGCTTTGTCTATGTGCATACGCCGCTGATTACGGGAAGTGACTGTGAGGGCGCCGGCGAGATGTTCCAGGTGACGACTCTGGATCTGAAAAACCCGCCGCTGACAGAGGATGGAGAGGTGGATTACAGCCAGGATTTCTTTGGAAAAGAGACAAATCTGACTGTGAGCGGCCAGCTGAACGCGGAGACCTACGCCATGGCTTTCCGGAATGTCTATACCTTTGGCCCCACCTTCCGCGCGGAGAATTCCAATACAACCCGGCACGCGGCTGAGTTCTGGATGATTGAGCCTGAGATGGCATTTGCGGATCTGGATGATAATATGGAAGTGGCGGAAGCCATGCTGAAATATGTGATTGGCTATGTACTGGAGAAGGCTCCGGATGAGATGAATTTCTTCAATCAGTTTGTGGACAAGAGGCTTCTGGAGCGCCTGCGGGGCGTGCTGAATTCCGAGTTCGGCCATGTGACCTACACCGAGGCCATTGAGATTCTGGAGAAGAACAACGATAACTTCGATTATAAGGTAAGCTGGGGCTGTGATCTGCAGACCGAGCACGAGCGCTACCTGACCGAGCAGGTATTCAAGCGCCCTGTCTTTGTGACAGATTATCCGAAGGAGATCAAGGCC
The DNA here is from genome assembly GCA_944375725.1 of uncultured Merdimonas sp. GTDB lineage: Bacteria > Bacillota > Clostridia > Lachnospirales > Lachnospiraceae > Laedolimicola. Next base: position 7,529 of record CALWAZ010000102.1, on the reverse strand, counting down.
TTCTATATGAAGCAGAATGATGACGGAAAGACTGTGGCGGCCATGGACTGCCTGGTACCGGGCATCGGCGAGATCATCGGCGGAAGCCAGAGAGAGGACAATCTGGAGAAGCTGTCCGCCAGAATGAAGGAGCTGGGCCTGAAGGAAGAGGATTACGGCTTCTATCTGGACCTGCGGAAATACGGTTCAGCCCGTCATTCCGGCTTTGGACTGGGCTTTGAGCGCTGCGTCATGTATCTGACCGGAATGTCCAATATCCGTGACGTAATTCCGTTCCCGCGGACGGTAAAGAACTGCGATCTGTAAACAGGAAGAATAGAAAAAGGAGGCGTACAAAGATTTGAAAGATTTTTGTACGCCTTTTTCCATAGGCGGAATGAAACATATGAGCGAAAAACCGGACAGAAACCCAGACAGCAGCACGGAAAAGCCTCTGGGAAAAAGAACAGCTGAATATGAAATTCTGGAACTGGTAAAGCTGAAGCTCTACCAGCGGATGCACGGACTGGCGCCTGTCCTCGGTTCTCTGGAGCTTCGGGTGGAAGACCGGAAGAAAGAGGGAGAAAACGCAGAGACTGCCGGAGCTGAAGACGCGCGGCCGGAGGGGGCCGAAAGCTCCGGTATATACCGGACAGACGGAAAAGTATTTTATCTGGACGCGGAGCGGCTGCGCGCAGAGTTCCTGAGCGGAAAAACGGAGAAGGATTTTTTGGGCCGGGAGACAAAGAACAGCGGGCCCGCCGGCTGTGAGCGGCTCTGTCTGGAAGTCCTGCATATGCTGGGCCACTGTCTGCTGGGCCATCCTTTCCGGGCCTGGAAAGCGCAGAACCGGAAGGAATGGGAGCTGGAATGTGATCTGGCAGCCTGGCGTCTGGCGGAAGAGCTGTGGGGAGAAAAGCTTCCCTTTCTGGAAAAAGCAGAGAAGCTGCTGAAAGAAGAAAACGGAACAGGGACGAAAACGCTTTTGGATGAAGAGCGGGAGCGCAGGAAGGAAGCGGAAGGGCTTCTTTATGTGGACAGCCATGAGAGCTGGGGACGCCGGGACGAAAGGCAGGCGGCCTGGTGGCAGGGCCAGGGAGAGAAAATTCTGAAGCAGGGAAGCCCGAAGGGCAGAAGAAAAGCGGGCACGGCCAGACGAAGCCGGGAGCGCCGTCTGGTGCCCGCGGCAGGCGGGCGGGGCGATTACCGGGAAATCTTAAGAAGCCTTTCTACCTGGCGGGAGGATGCCAGAATCAATCAGGAAGAATTTCAGTATTCCTGGTATGTATACGGCCTGCGGCTTTACGGAAACCTGCCGCTGATAGAGCCCCTGGAATACAGTGAGGAAAGAAAGATATCCGACCTGGTGATTGTGCTGGACACCTCGGGCTCCTGCGAAAAGGAACTGGTGCAGATTTTTCTGGAGGAGACCCGGGAAATTCTGGAACAGGAGCGGTTGTTTTTCAGGCGCTTCTGTCTTCATATTATTCAGTGTGACAATCAGATTCAGAGAGACGACTGTATCCGGAGCCGGGAAGAATTTGAGAAATATCTGGAAAATCTGACCATCCGGGGCGGCGGGGGCACAGATTTCCGTCCTGCATTTGAACGGATTGCAGAGCTTCGGAAGGCCGGGGAGCTCCCGGGGCTTCAGGGGATTCTGTATTTTACGGATGGCTGCGGCTGGTATCCCCAGCAGGAGCCGGATTATCAGGTATGGTTTGTGATGCTGAAAGGACATTATGACGCCATCGACATGCCGGGCTGGATACACCGCCTGGTGCTGGAGGAGAAAAGATAGATGATGAATATTCAGGAAGCAAAAGAAGAAATAGAGAAGGCGGTAAGAGCCTATACGGCCAGGACAGAGGCCGGGACTCTGAAGATTCCCATTCAGAGACAGAGACCGGTTCTGCTGATCGGTCCGCCGGGCATCGGAAAGACGGCTATCATGGAGCAGATTGCCCGGGACTGTTCCATCGGTCTTGTGGCGTATACGATGACGCATCATACGCGCCAGAGCGCCATCGGACTTCCTGTGCTGGAGCAGCGGAAATTCAATGGAACAGAGTATACGGTTACCTCTTATACCATGAGTGAGATTATTGCTTCTGTCTATGAGCAGATGGAAAAGAGCGGATGCCGGGAGGGGATCCTGTTTCTGGATGAAATCAACTGTGTCTCGGAGACACTGATGCCCGCCATGCTGCAGTTTCTCCAGTATAAGACCTTCGGAAGCCACCGCCTGCCCGAGGGCTGGGTGATTGTGGCTGCCGGAAATCCGCCGGCCCATAACCGTTCGGTCCGGGAATTTGACACGGTGACTCTCGACCGGGTCCGCCGCATGGAGGTGGAGCCGGATCTGCGGGTCTGGAAAGAATACGCCGTAGAGCGTAGGCTGCATCCGGCGGTGCTTTCCTTTCTGGAGCTTCGGCCGGAACGCTTTTATGTGATGGAGCCCGGGCACGGGGGTTTTGTGACCGGACGGGCCTGGGAGGACCTTTCGGAAATTCTTCTGGCCATGGAAGAGCTGGGGCTTGGCGTGGAGGAGACGCTGTTTGGCCAGTACCTGCAGGAGGAGGAGACAGCTCTGGAATTTTCCTTTTATTACCGGATTTATGAACGATGGAAGGAGAGGCTGAAACCGGAGAAAATTCTGCAGGGAAAATGGGAGATGCCGGAAGAACAGACCGCGGAACTTCCGTCCCTTCCTTTTGATGAGAGACTCTGTATCGTATGGCTTCTTTTGCAGAGTATTCTCGATCTGGGAGCCGATCTGGGCGAACAGCAGAAGCTTTCAGAGAGCCTGAGGTATTTTGTGGAAGGACTGAACCTGCCTGAGACTCCAGATGCGGGAGAAGAGAATACCAAAGGAACGGTCAGAACAGGGAACTGGGAAAAACTCATTCAGGAACGCCTTGCCAGCCGGCAGAAAGGACTGGCAGTCCGGAAGGAAAACGGTCTTCTGCCAGCGGAGGAGGAAGAAAGGGAGAAGAAGCTTTCTGTGATGATACGTGCCTGCGCGGAAGATATGCGGCTTAAGGACGATCCGGGATGCCTTGCCGGAAAGAGCAGAGAAGAAGCGGAAAAGGCAAAAGCGCAGAGGCAGAAGCTGGCTTCCGCCATGGAGCATACCGCCGGTTTTATCCGCCGCGCTTTTGGAGACAGGCAGGAACTGATAGTTTTCCTGACCGGGCTGACAGAGCATCCGGTCTGCCGGGAGGTACTGAAAAAGGAGGAGCCGCGGCTCTGGTCGGAGGCCCGGCAGCTGCTGAACGCGGACAGCCGGGAGGAAGAACTGCGGAAAAAGCTGCAGAGCTGAAAAAAATCATTGACGTGCGCAGATTTTGAGTATATAATCCATAGTGCGGAGGAACACAGGCAGGCTGTGGGATGAAAAAGAACTCCGCCTAATATGGTGGTTTCGCCCGGGTGCGGGCGGAGGTCATTGGTTAGTAGAAGCACATAGGACGGGAAAGTCAGTAAAGCTTTCTCCGTCCTATTTTTTGTGTATATGAAAGCCTGGAAGGTTTTTCTGGACGCGGAAAAGTTTTCAGGCCGGGGCTGGCCGGATGGCTTCTGACAGGCAGGACCACTTTCCATCACGAAGAAGAGGAGAATGAATGGATGAAAAAGAAAGGTATTGTTTTGGCACTGGTTACTGCACTCTGCACGGCAGCACTGGCTGGCTGCGGAGGAGGCTCTGACAGCGGAGAGAAGCTGTATCTGTATAACTGGACAGAATATATTCCTCAGGAAGTCTATGACGCCTTCGAGGAGGAGACGGGAATTGAGGTTGTAGAGTCCACTTTTTCTTCCAATGAGGAAATGCTTGCAAAGCTGACAGCAGGCGGAACAGGCCAGTATGACATGGTAGTGGCCAGCAATTACGTAATCAAGGCCATGCAGGAGCAGGGACTGATCCAGGAGCTTGACAAGACACAGCTTACAAACCTGGGAAACATCAGCGAGACTGCTCTGGGAATGGATTATGACCCGGAGAACCAGTATTCGATTCCGTTTATGGGAGGAATCACGGTGATCGCGGTCAATACAAAGATGTGTGAGGAGCTGGGCGTGACGATCAATTCCTTTAACGACCTTTTGAACCCGGCTCTGGAAAATAACATGGTAGTGGTTGATGACGTGCGCGAGATCGTGGGAATCGCTCTGAAGGCCCAGGGAGAGGATCCCAATACGACCGATCAGGCCACGATTGAAGGAACGCTTCCCTGGCTGAAGGAGCTGGTTCCGAATATCAAAGCTTATGACAGCGACAGCCCCAAGACTCTGCTGGTTTCCAACGAGGTGGCTGTAGGCGTGGTTTACAATATTGACGCGGGCCAGGCAATCAACGAGAATCCGGATATCGACGTGGTATTTACGGAGGAGCCCTGCGAGCTGTCCATGGATAACTTCGTGCTGACCTCTGGGGCAAAGAATGTGGAAAATGCCATGAAGTTCATTGACTTCGTACACCGCCCGGACATTTATAAGATGATTCTCGATGTATTTCCGGGCGTATGTGTAAATGACGCGGCTCTGGAGATCATGGATTCCCGTTATCTGGACAATCCGGGAAGCAATGTGGATCAGTCCGAGATCGCCCGCGCGAATCTGATTGAGGAAGTCGGAGATGCCGTTACCTATTACGATGATGTATTTACACAGATGAAGACGAACTAAAACCTGTTCCGGGACTGTCAGGAGTGAGAGAAATTCCCGGCGGTCCCGGAATTGCAGCGGAGATGAACCTGTTAAGCGGAGGTGGCTTATGAAGAAAATAGAGATTATCACAAGACCGGACAAACTGGACATTATCAAGAAGATTCTGGCCCAGAATGAATATTCTGGAATGACCGTTACTGCAGCCATGGGCTGCGGCCGCCAGAAGGCGGACGCCAAGGATTTTGAGGAGCTGAATCTGGAGATGAACCTGCTGCCGAAAATTCATGTGATGACGGTAGTCTGGGATGAAGATTTGGAGGAAATCCTGGTGGAGCTTCAGCAGAAGCTGACTACGGGAAGCGTAGGAGACGGAAAGATATTTATTTCCACAATAGACGATGTGGTGAGAATCAGAACAGGGGAGCGTGGATACAAGACCCTGTAATACGGGAGGAACAGCAGATGAGTAATAGTCAGGGGAACGTAATCATCAGACTGACAGATGTGGATAAGAGCTTTGATGATGAGCGTGTCGTGAAGAAGCTGAATCTGGATGTGGAGGAGGGGGAATTCCTGACCATGCTGGGTCCCTCCGGCTGCGGAAAGACGACGACGCTTCGAATGATTGCCGGATTTGAGGTGCCGACATCAGGACAGATTTTTCTGGAGGGGGAGGACGTGGATGACAAGAAGCCCAATGAGCGGAATGTCAACACGGTATTTCAGAATTATGCCCTGTTTCCCCACATGAACGTATTTGACAATATTGCGTTCGGACTGGTGGAGAAAAAAGTAAAGAAGGATGAGATCCGCCGCAGAGTGGAAGAGATGATTAAGCTGGTGCAGCTGGACGGCATGGAGAAGAGAATGCCGGCCCAGATGTCCGGCGGACAGAAGCAGAGAGTGGCTATCGCCCGGGCGCTGGTAAACCGTCCCAAGGTGCTTCTTCTGGACGAGCCGCTGGGAGCCCTGGACTTAAAGCTCAGAAAGCAGATGCAGGGCGAGCTGAAGGCGCTGCAGCGCCGGCTTGGCATTACCTTTATCTATGTCACCCATGATCAGGAGGAAGCTCTGACCATGAGCGACCGGATTGCGGTTATGAACCGGGGCCGCCTGGAGCAGGTGGGCACGCCGGAGGAGGTCTACAATCATCCGGAGACCAAGTTTGTGGCTGACTTTATCGGTGAGTCCAATATCATCGAGGGCTATATAGAAAATATGACAGATGATTCCATTGAGGTTACCATGGAGTCCGGAAAGGCCGTGATTCACGAGACCGGCTACCGGATGGAAGAGATGGTGTATCTCTGTATCCGGCCGGAGAATCTTAAGATTTCCACGGAAGCAAAAGAGGGCTTCCGGTTCCGGGGACAGGTGCGGGAGCATATTTTCATTGGATCTACCAATAAAACCATGATTGAGATGCCCAATGGACAGATGTTAAAGGCGGTAACGCCCGCGGAGGATGAGCTGATTCCGGTGGGGACCGCGGTAAACGTGTTCTGGAATCCGGGAAAAGCCGTGGTAATGCGGACGAAGGAAGAGCAGATCTATAACGTAATTGAGCAGTCCGTAGAGATAGAGGGTATGACAAATGATCAAATCTTTTAAAAAGCGCATCGGCGCTCTGGTGACTGTGGGCCCCACCATGCTGTGGCTCGGCCTGTTCCTGCTGATTCCGCTGATCTATGTAATCGGGATCAGCTTCCTTACGAAAAACGCTTACGGAGGCGTGGACTTTATTTTCACGCTGGATAATTACAAGGCGCTTTTCAGCAGTGAGTATGTGAAGGTGTTCGCGGATTCCCTGTGGCTGTCTCTGGAGACCACGGTAATCTGCCTGGTTGTGGGTTATCCCTTTGCCTATATTATCGCAAATGCCCCGAAGAAATGGAAGCCGGCGCTGGTGCTGCTTCTGATGCTTCCGTTCTGGACCAATTCCCTGATCCGTACCTACGGATGGAATACCCTGCTCAGAACAGAAGGCATCATCAATCATTTTTTGCAGTGGGCCGGAATCATTGACAAGCCCCTGAATATGCTGTATACAGACGGCGCTGTTCTGCTTGGTATGGTATACGCGCTGCTGCCCTTTACGGTGCTGCCCCTGCATACCTCCATTGAGAAGCTGGATCATTCCCTTCTGGAGGCCGCAAGCGATCTGGGCGCATCCAAAGTGCATACCTTTACGCGCGTGATTCTGCCCCTTACCATGCCCGGTATCTTCGCAGGATCGATCCAGACCTTTATTCCGTCGCTGGGATTCTTCTTTATCTCCGACATGATGGGCGGCGCGAAGACCATGTATATCGGAAACCTGATCAAGAATCAGTTCCTGTCAGCAAGAAACTGGCCCCTGGGCGCGGTGCTGTCCATTGTGCTGATTATCATAACGCTGATCCTGATGAAGCTGTATACAAGAGTCGGATCACTGGAAGACATGGCGTAGGCAAGGTGAATTCCGCCGAAGGCGGAAGCCCGGCAGCGAGATGGAGCGGAGCGTAATCGAGCTGGCGCGGCTCATGCCTTTGTGCGCCCTGGCACGGCTCATGACTTTGGGCGCCCCAGGTACAGCTTACGAGTAAGAGAGAGGGATACCAAGATGAAAAAAAGAAAAGTCAGAGAGTTCAAGCCGGGCAGCGTCTTCTATGCCTGCCTGGTCTACCTCTTTTTATATCTGCCCATTTTTGTGGTGATTGCGTTTTCCTTTAATACTTCCGAAATGAATATCACTTTCCAGGGCTTTACGGTAGAATGGTATGGGCGGATGCTGGAGAACCGGCAGCTGATGCAGTCCTTTTTCAATACGGTGATTGTGGCTTTCTGGAGCACCATCATTTCCGTGGTTATCGGGACGCTCTGCGCGCTGGGACTGTATAAGT
>CALWAZ010000101.1 GCA_944375725.1 uncultured Merdimonas sp. | reverse complement strand
GCGCGCAAAGCTTAACGCATGTCGTTTCCTGCATCGTCGATGCCGGATTCTTAAGGTGCAGGTGCCCTAAGGCCGACAGCCGCCATTAGGCAGCGTATGCTAAATTATCTTCAGCGTTTATATTTAGGTTTGCGATTTGACGCATCGCCTGCGGATAGCTTCACCAGCTGCGAGACCCCCGTCGAAACCAGTACAAGCCCTGGTAAACTCAGAGTCTGCCCTCATGGCAAATCTGTAACTAACAGTATAGCTTCTGCGAAACCGTTTGGCAAGCGTTTTTTCATATTTTTTCACAACCAGCTTCTTCCATACTCTCCGGCTCCTCTCTCCGCCTCCGCATTTTCTGCGCACGCCTCCCGGCCTCGCATTTTCTGCGCACGCCTCCCGGCCTCGTCCTATCCGCCCTCGCATTTTCTGCGCACGCCTCCCGGCTTTCAGATTCTCTGAAGAACCCTTGGAGAGCGTCGGCACTTGGTTTCCCAGGCCACGCTTTTAGGCCTGGGAAACCTTAGTACCGTTACGCTCGACAGGAGCGCAAGCGGGTTCTGAAGGAGATCGGAAAGCCGGGAGGCGCCACTGCAAAACATCAGGCGTTACGCCGCATGCACATCCTTCCTTTTCAGCCACAAAATACCAAACCCGGTAAACGCCAGGAAAAATACCAGCGTGCTGACGCCAAAGCCCAGAGAGCTGGATACCATATCCTCTGTCTTATTGGCATTCATTCCTATCAGCATCAGCGAATAGGGCCAGAACAGCCCCAGGCCGCTATTGCTGGCCAGAAGGCCGGCTACGCTTCCCAGGAGCGCCAGCGCAATGGGAACCGCAAAGCTCCGGATGAGCATGGAAAAGACCAGCTGAAGCGCTGTGACTGCCACAGCTCCAATGCTTCCCCGAAAGAGCCATATCAGGATCTGCGGATCCGGGAGTCCCGGCAGACCCACTACTTTACCGGCAGCGAGAAAAAGCACCCACATCCAGAGCTGAAGCATGATCGTGCAGCGTAATGCCAGAAGCAGCTTGGACAGGAAGACGTCTGCCTCGGAAACAGGCATCGTCATCAGGTGGTTCCAGTTATAATTCAGGTGCTCCACCCTCCAGATACAGGAACAGTAAAGTGCTGTCAGGGGAGCGTAAAAGAAATCCGCGTAAAACAGGGAATGCTGGGTCCACAGAGAATACCACTCTGATTTCAGCAGTCCCAGGTTATTCACATAATTGGCCGCCCCCATCACTGTGGGAAGCAGCGGTATCAGCAGAAAGGCTGCCCAGAGATGAGAATGGCGCAGCTTTTTCTGTTCGGTTTTTACGCAGGCCAAAAGCATAACATCAGATCTCCTTTCTTACAAACAGATGTCTGCCGGCCAGATATCCTCCGGCCAGCAGGACCAGCACCAGACACAGGGCTGCGCGGCTGGGCTCCACATCATAAAAAGTGCTGATTCTGGTGGCTTCATCCCAGTTATTTCCTATGAAATGCAGCAGAGAATAGTGCCCCCACACAAAGATCCACCGGAAAAGGCTGGTATCCGGAAAGAACCAGGAAAAGAGCCCGATAAAGGAGCCAAACAGCCCTGCCGCCAGCGGGATGATCTGATTCTCAAACCGGAAGGACAGCATCATCTGCAGCAGATAAATCACCAGACTTACAGTCACATTCTGGACCAGGAAATACAGGACATGCCGAGGCTGCATGGGCTCACCAAAGCCATATACGCTGCCGGAGACAAACAGAAGCAGCAGCTCCGCACTGACATAAAGGACAAGATACAGGCCTCCCGTCAGAAACTTCATATCAAACAGGCGTCCTTTTTTCTCCATGGTACAGATAAGCTTCAGAGTATTTCCCTTGATTTCCATGTCACAGAGCCGGCTGGCCAGCATGGCAAGCAGGGTCGGCAAAAGAATTGTGTTTATAATGGAGAGATTGGAAAAGATCCAGCGGTATCCATCCATCAGCTCTTCCACTCCCGCGTCTGACAGAATCCAGGAGCACCAGGCAAAGGTAAATCCCAGAAAAGCCAGAAGCAATAGCCCCACCTTTCTGCGGCGCAGCTTCATCCACTCTGTCTTCCATTCCCGCAGCATCACAGACTTCCCCTCCTTCCGGTCAGACTCAGGAAGATATCCTCCAGGCTCTTCTGCCGTTCCTCGATGCGGTAGAGACCTGCCCCGCCGGCAGACAGGGCTGCCGCCAGATCCGCCGTTCTGTCATCCGAAAGCCCCGGAAGCAGAATTCCTTCCTCTGTCATCTTTCCCTCCACCTGCCTGCTCTCCAGTATTTTCAGCGCAGCTGTCCGGTTCATGACCCGCAGAAGCAGCTTGCTTTTACTGTGCTCATGGAGCGCGTCCAGTTTATCCTGAAAAATCAGCTGCCCGTGATTGATGATGCCCACATAGTCTGCCATCTGATCCATCTCGCTTAGCAGATGGCTGGACACCAGAACCGTAATCCCCATTCTTTTGGGCAGCTCGCAGATCAGCTCCCGGATCTCCTGAATACCTGACGGGTCGAGTCCGTTTGTAGGCTCATCCAGAATCAGGAGCCTCGGCCTTCCAAGCAGCGCGGCGGCCAGTCCCAGCCGCTGCTTCATTCCCAGAGAATATTCTCTGGCTTTTTTATTCTGCTGCCGTTCCATACGTACCAGCTTCAGAACCTGATCCACTTCCTTTTCCGGCGTCTTTTTCAGAGTACGGACAATCTCCAGATTTTCGCGCCCGGTCAGATGGCCGTAATACGAGGGAGATTCAATCAGAGAGCCCGTCTCCCGGAGAATTTCCAGCCGGTTCTTCGGATTCATTTCCTTTCCGTCTATCCAGGCCTGGCCGCCGGTGCTCCGGATTAGACCAAGCAGCATTTTTAAGGTTGTGCTTTTCCCCGCTCCGTTTGGTCCCATAAATCCATAGACACATGCGTCCGGAACCTTCAGATCCACATCCTTCACGACCTGTTTTCCGCCATAGCTCTTACTGAGTCCCTTTGTTTCCACAATATATTCCATGTCTTTCTCCTCCTTACTGGGATAGGAAGAGTATAACGCCCTCCGCTTACAGGGCCATGACATCTGCCTTACATTTACCTTAAACTTTCTCCCGCGGGCATACTGACCGGGCAGCGCGCTGCCGTTCTGCTGCCGGCCATCCTTTTTTGCAATAAAAAAAGCCTCCGGCGGCAGGAATTTTATCCTGTCATCGAAGACTTTTCTTTTCAAGTGCTACCTGTTTAACAGCATACCACTTTTTCAGAATCTGTCAACTGTAATTTCAGACCTCCGGCACATCCACACGGCTGTTGAACTTATCCAGAAGCAGGGCGCAGACCACGCCCACCGCAAGACAAATCACATTGACCAGAGCGCTCTGCACGGAAACCGTAAAGCTGGAAAACGGAATAATCATAACCGTCGCCGCGATCACAATTCCCACAATTCCATGGAACGCCAGGGAATAGTAATGCGTAAACAGCGCGTTCACTGCTTTCGCCAGCAGAATCACTGTCAGCAGCGCGCCGATTCCTCCGGGAATCAGAACAGAAAAATCCAAGTGGCCGATTCCGTCAATAAACGGGGTATACAATCCCAGCGGCATCAGAAGCGTGGAAAAACTCATTCCAGGCGCAATCACACTGAGCGCAAGGCAGAATCCGCAGAACAGATACCAGAAGAAATTGGGCTTAATGGTAACGGACGCCACATTCAGAGCGCTCAGCAGAGCGAAAATCACAATCATGCACACGATGAGTGAAACAAAAGAGCCTTTGCTTCTTCCCTGCTCTCCGGCCTCCCGGAACAGAGAAGGCAGCATGCCGCCGATCAGTCCGATAAAGAGACATACAGACGGATCCGGATATTTTTCCAGGAAGAACGCCAGCAGATTGGCGATTCCCAAAAATCCGATGATTCCGCCGATAAATACCGGGATCAGCTTCGGCACATGGGTCTTAAAATTTGCAAAGGGATGGGAGATCAGCTCCATAATCGGCTTATATACACCGAAAATTACACCCAGTACTCCTCCGGAGATTCCGGGAAGCACGGCGCCCAGGCCGATCAGCGCACCCTGGAAGATGCGGAAAATGAACTGCGCCGGACGAAATCCGGTTGATTTCTGACTCATAAAATCCTCCTTCATAATGACAGCCCCTGCCGGAACCGGCAGGCGCCTTTGTTATTTAAGATTCGGGTCTTATCTTAGCACAATCTTCCTGCAAAGTCCATACCCCATCATTTCTGCTTCCGATTTTCCAGCTTTTTTCATTTTCTTCTTTCTTTTATTTTCCAGAAATGATATAATTTTCCTTGTCGCGCAAAAAATATTTCGGAAAATGCGAAAGAAAGGAAAAATTTTTTCAATGAACAAGAACTCAGAATTCAAACCGTATATTCCGGCTGACAAAATTGTGCCGGAGTTTACGATCACCTCTGTTCTCATTGGTCTGATTCTTGCGGTTGTATTCGGCGCTGCGAATGCCTATCTGGGACTGATAGTCGGCATGACCGTCTCAGCTTCCATTCCTGCCGCTGTTATTTCCATGGGAATCATCCGTGTGATTCTCCGCAGGGATTCCATTCTTGAGAACAATATGGTGCAGACCATCGGTTCTGCCGGTGAGTCCCTTGCCGCAGGAGCAATTTTTACCCTTCCTGCGCTGTTTTTATGGGCAGAGGAAGGAAAGATTGCATTTCCAAGCATTCTGATGATCTTCCTGATTGCTCTGTTCGGCGGCGTGCTCGGTGTCTGCTTCATGGTTCCCCTCCGTCAGGCTCTGATCGTGGAGGAGCACGGAACTCTTCCGTTCCCGGAAGGAACCGCCTGCGCCGAGGTACTTCTGGCAGGCGAAGAGGGCGGCTCCAAGGCCGGAACCGTATTCAAGGGCCTGGGTCTTGCTGCTGTTTATAAATTTGTGGCAGACGGCCTGAAGCTTTTCCCCAGCGAAATCGGCTATGCGTTTAAAAGCTATGCCGGTTCCCAGATCGGTATCCAGGTGCTGCCCTCCCTTGCCGGAGTAGGCTTCATCTGCGGTCCGAAGATTTCCAGCTACATGTTCGCCGGCGGCACCTTAAGCTGGTTCGTGCTGATGCCTCTGATCGCCCTGTTCGGCGGAGACGCTGTGATCTTCCCGGGCACCAAGCCGATCTCCGCAATGACTCCCAGCGTTCTGTGGACCAGCTATATCAAATATATCGGAGCCGGAGCAGTGGCGGCCGGAGGCGTCATCAGCCTGATTAAGACCTTCCCGCTGATTGTCCGGACCTTCAAGCAGGCCATGGCCAGCATGTCCAAAAACCACGGGGAGCACAGCACTCTGCGTACAGAAAAGGATCTTCCAATGTCTCTGCTGCTGGGAACGATTCTGATCATCGCAGTGGCTATCTGGCTGATCCCCACCTTCCCGGTAAATCCGGTGGGTGCTCTGATCGTCGTGATTTTCGGCTTCTTCTTTGCTTCCGTTTCCTCCCGTATGGTAGGACTCATCGGTTCCTCCAATAACCCGGTATCCGGTATGGCTATCGCGACACTTATTATCGCCACACTGGTACTGAAGGCCACAGGAACTACCGGAACCACAGGTATGGTGGGCGCTGTCGCCATCGGAGGCGTTATCTGTATCGTAGCTGCCATCGCAGGCGATACCTCACAGGACCTGAAATCCGGCTACATTGTAGGCGCCACTCCCATCAAGCAGCAGATCGGCGAGCTTCTGGGCGTGGTAGTATCCGCTCTTTCCGTAGGCTTTGTGCTCTATCTTCTGAACGCCGCATGGGGATACGGGACAGAAGATCTTCCGGCTGCCCAGGCAACCATGATGAAGATGCTCGTGGAAGGCATCATGAACGCAGAGCTGCCCTGGGGCCTGATTCTGACCGGCGTATTCATCGCCATCGTAGTGGAGATTCTGAAGGTTCCGGTTATGCCCTTTGCGGTTGGTATGTACCTTCCCTTCAGCCTGAGCGCCGGCATTATGGCAGGAGGCGCGGTCCGCTTTATCGTGGAGCGCATCAAAGGCAGCGACAAGGAAAAGAAAGAACGCACAGACCGTGGAACACTCTTTACTTCCGGATTGATCGCCGGAGAGGGAATCGTCGGCATTCTGCTGGCAGTTCTGACTGTTCTGGAAGTGGATATTGCCAGGGATTTCTCCCTGCCCCAGATCCTGAGCCTTGTTATCTTCCTTGGACTTCTGTTCATTCTGTTCAGACAGTGCATGAAAAAGGATAAATAGCTATGAAATCAAAGAACCAGCGGAATTATCTGGATTTCGTACCTGTTAAAAATCCGGAAATTGAATATCAGACAGACAACAGCGGAAAGGTCGTTCTTTTTATTGAATGGAAAGGCTTTTACCACCGCATTGCCCAGAAATTTTTTCACCGGCCCAGGGTCAGTGAGATCAAACTGGATGATTATGGCAGCTTTGTCTGGCTGGCCATCGATGACAGGAAAGATGTACACCAGCTTTCCGGGGAACTGGACGCCAGCTTCCCGGGGATGGAAAAATCTCTCTCCAGACTGATTAAATTTCTGGAGATTCTTCGCGACAACCATCTGATCCGATGGAAAGGAGAAAAATGAAACTGATACTTCATTATATCCCGTATGTTCTTCTGTTCGCGGCGGCCACCGCTCTCATCTACGGATGGGGGCTGTGGCGCGCCATGCGTCAAGAGCAGGATCTGTCCAATCTGCTCTCCTCCAAAGGAGTGTCGGCAGTTCGTAAAACCCTGCGGAAAAAGGGCCCCCTCTCCCGCACGGAGCTGGAGCCTGTGGTGAAAAATCTGACCGCAAAAATGCCTTTTGGCCGGGAACAGATCGCCGTGACCAGTCCGAAGGAGTTTTTAGACTCTCTTCTTCCCTATATGGTACGGCAAAAGCTGATTACAGAAGAGCGGGAAAACGGGAACATACTTTACCGGTACCGAAAATAAAGGAGGATGACCCAGACTGCGGTTTTTCCGCATCCCATGGGCATCCTCCTTTTTCTGTTTTCTAACGTATCTCGGTTTCTCTATTTCCGCGTTGTGTTCAGCTTCCGCGTTTTATCCGCTCAGCCTTCCCGCCGGGCAAGCCTTCTCAGCACATCCTTCAGAAGAACATAAAATCTTTCACAGGAGTCGAGAGGCAGGTTTTCCTCCGGCGTGTGCACATGGTTCAGAGTCGGTCCCACCGCGATGGCATCCAGTCCGGGCAGCGCGTCAGAGAAAAGCCCGCACTCCAATCCGGCATGGATTCCTTCCATCTTCATCTCTCTGCCAAAGAGCTCCCGGTAGCTCTCCGCAAACACCTCACGGATTCTGGAATCTTCCTTATAGCTCCAGCCCGGATATTCTCCGCTGTAAGAGGAGGTGAAGCCAAAGGTCTCTGCCAGAAGGCCCAGGCGCGCCTTCATCTCCTCCTGAAGAGACGCCACAGAGGAACGGGGAGAAAAGACAAGTACCAGTCTGTCCTTCTCTGCCCGGACTACACCCATATTGACGGAGGTCACCACGAAGCCGTCCATATGCATATTCCGGCTCTGCACCCCGTTCGGCGCCAGGTACATGGCTGTCACAAAGGCCTTCGCGTCCTCTGCCGGAAGAGCCTCTGCTCTGCTTCCTTCTTCCTTTTCCACCCGGCATACAAAGTTTTCTTCATAGGGAGTAACCTCCGCCGCCAGAGTATCGGCCATACGCGCGGCCAGCTCCCGGGCTTTTTCTGCCTCTGCCGGCTCTGCGTAAATCAGAGAAGCCCTGCACTCTCTGGGAATGGCGTTGTCCTTGTTTCCTCCCTGGAAATCCACCAGTTTTCCGTCTGTATTCTTCAGAAGCTGCCACACGGTCCGCGCCATCAGGCGGTTGGCATTCTGCCGCTCCTTGTCGATATCCATACCGGAATGGCCGCCCTTCAGGCCGGAAATCTCCAGCTTAAGAAGCGTTCCTTCCGCCTCTTCCCTCTTCGCAGGTCTGGCACACTCGATCCGAAGTCCTCCGGCGCAGCTGACTGTTCCGACTCCTTCTTCCTCAGAATCCATATTGATCATGATACGGGCTGAAAGCAGGGATTTATCAAGAGCTGCCGCTCCCGTCAGGCCTACCTCTTCACCGGTGGTGAAAACACATTCTACCGGAGGATGCTCCATCTCCTCGTCGTCCAGCACCGTCAGCATCAAGGCTGCAGCCACGCCGTTGTCAGCTCCGAGCGTCGTCCCCTCCGCGGTCAGCACACCGTCCTTCACGGTCAGCTTCAGTCCGTCCTTTGTAAAATCGTGCTCCACACCCGCAAGCTTCTCACATACCATATCCAGATGCCCCTGAAGCATCACCGGCGGCTGGTTTTCCGCTCCCGGACTGCCTGCCTTCTTGATAATGATATTCCAGGCCTCGTCCTGATGCACCCAGAGACCTCTTTCCTTTGCAAATTTTACAAGATAATCACTGATTCCCTTTTCATTTCCGGATCCTCTGGGAATCGCGCTGATCTCCTCAAAAAAATGAAACAATTTTTCAGGCTGATAGCCTGTGATCTGATACTCCATAAAACTGTCTATCCTTTCTGCATTCATTTTTCCTGATTATACCAGATTTTCGGAAATATTTCATCTTCTTCCTGCATTTATGTTCCTTACTTTTTCCTTAAATTTTCCGAAAAGAAATGAAACCCGCGGAAATTTGGTCTATACTCTGATCAGGCTTCCGCAGACTGCGGAAGCGGAAAGGCAGGAATCATTATGAACCACATATATGAATGCAGAATTCTGATTGTAGATGATAATCCCCAGCTTCTGGACATGCTGTTTTCCATTCTGAAAAAGGAGGGGTACCAGTCTCTTTATACAGCCTCCAGCTGCCGGGAAGCCCGGGAAGTCTTTGAGGGAAAGGCCCCGGACCTGATCATTCTGGATATCATGCTCCCGGACGGAGACGGCTTCTCTCTGTTTCAGGAATTCCGCGCCGCGTCGGATATTCCCATTTTATTTCTTTCCGCGAAGGATCAGGACAATGACAGGCTTCTGGGGCTCGGCCTCGGAGCGGACGATTATCTGACCAAGCCCTTCCTTCCGAAAGAGCTGACTCTCCGGCTTGCGGCCATCATTCGCAGAACCTATCTTTCCGGCTCCCGTCCCCAAAAGGAGGAGGCCGGGCTGGCTCTCGGAAACAGAATCGTACATTTTGACCAGGGAACTGTGGACACCCCTGAAGGCCCCCTCTCCCTGACTGCCAAGGAACTGCTGATTCTGAAAAAGCTCTTTGAAAACCAGGGAAAAATCGTTACCTTCGACGCTCTCTGCGACGCGGTCTGGGGAGACGGGTATTATACCTATGAAAATACTCTGATGGTACATATCCGGCGGCTCCGGGAGAAGATCGAGGAAGATCCTTCCCATCCCCGTTTTCTCCTCACAGCCCGGGGAATCGGCTACCGTCTGGCACAGGAGGAAAAAGCATGAAGGATCTGCTGAAAATCTGCCGGCGCTATATTCTCACGGCAGTTTTTACCATATGTTTTGTACTGGGAGTAAACATTCTCTTTTTCTTCATCTGTCTTATCCGGGAAAACAGGTACAAGGCGGAACCTGTCTACTATAACTGGCGCACGGAACAGCTGGCCCAGTCCCTGGTCTGGGATGGGGAAGAGTATGCCCTTTCCCAGGAGGCCGCTGAGAAAATCGATGCGGACTACGCCTTTGCCATGCTCATAGACCCGGACGGACAGGTGGTGTGGAGCCGGAATCTGCCGGAGGAAATCCCCCTTTCCTACTCTCTGAACGATATCGCTTCCATGAGCCGCTGGTATCTGAAGGATTACCCGGTCAAGGTCTGGGAGCATTCCGGCGGCCTGTTTGTGGCTGCCCAGCCAAAGAATTCCATCGCCAAATATGAAATGGAATTCCGTGTGAGCGCCTTAAAAGCCTTTCCCTCCTATCTGGGCGCTTACCTTCTCTGCAATCTGCTGATAGTCTTTTTTCTGTCTCTCTTCTTCGGAATCCGGCTCTACAAATCGCTGAAATCCGTGGCAGGAGGAATTGAAAACCTCCATCTCCAGAGGCCCTTAAATCTGCCGGAACGGGGAATGACCGCCACTCTGGCACAGAAGCTCAACGACGCGTCCATCCTTCTTTTCCGCCAGAAATCCGCCCTGGACAAACGGGACAATGCCCGCACGGAATGGATTTCCGGCGTGTCCCACGATATCCGCACCCCCCTGTCCCTGATTATGGGCCACGCGGACAGTCTGGAACACAATCCCGCCCTGGATGAGGAGGGAAGAAAAGAGGCTGCTTCCATCCGGGAAAACAGCCTCCAGATACGCAATCTGATTTCCGATTTAAACCTTACCTCCAAGCTGGAATACGATTCCTATCCTCTGCGCCTGGCTTCCTGTTCTCCTGCCGCTCTGCTCCGAAGCCTGGCTGCCTGGCATATGAATAACGGCCTCCCGGAACATTTCCGGCTGGAACTGAATGTTTCCCCTGAACTGGAACGTGTCACTGTTTTGGGGGACGCGGATCTCCTGACCCGCGCCTTCCGGAATCTCACTTCCAACAGCATCCGGCACAATCCTCAGGGCTGCCGGATCCGGATCCAGGCGGACCAAAAGGGCAGCATGGCGGAAATCTGTTTTTCTGACACCGGACGCGGCATTCCCGTTCCTGTGATCAAGGCCCTGTACCGGCCTGCTTCCCGGCCGTCCCCAGCACGGCGGGAGGAAAAAGGAACAGCCCCGGAAGGAAAAGCAGCTGGATCTCCTGCCCATACCGCTCCCCATATCATGGGGCTTCGCATCGTAAAACAGATTGTGGAAGCCCATCACGGCGAGCTGGAATTTGAACTGCAGAAGGATGTCTGCCATTGCGTAACGATCCGTCTGCCCATTCAGGAACAGACAGCTCCGGACCCGGAACAGAAACATCTGCCGCGCCGGAGGAAGCCGGAAGCTCCACAGAATTAAACCGCGGATAAAACCAGGGGAGACGCTCCAAGTTCCGCCGCCCTTCCGGGCGGCAGGACTTGGAGCGTCTCCCCTGTCATTTTCCTGCAAAAACCATTCCTTCTTTTGTCTATTCGATGGTAAGTCCGGCTTTTTCCAGAATCTTCGGCACATTCTTCTCAGCGCCGATAGCCATGATATGTACGCCGTCGCAGATTCCTTCCTCTTTAATCTTCGCGATCATTTCAGCGGCCATCTCAATGCCAAGCTGGGTGGGAAGGCCCTTGACGCCCTTTTCCTTGCCCTCAGCGGCAGCCGCGGCAAGGCGGTCAATCATATCCTGGGGAACCGCGATTCCCGGCACATTTTCATTCATGTATCTTGCCATTCCCGCAGCCTTCAGCGGAATGATTCCCGCCATAATATGCGTATGGATGCCGGCCTTGTCCACTTCATCCATAAAACGCTTCAGGCTTTCGATATCAAAGATGCCCTGCGTCTGAATATACTGGGCTCCTGCCTCCACCTTCTGGCGCAGCTTATTGATCTGCAGCGGCAGCGGATCGTAAACCGGAGTCACTACAGCTCCTTTGTAAAACACCGGAGCGCCGCCCTCGATGGGATTACCGCCGCAGTCTCTGTCTGTGGCTTCCATGGCAGTCAGCATATGCAGGATTCCCACCGAATCCAGATCGTAAACCGGCTTGGACTGCTTACAGTCTCCCACTGTGGGATGATCGCCGGTCAGAGCCAGCATGGTATCGATTCCGAAAGCCGCCGCAGAAAGCATATCACCCATGATTCCCATACGGCTTCTGTCACGCCCTGTCACCTGGATAATCGGATCCAGTCCGGCCTGTTTCAGCTTAATACACAGGCCCAGGGAAGATGCCTTCAAGCAGGCTGACTGCATATCTGTCACGTTTACGCCGTGCACCTTTCCCTTCAGAAGCTCGGCTGCCTCCATCTGCTCGGTAAAGTCATATCCCTTGGGGGGAGCCATCTCAACGGTTACACCAAATTTTCCGCCTTCCAGCGCTTTTTCCAACATGCCCATTATTTCTTCCCCCTGATATTAATTGTTCTGGGATATGCCACCTTCTCATATCCTTTATCCGG
>CALWAZ010000100.1 GCA_944375725.1 uncultured Merdimonas sp. | reverse complement strand
GCTGAAAGGCGTGGTCCAGGTTGTAGGCGATCCGCGGCAGGTAGCCCAGATCCTCCAGAAAGGTAAACAGCGGAAAGAAGATGGCCATGGGAGGGAGCATAACAGAGACCACCCAGGCCAGGACCTGATAGGCTCCGTCCAGCAGAATTCCCTGGAGCCAGCCGGGAGCTCCAAGGGCTGCCACCAGGCCGTCCAGCACATGGCGGAAGGCGGCCAGAAGCTCCGAGAGCAGCCGGGAAGGATAGTTGGCTCCGGCAATGGTCAGCCAGAGGGTCAGGGCCAGCAGAAGAAGCATGGCCGGATAGCCGGTCATGCGGCTGGTAAAGATCCGGTCCAGAAACTGATCGGTTTTCCTGGCATTGTCCATATCGGCCTGAACGGATTTGGCAGTAATTTCTTCTGCCCGTTTCAGAATGCTTTCCGCGATCGTGTCGGACAGACCGAAGAAACCAGAGGACCTTCCGCGGTCCTCCGCTTCCGGCTCTGACGCGCTTTCCCCGGAGCCTGTCAGCTCTGCTGCCCGCAGAACTGCCCGGGCCTCTTCCAGCGCCGGACGGACAGAAGAGGCTGTCTCCAGCGCAAACCCCAGATAGTCTCTCAGCTTTTTCAGAAAGGAGCCATCCCCCTCCAGCAGCCGCAGCGAGAGCCAGCGGGAAGGAAAGATGCCGGCAGCGGCTTCCTGAACCGCAGGTTCCAGAATCTTCAGAGCAGCCTCCAGGGGAGCCGGATAGGCCACGGGATTTGCAGGACTGGTCCTGTGGCCGTCTGTCAGGTTATCCAGAGCCTCTGTCAGGGCATAGAGTGTCTGTCTGCTGCGGGCGGATATGCCTGCAACGGGGACGCCCAGTTCCCGGGACAGGAGGCGCAGATCGATCTGTATGCCCCGTTTTCCGGCTTCATCCATGAGATTGACACATACCAGTGTCTTGGGGCAGAGCTCAAGAATCTGCAAAACAAGGTTCAGATTCCGTTCCAGGCAGGTGGCGTCGCAGACGGCGATCACGGCTTCCGCTCCCCCAAAGCACAGAAAATCCCGGGTGATTTCCTCCTCCGGAGAATGGGAGGTCAGCGAATAAGCGCCGGGGGTATCTGTAAGCCGGTACGTATGGAGGGCAGTCTGAAAACAGCCGGAGGCCTGTTCCACAGTCTTTCCGGGCCAGTTTCCGGTGTGCTGGCGGAGGCCGGTCAGCCCGTTGAAAACGGTGCTCTTTCCCACGTTTGGATTTCCGGCCAGAGCAATGGATCTGGGAGCCGACGTTTTTTTCCGGTCGGAAACGCGTTCCTGCTCTACGAGAATATCCCGGCTGTCCCGGTTCCGGATGGCAATGACCGCGCCCCGGATCAGGAAGGCTCCCGGGTCGCCGGACGGGCTGCGTCCCACGCAGGACACCCTTGTATTTTCTCCAAGTCCCAGGTCAAGAAAACGCCGCCGAAGCTTTCCGGTACAGGCAAGCTTCCGGACACGCGCGCTCTGACCGGGTTTCAGTTCGCTTAAGGCGCCGTATCTGGAAATCAATCAATCCACCTCCGTAATTTTCTGCGCTGAAATCTTATGAAATCAGTCCTGTGTGCCATATAATAGAATATGCCAGAGATCTCTAATTTGACAAACAAGGACCTTTGCGATTATAATAAGGGCAGTGCAGCGCCGGGCCCAAAAGAAGCGGCGCCGGAGAACAGAAATAACGCAGGATATGTGATGATGGAGGATAAACTATGATGAAAAGACTTTACCGGAGACGGGGAGTTTGGAAATACGTCGGAGGGCTGGCGTTATGCGCCGCCTGTGTATTGTTTCTTTCAGCCGGGCTGAAAGGGCAGGCTGCCAGGACCGGCACAGTAGCTGTGGAGAGCGCCCGTGTGCGCCAGGAAGCGTCCACGAATGCCGGAATCGCCGGCTCACTTTCCTCAGGCGATACGGTAACGATTGTGGACGAGACCGAGAGCGGCGGTTCCACCTGGTATCAGGTCAGCTACACCCAGGACGGGGAAGAAGTGACCGGCTGGCTCCGTTCCGATCTGCTCTCTGTCAGTGAGACGGAGGAGCCGGAGACCACAGAGGAGCCGGCAGAGACGGAAGAGCCGGAGGCTCCGGCGGCAGCCTATACGATTCAGGAGCCATCGGAGGCTCCGTCTGCGGATTATCTGATCCAGACCTCGGTTCTGGTGGGAGACGCTTCCTATACGGCATGGCAGGCAGATGCGGAGACGGCCCTTTATCTGGTATGGGCGTCCGCTCCGGACGGAAGCTCCGGCTGGTACTGGTATGATCCGGCTCAGGGAACCTTCCAGCAGGATCTGGGACAGTTCGGCTCCCAGGGCCTTGTGACGGCTCTTCAGAGAGAGCTGACGACGCTGAAGGATTCCAGCGCAGACAGTCTGAGCATGCGTCTGTATATTATCATCGGTCTCGGCGTGCTTTGCGTGATTCTTCTGGTTCTTGTGATCGTTTTTGCGGTCAAAAGCCGTAATGCTGGATATGAGTACGAGGATTACGATGAGGATGACAGCGCTGACGAGGATGAGTTTGACAGCGGTGATGATGAAGATGGCTTCGAAAAGGAAAAAGGAAAGAAAAAGGGCTTCTTCTCCAGACGCCGCGCGGCAGACGAGGACGAGGAGCGGGATGATTTTGATGATTTCATGGACGCGGTAAAGAAGAAGCGTTCCGGAGATACAGACGAGGAAGAAGAAAGCCTGCAGTTTGAAGAAGAGGAAAAGGCAGATCTGACTCTCACTGCAAACCTTCCCCAGATTGACATGACTGCGGTGGAGGAAGTAGAGAAGGAAGCGGAAGCGGAGAAAGCCGCGGAAGAGACAGAGAAAGCCCAGAAGAAGACAGAAGACGGGGATGACGAGGACTTCGATATCGAGATTCTTGATTTTGATGATCTGGATCTGTAAGGTGCAGAGCCGGAAAATTTATATGCTTTACAAATGAGAAGGGCGGGGTGACGAACCTCGCCCATTGTAACAGGAGGAAGTTTATGTTTGAAAATTATACATCCAAGGCAGCCAGGGTGCTGAAGCAGGCCGGAAAGGTCTCAAAGGGAATGGGGCAGAATTATGTGGGCACAGAGCATATTCTTCTTGCCATCATCCAGGAAAAGGACTGCGCCGCTGCTCAGCTTCTGGCGGAAAGAAAGGTGGAAGAGCAGACAGTCCGGGAGCTGATCCGGGATCTGATTTCCCCGGAGAACCATGTGGAACAGAGGGAACCGTCCGGTTTTACGCCCCGGGCGGAGAAGGTGCTGAAGGAGGCCAGGCAGGAGGCTGCCAGATTTCATGAACGGCTCACAGGGACAGAGCATATTCTCATTGCCATGCTCAAGGATGTGGAATGCGCCGCCAGCCGTCTGCTGAGCACCATGAATGTGAATGTAAAAGAGCTGTATTCTGCCATGCTGGATTCCATGGGAAAGACCGGACAGGAATACCGGGAGGAGTTTGCCCGCGCAGGCAAAGGCCAGGGAAGAAGCACTCAGACTCTGGACCAGTTCAGCCGGGATCTGACGGCCCTTGCCAGGGAGCGGAAGCTGGAGCCCTGCATCGGACGGCAGGATGAGATCCGCCGCCTGATTCAGACCTTAAGCCGGCGCACCAAGAACAACCCCTGCCTGATCGGGGAACCCGGCGTAGGCAAGACGGCCATTGTGGAGGGCCTGGCAGAGCGGATCGTGGAAGGCGCGGTGCCGGATTCCGTAAAGGGAAAACGGGTGCTGACTCTCGACCTGTCCGGTATGGTGGCAGGAACCAAGTACCGGGGAGAATTTGAGGAGCGAATCAAAAATGTCATGGACGAAGTGATTCAGGCCGGGGATGTGCTCCTGTTTATCGATGAGCTCCACACACTGATCGGAGCCGGCGGAGCGGAAGGAGCCATGGATGCGGCGAATATCTTAAAACCGGCCCTGTCCAGAGGGGAGCTTCAGGTCATCGGGGCCACCACGGTGGAAGAATACCGGAAGCATATCGAGAAGGATGCCGCGCTGGAGCGCCGTTTCCAGCCGATTATGGTGGAGGAGCCCAGTGAGGAGGAGACTTTTGAAATCTTGAAGGGACTCCGGAGAAATTATGAGCGCCATCATCAGGTACAGATTGCCGATGAAGCCCTGGAAGCGGCGGTTAAGCTGTCCAAGCGCTACATCAGCGACCGGTTTCTGCCGGACAAGGCCATCGATTTGATGGATGAGGCTTGTGCCCGGGTACGCCTGGGAGGAACGGAGCTTGTACATGCAGCCGCGGAGCTGGAAAATGAAAGCGCCCAGCTTCTGGAGGATGTGGAGCAGGCCGTGCGTGAGCAGGACTTTGACCGGGCGGCCCGGCTTCGGAAGGAGCGGATCCAGGTGGAGGAAAAGCTTGCGAAGGAACGGGCAAAGACAGCCAGAGGACATGGCAGGAAGGCTTTGACTGTGGGGGAAAATGAGATTGCCCAGATTGTTTCAGACTGGACCAAGATTCCGGTGAGCAAGCTTGCGGAGACAGAGACGCAGCGGCTGCAGAAGCTGGAAAAGATCCTGCATAAACGGGTGATTGCCCAGGATGAGGCTGTGGCGGCCGTGGCCAGGGCTGTCCGCCGGGGACGGGTAGGCTTAAAGGATCCGGGCCGGCCCATCGGTTCCTTCCTGTTCCTCGGGCCTACGGGCGTGGGAAAGACGGAGCTGTCCAAGGCTCTTGCGGAAGTGCTGTTCGGCCGGGAGGAGGCCATGATTCGTGTGGACATGTCCGAATATATGGAAAAGCACAGCGTGTCCAAGCTGATTGGAGCGCCTCCCGGATATGTGGGACACGATGACGGCGGACAGCTCTCGGAAAAGGTGCGCCGGAATCCCTATTCGGTGATTCTGTTTGACGAGATTGAGAAGGCCCACCCGGATGTGTTCAATATTCTGCTTCAGGTGCTGGATGACGGCCGTATCACAGATTCCCAGGGCAGAACCGTAGATTTCAAAAATACAGTGATCATCATGACTTCAAACGCTGGAGCCGGTTCCATCATCTCCCCGAAGCGGCTGGGCTTTGCCTCCAAGGATGATGAGAAACAGAATTATGAGGCCATGAAGGCCAGCGTGATGGAGGAAGTGCGCCGGATGTTCAAGCCGGAATTCTTGAACCGAATCGATGAAATCATCGTGTTCCATGCGCTGAATAAGGAGCAGATGAAGCAGATCGTGACCATTCTGTTCCGGGAGCTTTCCAGCCGCTGCAAAGAGCAGATGGGCATTACCCTGAAGGTTCGTGACAGCGTGAAGATCCATATCGTAGATTCGGCCTACGATGTGAAATATGGAGCCCGTCCTTTAAGGAGGGCGATTCAGACTCAGGTGGAGGATCCGCTGGCTGACGCCCTGCTCTCCGGAAGCATCCGGAAAGGCAGCCAGGTGACAGTCACCATGCGCAGGGGAAAGATCGTGTTCGATTCCCAGGGTCAGGGCGCCACGGACTGAGTAAAAGGTTCAGCCATGCAGCCAGGAGCCGGAAAAGTGCCGGCAGCTGCGAATAGTAATAAGAAAAAAGTTCTGGAAAACCAGTCCGGAATCGTTTATAATCAAATACATCAATATGAGTAGATCCATTGGGAGGACGAAAGAAAATGGCAGCAGTAAAAGAGTTAATCCGCGCGGAAGAAGACGGCAGCATCAGCTTTGGAGATTTTGAGCTGGCATCCAAGACCAAGAAGCAGGATTTTGAATATCAGGGAGATATTTACAAAGTAAAGACTTTCCGCGAGATTACGAAACTGGAGCGCAACGATATGTTTGTCTATGAATCTGTGCCGGGGACGGCTGTGGAGCATTTCCGGGCAGACGCGGACAGCGTGGAGTTCCAGGTGGAAGGGCCGGAGGACGCTCAGATCACTCTGGGAATGGAAGATGACACAGAGTATCTGACTCTGGTGGACGGCGTCAGCACAGGAGCCATCAAGACAGGCCTGGGCGGCAAGCTGGTCCTGAGCGTGGAGCTTGGCGGCAAGGATTCTGTGAGCGTAAAGGTATTGAAGGCATAGGAAACAGGTATATGG
>CALWAZ010000099.1 GCA_944375725.1 uncultured Merdimonas sp. | reverse complement strand
CTCTTTCCCGTTTACTGTTATAAATAGGTTTTGTTCTTTGAACAATTCTCTTCAGAATTTTCAAGGATTCTTAGCACTGTTCAGTTATCAAGGTTCGCTGTGCATCTCTCAGACGCAACTTTGATATCTTATCATGTTTGTTCTTGTTTGTCAACAACTTTTCTAACTTTTTTGAAGTCCTTTGTTGTTTCCTTTTGAAGAACTTGCTGTCCCTCGAGACAGCTTAGTTAATTTACCACACCAGAAAACAAATGTCAACAGCTTTTTTCAATTTTTTTATTTATTTTTTCCCGCAGGTTTTCCCCCTCTTCAAAACCCCGCAGAATTGCCGCATTTTCCCTTTCTCCGTGCGGACTGATTTTTCAGGGGACACTGGCAGCTTTCGCCTTCTGATGCCCTGCACTGCCAGTGTCACCGTTTGGAACTCTTAGTTCTATTTCTCTTCGGATGCCGGCAGCTGCCTGTAAATATAAAACGGATAGTTTCAGAAAAACAGGCCGCTTTCAATACGTAAATTTTGTAGAAAACTTATCCTCTCCCTCTTTCAGAGGCAGATTTTCACAGGTCACCCTTTCAATCCGGATATAGGATGTGTGTTTCAGCTCCAGAACCAGCTGCGTGATCAGGGACTCCTTTCCCTGCACTTCCATTTCCACGCGGCCGTCGCTTAAGTTCCGCACCCAGCCGGTCAGCCCCAGGCGCCGGGCATAATAGGCAGACTGGTAGCGGAAGCCTACTCCCTGTACACGTCCGGAAAAAAAGAAATGTTTTCTAACCATAATCTTATCCCCTTAAATCTCCTGCTAATTTACCTTGGCATCCAGCTCAAACCAGAATTCCACGCCGTTATCATAATTCTTCACGCCGCATTCCCGGTGCAGCGAGTCCATAATAGCCTTCACAATAGAAAGGCCGATGCCGCTTCCTCCGTATTCCCTGGTCCTTGCCTTATCCACTTTATAAAACTTCTGCCAGATCTTATCCAGATCCTCTTCCGGAATCGGCCGCCCTGTATTAAAGACAGATACACGGACCGTATCCGGCTCCTTCACTATCTTTACCTCAATTACCTTGTCAAATTCACAGTGATTGATGGCGTTGCTGATATAATTGGTCACCACTTCTTCTATCTTAAATTCGTCTGCCCAGACGTTAATCTCCTCCGTCTCCTTGAAAATCAGATGAATCTCCTTCTGATCCATCAGAATTTTTGAGGAATTCAGGACATTTCGAATCAGAGCTGTGATGTCAAAGCGCTCCATGGTAACCACGTCATTTCCAAACTCCAGCTGATTCAGCGAAAGCAGATTCTTCACCATGGTATTCATCTTTCCCGCCTCGTCCATGATGACCTCGCAGTAAAAGTCCCGGCTCTCCGCGTCATCATTGATGCACTCCTTCAGACCCTCCGCATAGCCCTGAATCAGCGCAATCGGAGTCTTAAGCTCATGGGATACGTTCGACAGAAATTCCTTCCTCATCTCATCAATCTGAGTCTTCTGCTCAATATCTTTCTGCAGCTCATTATTGGCTGTTTTCAGCTCGGAGATCGTCCGCTCCAGCGTTTCCGAAAGCTGATTGATATGATGCCCCAGAACGCCGATCTCGTTCTGTACGCCGGAGGTAAATTTGGCGTCAAAATCCAGCTCCGTCATTCGTCTTGAAATATCTGTAAGCTCAAGAATAGGCTCGGATATTCTTCTGGACAGCCACCAGATCAAAAGAGAGCTTACCGCCACGGCTGCAAAGGCAATATAGAGGAAAAACCGGTTGGAAATAGCCGCGCTTTCCCGGATGCTCTCCAGCGCCGTCTGCATGATAAAGGGCTCTCCGGTATCCAGCGTCCCTATGACCTCCAGATAGTCAGCCTGAGTCAGATAGTCTCTGCTCTCCCGCAGCGTATAGCTTTCTTCCCGGTTCAGCACTGTCACCTCTCTGCTGTCCATTCCGAAAATATAGTTGTACAGTTTCTGCTTCAGAATCTGATAATCACGGTTTGTGTACAGCCTGGGCGCGCCGCTGTTGTCCATCACAAAGACAGAGATATTATCTGTGCTGCAGATCAGATCAAGCTGGGAAATAAAGCTTTCCTCGTCTTCTCTTCCCTCCCGGAAACCCTGATTCAGCATACTGTAAGCGCTGATTACCGTCTCCTTTTTATTATTCAGATAATACTTCTCCAGAAACAGTGCATTAACAAGCCCGCAGAGGAGGAAGGTTCCTGCCATCACTCCGATAAAAATACCGGCCAGCTGCCGCTTAATCGAATGTTTCATATCTGTGCCTCAAATCTACGCCTCAAATTTATAACCCATGCCCCAGATCGTCTTGATCATATCTCCCTTTTCTCCAAGCTTGCTCCGCAGTTTTTTTACATGGGTATCAATGGTTCTGGCGTCTCCAAAATAGTCATAATTCCATACATGATTCAGAATCTTTTCCCTGGACAGCGCAATTCCCTGATTCTCCATAAAATAGGCCAAAAGCTCAAACTCCTTAAAACTCAGCTCCAGCGGCTTTCCGTCCAGAGTTACAATGTGCGCAGCCTTATCCAGCTCGATGCCGCCGGCCCTCAGCACATCCCCGCCGTCTCTGCCGCTGGTCCTGCGCAAGATTGCCTCCACTCTCGCCACCAGAATCTTCGGACTGAAAGGCTTGGATATATACTCGTCCACACCCAGTTCAAAGCCCTGCAGTTCATCCCTCTCATCCGATTTTGCCGTGAGCATGATAATCGGAACCTTGGAATAGGCGCGAATCTCGCGGCAGGTCTGCCATCCATCCATTTTGGGCATCATCACATCCAGAATCACCAGCGCAATTCCATCTGTGCCAAAAAAGATATCCAGAGCCTCCGCCCCGTCGCCCGCCTCCAGAACCTCGAAATTTTTCTTTGTGAGGAAATCCCGGACCAGCTTGCGCATTCTGCTCTCATCATCCACCACAAGAATCTTCAGTTTATCCATAAAGAAGTCCTCCATACCATTTTCATGCGCTTTTATATGCTTCTGATTATATCAGGAAAATATGTTGCTTTTGTGAACAAAAAGCAGAAGATTGCGCAGCAGACAGTTTCCTGCAAGAAGCAGGAGTCCCAGGCCTACGCAGGCCTTCCAGAACCTCATGGGAACCCGGTATCTGCTGCGAAAAATTCTTTCCCTTGTTTCCTCCAGAATATATGCCAGATAAAGAAAAACACCATAGGGGACAACAGGATTCCACCAAAAAGCCGGTACGATCCGCCCATCCAGCAGCGCCAGAACAGCTCTGGTTCCGCCGCAGGCCGGACACCACAGTCCTGTTTTTTCGTAGATAAGACAGGGGGGAATCTGAAAAAAATCTTTCCCGATAATAATATAAAAAGCCAGACCAGCTGCCAGAATTCCTCCGGCAGCCAGGCTGACAACATACGCGCGGCATCTGTTATTCATATTACTTCAGAAGTCTGATGCCGCCAAGCAGCGGAACCGGCTTTTCTTCCTCGTTGATTGCTGCGATTAATCCCATAATCCAGCAGACAAGCATGAAGATTCCCCACAGCCATCCGATACACGGAATCAAGCTCAGAAGGCTGAACAGGAAAATTACAAGTGCCTGATTCAGATGGAACTTTGCCCCCTCTTTGTCTCCCGCCACAAGAGCGATTACGAGACCAATCCATGTAATATAGGCTACGATTCCAGTTGTTCTTTTGTCCATACGTTTCCCCTCTCATTCCTTAGAATTATCAGTCGTTTTTTAACTGGCAAGTTTATTGTAACGCATTCAGGCCCCAAAGTCTACCCTAAGTTGATAAGGCATACACGCCGGGAGCAGACCTGCCGGACGCCGAAACAGCCCCGTCCTGACCGTGTATACTCCTGTCAGCCGTGTATACTCCTGTCAGCTCAGAGTATATTCATTTTGTATTTCTTTCTCCTGATAAGCATAAAAAAAAACGGGTAAATGTATGTGATACAAACATTTACCCGTTTTTCCTAAAATAAACTTAGTCTACAGAGATAATCTCTTTTTTGTTGTAGCTTCCGCAGGACTTGCAAACTCTATGCGGCATCATCAGAGCTCCGCACTTGCTGCACTTTACAAGATTCATAGTGCTCATTTTCCAGTTTGCTCTTCTCTTATCTCTTCTTCCCTTGGAAGATTTATTCTTAGGACAAATAGACACAGGTTACACCTCCTCTAATTACTGTTCTTAAATATCTCGGCTATGACCGCCAT
>CALWAZ010000098.1 GCA_944375725.1 uncultured Merdimonas sp. | reverse complement strand
GAATGGAAGAGCTGCAGGAGCGTCTGTGCGTGCGTCCTACCTCTGAGACTCTGTTCTGTGATTTCTACGCAAAGGAGATCCAGTCCTACCGGGATCTTCCGAAGGTATATAACCAGTGGTGCTCTGTCGTGCGCTGGGAGAAGACGACCCGTCCGTTCCTGCGTTCCAGAGAGTTCCTGTGGCAGGAAGGCCATACAGCCCACGCTACAGCGGAGGAGGCTGAGGCAAGAACCCAGCAGATGCTGAATGTATACGCGGACTTCTGCGAGGAGGTTCTGGCGATTCCGGTTATCCGGGGAAGAAAGACAGACAAGGAAAAATTTGCCGGAGCGGAGGCTACCTACACCATCGAGGCGCTGATGCATGACGGAAAGGCGCTGCAGTCCGGAACCAGCCACAATTTCGGCGACGGCTTCGCAAGGGCCTTCGGCATTCAGTATACAGCAAAGGACAATACGCTTCAGTACGTGCATCAGACCTCCTGGGGAATGACCACACGTATGATCGGAGCGATCATTATGGTACACGGCGACAACAGCGGCCTGGTGCTGCCGCCGCGGATCGCGCCCACCCAGGTGATGGTGATTCCCATCGCCCAGCACAAGGAGGGCGTGCTGGATAAGGCTTACGCTATCCGCGATGAGCTGATCCAGGCAGGCTTCAAGGTAAAGGTGGACGATTCCGACAAGAGCCCGGGATGGAAATTCTCCGAGCAGGAGATGAAGGGAATTCCGGTGCGTATTGAGATCGGACCGAAGGATATCGAAGCCGGACAGGCAGTGATTGTGCGCCGGGATACCCGGGAAAAGATCGTGGTGGCTCTGGAAAACCTTTCCGCAAAACTGACCCAGGTGCTTGACACCATGCAGAAGGAGATGCTGGAGCGGGCAAGAGCCCACAGAGACGCTCATACCTATGACGCTCTGACCTACGAGGAGTTTGTAAAGACTATCAATGAGAAGCCGGGCTTTGTGCGCGCCATGTGGTGCGGCGATCAGGCCTGCGAGGATAAGATTAAGGACGAGACTACAGCTACAGCCCGCTGCATGCCCTTTAAGCAGGAGAAGCTTTCCGATGTGTGCGTATGCTGCGGAAAGCCTGCGAAGGCCATGGTTTACTGGGGCAAGGCATATTAAAGAACGAAAGACAGAAGCTTTGAGACAGAAGGAAGGCGGTCCCGGCGGTGCCGGGACCGCCTTCCTGGGATAGATCCGGCTTATCCGGGAAACAGGGGGGAAAGGGTCATGGGAATTCAGATACAGATTCCGGAAAAGGCAGAAAGAATCATATCGGTCCTCACGGAAGCAGGCTTTGAGGCTTACGTGGTGGGCGGCTGCGTCCGGGACGCTATTCTGGGCCGGACAGCCGCGGACTGGGACATTACCACAAATGCCCGTCCGGAGCAGGTGAAGGCGCTCTTTCCCAGGACGCTGGACACGGGCCTTCAGCATGGAACCGTGACCGTCATGCAGGGAAAGGAAGGCTTTGAGGTGACCACCTACCGTATCGACGGGGAATATCTGGACGGCCGCCATCCCGACAAGGTGATCTTTACCCCCAGTCTTCTGGAGGACCTGAAGCGGCGGGATTTTACGGTCAATGCCATGGCGTACAATCAGAAAGACGGTCTGGTGGACGCTTTTGACGGTCTGGGAGATCTGAAGCGGGGCCGGATCCGCTGCGTGGGAGATCCGAGAGAGCGGTTTACGGAGGATGCCCTGCGGATCTTAAGGGCCGTGCGTTTTTCTGCCCAGCTGGACTTTGCCATAGAAGAGAAGACGAAGGAGGCCCTTTCCGAGTTTGCGCCCAATCTCCGCAAAGTCAGCGCCGAGCGCATCCAGACGGAGCTGGTCAAGCTTCTGGTTTCTCCCCATCCGGAGACCTTCCGGGTGGTCTGGGAGACGGGAATCTCGGCAGTGATTCTGCCGGAGTTTGACGCCTGCATGGAGACTCCCCAGCAGAATCCCCACCACTGCTGGTCTGTGGGAGAGCATACGCTCCATGCCCTGCCCTTTGTGGAAGCGGACAGAACTCTGCGTCTGGCGGTGCTTCTTCATGATATCGGAAAGCCGCTGGTGCGGACCAGGGATGAACAGGGTATTGATCATTTTTACCGGCATGCGGAAAAGGGAGCAGAGCTGGCGAATCAGATTCTGCGCCGGCTGAAATTTGACAACGACACCCGGAAAAAGACGGCGCGGCTGGTGCAGGTTCATGACGATCTCCAGGCAGAGGCCACGGAGAGAGGCGTCCGCCGGGCGGTGCATCGGATAGGCGCGGACATTTTTCCGGACTATCTGAAGGTGCGCCGGGCGGATATTCTGGCGCAGAATCCGGCGGTTCAGGAGAAAAAGCTGAAAAACCTGGAAGAGATCGAAGGGCTGTATCAGAAAATCCTAAGGCAGCAGGACTGCCTGACCTTAAAGGATCTGGCAGTGACCGGCAGGGATCTCATGGACGCGGGCCTGAAGCCCGGGCCCCAGCTTGGCAGGACTTTAAATGAGCTTCTGGAGCTGGTGATTGAGCATCCGGAATATAATAAAAAAGAATTGCTTTTAGAAAGAATAATACCCCCCGTTTCTTCATAGATTTGAAAGGAACGGGGGGATTTGCGTGAACGAAAAAGGACTGCAGATTTTAGAGCAGTATGATATCCGGCTTCAGAGAAGCTTTGGCGGGCGTGGAAGCCTGATCCTGGAGACCGACCAGGGATTGAAATTGTTGAAGGAATTTGCAGGCTCCGTACAGAAGCTTCCCTATGTTCAGACCCTGCTTGAGCATCTGGAGCAGAGAGGAGTCTGCAGGGCGGACAGAATTGTCCCGAACCGGGAAGGAGCCCTGGTGTCCGTGGGAGATTATGACACGCCCTATATTCTGAAAAACTGGCCCGCGGGACGGGAATGTGATCCGAAGAGTGAGGAAGATCTGCTGAAAAGCATGAGGACCCTGGCGCGGATTCACCGGGAGGCCAGAGGGGCTTTACAGGTATCCGGCCAGGAGAAGCTGAAGCTTACAGGAAGGGAACGGAGCCAGGAGCTGGAACGGCGGAGCAGGGAGCTGAAGCGGACCCAGAATTTTATCCGGAGCAGACACAAAAAGGGCAGATTTGAGCTGCTGTTTTTAAAATGCGCGGAGGATATCTTCCGGGACGGCCGTCTGGCGCTGGAAAGGCTGGAATCCTCCGGCTGCGGCGCGCTCTACGAGCGCGCCTGCCGGGAAGAGCATATCTGCCATGGAGAATATATCCACCACAATATTCTGATCAGCCGCCAGGAAACAGCCGTCGTAAATTTTCAGCGCTTTGAGATCAATGTGCAGCTGAATGATATCTGCCTGTTTCTGCGGAAGATTATGGAGAAGCAGAACTGGAATGAAAATCTGGCCAGCCGCATGCTGGAGGCCTATGAAAAGGAGCTTCCCCTGTCGGAAAAGGAGCGGCTTTATCTGGCGGTGAGCCTGTATTACCCGGAAAAGGTCTGGAAGCTGATACACCATTATTACAATGCCAGCAAGGCCTGGGTGCCGGAAAAGAGCGCTGAGAAACTGGAGGTGTTTCTGGAGCAGGACAGACGGAGGAAACAGCTGATAAAAGGACTGTTTGCACTGAGCTTTTGATTGACTTTTATATTGAAACATTTTACAATTATAGAGAAAAAGGCCGGAAGATCACCGGGTGATTGTCTGCGGTTTTTCCGGCCTTAAAGTTTTCAGAAAATTAGGGTGAGGTGCAGGACTATGTACATGGATGATTACAAACGTTGGCTGGAGGCAGATCTGGAGGATCCGGCTCTGAAGGAAGAACTGGAATCCATTCAGGGAAAGGATGACGAGATCAAGGACCGCTTCGCGGTGGCTCTGAAATTCGGAACCGCGGGACTCCGGGGCGTACTGGGAGCAGGCACGAACCGCATGAATATTTATGTGGTGCGCCAGGCGACACAAGGACTTGCGAACTGGGTGAAGACCCAGGGCGGAAACCAGCTGGTGGCTATCAGCTTTGACAGCCGTATCAACAGCGACGTGTTCGCAAAGACCGCGGCCTGCGTGCTGGCGGCCAATGGAATCCGGGTCCGCATTTATGACGCGCTGATGCCGGTTCCGGCTTTAAGCTTCGCGACCCGTTATTATAAAGCAAACGCGGGAATTATGGTGACGGCTTCCCATAATCCGGCCAAATACAATGGATACAAGGCGTATGGTCCGGACGGCTGCCAGATGACAGATGAGGCGGCGGACATTGTGTACGCGGAAATTCAGAAGACGGATATTCTCACAGGCGCCAAGATGATGACCTTTGAAGAGGGACAGGCAGCAGGCCTGATCGAATATGTGGGAGATGACTGCAAGGAAGCGCTCTATGCGGCTATCGAGGCACGCAGCGTGCGCCCGGGAATCTGCAAGACTGCAGGATTGAAGCTGGTGTACTCTCCGCTGAACGGCTCCGGCCTGGTTCCGGTTACCCGCGTTCTGAAGGATATCGGCATTACGGATATTACGATTGTTCCGGAGCAGCAGTATCCGGACGGCAATTTCCCCACCTGCCCCTATCCGAATCCGGAGATTTTTGAGGCGCTGAAGCTTGGGCTTGAGCTGGCAGAGAAGTCCGGCGCGGATCTGATGCTTGCCACAGACCCGGACGCGGACCGTGTGGGAATCGCCATGAAGTGCCCGGACGGAAGCTATGAGCTGGTATCCGGAAATGAGATGGGCGTACTCCTTCTGGACTACATCTGCGCAGGCCGGATTGAGAATGGAACCATGCCGAAGAA
>CALWAZ010000097.1 GCA_944375725.1 uncultured Merdimonas sp. | reverse complement strand
TCCTTCTGCTGCAGATAATAGTTCAGATAGGTGTTGGGCAGGGTCTCCGGGAAATTCTTCATAATCTCATAGACGCCCTTCCATACATAATACCAGCTGCCCTTGGTATGGCGGTTTCCGCCGCTTCCGCTGCTGGTCAGGGCTCCCTTATCCTTCAGATAGGCCGCCGGAAGAAGAATCTCCTGATCCATAATATAGTCTCTCAGCTTCGGCATCACATCCTCGCCCTTGTACTCGATGGAGGTAAACCAGCCGAAATGATTCAGTCCGTAATAATCGTATACCAGATCCTTCTTGTTTACTTCCAGGGCGGCAGCCACCACATCAATGATAGCGATAGGCATGTCGCAGATGTTGATAATACGGGCGTTCGGGCGCAGCTTTCTGCAGGCCTCGGATACAATGGATGCCGGATTGGAATAGTTCAGAATCCAGTAGGTGGGTTTCGCGTATTTCTCCACATCATCAATCACTTTGATCATGGGGAAGATGGTGCGCATGCCGTATGCCATTCCGCCGCAGCCGCAGGTCTCCTGTCCCACGCAGCCGTGCTTCAGAGGAATCTTCTCATCCTGCTCTCTCATGGCGTATTTTCCCACTCGCATCTGGGCAAAGATGAAGTCTGCGTCTGTATAGGCTTCCTTCTCGTCATAGGTTACGGTAAGCTTGATCCCGCTTTTCAGATCCTCCTCCAGAATCCATTTTACCAGCACGCCCAGCTTATCCTGGCGCTCTCTGTCGATATCAAAGAGACGAATCTCGTCCACTTCCAGCTCTTCCTTCCGAAGGGCGATGGATTTTACGATTCCGGGCGTAAAGGTACTTCCGCCGCCGACTATGGTAATAATCATGTTTTTTCCTCCTGACTTTTATGTAAATTAGATTGTTTTCAGGTAATCTTCCACTGCGTTCCGCAGCTCAGCCACCTGCAGACCGATGATAATCTGAATATCGTCGCCTTTCTTTACGATACCGCTGTTGGGCACCTTGTTAATCAGCTCATCCTTCAGAAGAGACGGATCCTTCACGTTCACTCTCAGACGGGTGAAGCAGTTCTCTGTACTGTTGATATTCTCCTTGCCGCCAAGGCCCTCCACCAGGCTTGCCACATTGGCTGTAAGCGAGCTTGTCTTGGCCTCTTTCTTAGTCTCCACGGCTGTGGGAGCTATGCCTTCCGCCTCTGCAAGAGCCGCATCTACCTCTTCACGTCCCGGCGTCTTCAGATTGAACTTCTTGATCAGGAAGCTGAACAGAACGAAGTATACGATGATCTGAATCACAGCCAGCACATACATCATGGGCCAGTTGGTCTTCTCCGTTCCTGCTGCCAGGTTGGTCAGGAAGGAGGTGATAATATTGCCTCCGCAGAAAGCAGTTACGTTAAAGATCTTCAGAAGCGCAATGAACAGACCCGCGATCGCCGCATGCAGCACGAACAGCAGCGGAGCCGCAAAGATAAACATAAAGTCAATGGGCTCAGTGATTCCCGCAATACAGGAAGTGATTACCAGCGGGATCAGGGTAGCGCGGACGCGCTTCTTGTTCTCCGGACGGGCTGTGTGAATGAAGGCAGCCACAATACCAATATATCCAAACATTTTTGTGAAGCCGATGGCCATGTAGTAAATGCTGTCGGACACCTTTGCCACATCTGGCATATTCAGCTCTGTCATGGCGATGGCGTAAGCGCCTGCCGCCGTGGTGTCCCCAATCTGAAGGACGCCGCCCAGGTCAGAGAACTGGAAGGGCGTGTAAACCAGGTGATGAAGTCCTGTGGGAATCAGCAGTCTCTCCAGGAAACCATACAGGAACAGTCCAAAAGCGCCGGAGCTGCTGATCACATTTGCCAGGGCGGAAATACCGGACTGCACCACCGGCCAAATCAGGTTGCTCAGCACGCCGAATACCATGGATATAAAAATCATAATCAGGAAAGAGAAGCGCACACCGGAAAACATCTGCATGGCGCCCTCAAATCTCTTATTGTAGGTGCGGTTAAACACATAGGCCACCAGGCATCCCAGAATGATGCCGCCGAACACGCTCATGTCCACACACTGGATGCCCAGAATCTCTGTCTGGCCCGTTCCCACAAGGCCCAGCATCTCATTGGGCTCAGCCAGCTGTCCCATGGTGCTTAAGAGCACGTTGGAGGTGGTCAGATACATCAGGTAGGACATTAGTCCGATAATTCCTGCGTGATGCTTGTCCTTTTTGGCCATAGCCGCCGGAATTCCGATGACAAACAGCACCGCCAGGTTGTTTACAATCACATAGATCGTCTGATACATCAGATTTCCCAGAATCTGAATGGGCGCCCATTTCAGGAAGGGCAGCGCATTGGAAATAGCCGAATTGGTAATCAGCGCACCAATCGCCAGAATCAGGCCGCCTACAGACAGGTACATCAGCGGCTGCAGCATGGCCTTGGAAAAGTTCTCCAAGGCACCCATAATCTTTTTCTTCATAACAGTCTTTCTCCTTTGAAACTTTTTTAAAACTCTTTCATAGCCTTATTAAAGCTAATAAAATATCTTACTCAGATGCACCAGCAGGTACACCTCTTCCTGGGCGTTCAGAGTATAGTCAAAATTCTCCCGGATATACTCCTTAAGCCTCTCCATACACTTTCTGTTCTGCTTATGCTTTTTCAGAAGCATCTCATGAAGCCCTTCCATATCGTCATCCGTCCACTGCACCTGCTGGAAAATGCGCTGTGCCAGAAATTTCAGATGCGTAGTCAGACGCACTGTCTCAATCTGATCCGGGTCCAGCTCCACCCCATAGGTATCACGGATAATATCCATGCAGCCCTTGGTAAGCTTCAGCGTATTATACGTCATCTCCCGGTTCATGGACGCGCTCGCAAGCTGCAGCGCGATATAACCCGCTTCATAGTCCGGCAGCCTTACGCCGCACTGGGACTCGATCCAATCCAGAGCCCATCTTCCCGCTTCAAATTCTTTGGGATAGAGAAGCCGGGTCTCTGCCAGCATCAGATAAGGCAGGTCGATTCCCTGCTCGTATCGTTCGATGGCAAAACAGATATGATCGATCAGAGATACCAGCAGCTGATCTTTCAGCTCCAGCCCCTGCTCCCGCGCATATTTCAGGATATCCTCCGCCGCGCGGATCGCATCCGGTCCCGCATCCTTCATGAGCTGCAGAAACTTGGTCTGAAATTCACTCTGTATGTAATAGATTTTTTCTACCTTTCGCTCGTCGATGGTATCGCCGGGCTTTTTGGCAAACCCCACGCCGGAACCGACCAGGACGACCTCCCGCCCGTCCGGCTTCACCGCCGACACAGCATTATTGTTGTATACCTTAACGGCTTCCATCTTACTTAAAGTCCCCACTCGCTTAAAGTTTTTACCGGCTGCACTCGATTACGGTATCAACACTCTTCTTCACCTGCTGTCCGCCAGCCAGTGTTTTAAATTGATACTGTCCGGGATTCAGCAGGATCAGCATGGTAGTCATATCGATTCCCTTTTTCTCCATAAGGGTGGCATCAAAGCGAATCAGAGGTTCCCCTTTCTTCACCTGAGCTCCCTGGGCAACCAGAGCCTCAAAGCCCTCTCCCTGCAGGGCAACCGTATCGATGCCGATATGTACCATCAGCTCAAGTCCGTCTTCCCTTGTCATGCCAAAAGCATGAAGCGTCTCCGCCAGCATAGACACCGTTCCGTCACAGGGCGCCGCAATCACGCAGTCCTCCGGAACAATGGCAATTCCATCTCCCAGAGCCTTTCCGGAAAACACCGGATCGTTTACCTCCTCCAGGGGAATACAGCGTCCGTCCGTCATGGCTGCAAGCTCCAGGCCTGCTTTTTCCAGTTCCGGCTTCTTCTTAAAAAACTGAAACATTCTCATCCTCCCTTTTGTCTGCGCGCCTTC
>CALWAZ010000096.1 GCA_944375725.1 uncultured Merdimonas sp. | reverse complement strand
GAAGCGGCGGAAACCGCCATACCAAGGGCAGCTGGTATTATGTATGGAAGGGCGTCTATGAGATTATGAAGAATTTCCCGGAGACCCTGCCCAACACCTATCTGAACTATTATCTGCAGCAGAAGGAGTTTGTGGAGCATTCCGATCCGAACCATACCCGCGCCAACGAGGTCATGGAGACCAGAGAGAAAAATCTTTTCGACGGCATTGACCGTTATCTGGCCACAGGAGAGATCGACGAGAGCGTCTTCTATGCGGGAAGCCACGGCGACTGGATTGCCGATCTGGCCATTGCCCTGAAGAATGATACCAAGGCCCGTTTCCTGGTTATCACTGAGAACCGGGGAGCTATCCCGAACATGCCCTACGATGCTATGGTGGAAGTGCCGGCCTACATCGGCAAGAAGGGACCGGAGGTCATCGCTCAGAATGAGATTCCGCTGTTCCAGCAGGGTCTGATGATGCAGCAGCTGAACAGTGAGAAGCTTCTGGTAGAGGGCTGCATT
Source organism: uncultured Merdimonas sp. (assembly GCA_944375725.1). GTDB lineage: Bacteria > Bacillota > Clostridia > Lachnospirales > Lachnospiraceae > Laedolimicola. Next base: position 2,362 of record CALWAZ010000096.1, on the reverse strand, counting down.
GAGGGCTCCTATGAGAAGGTGCTGAAGGCCTTCACCCTCAATAAGACTGTGCCCAGCATGAAGGTGGCCAAGGAGATCCTGGACGACATGATCGAGGCGAACAAAGGCTACTGGCCCGAACTGAAATAATCTGCGGTTCAGTTCCGGGAGGATGTATATACAAATTTGGTCCAGAGACTGTGTCTTTGGGCCAATTTTGTGTATACTGATACATAAGGGAGAAATAAAACAGATGCGGACGGGACAGGGACCGGCTGCCTTCTGTCCGGCGTTCTGGAAAAACAGTGGGAAAGGAGAGAGAATTTCATGCAGAAATTGTATTACGGCGGAGATATCATTACCATGCGGGAAGAAGGGGACGCGCCGGAAGCCCTGCTTGCCGCGGACGGAAAAATTGTCTATGTGGGAGAGCTTGCAGAGGCGCGCAAGAGATGCCTTCCGGAGGCGGAAGAGATTGATCTGAAAGGAAGAACTCTGATGCCTTCTTTTATCGATCCCCACAGCCATATCAGCATGCTGGCCCAGTATACGGATTTTGCCAATCTGGGGAAATGCACCAGCTTTGAGGAACTGGTCAGGATACTTTCCGCCTATAAGGAAGAAAAACATATGGGAGAAGGGGACGTGCTGGTGGGCTACGGGTATGACCATAATTTCCTGGATGAACAGGAGCACCCCACGAAAGCGGTTCTGGACCGGGTGTCAGACACCATTCCCATCTGCATCCTGCATACCTCCGGCCATATGTGCGTGGCAAACAGCGCGCTGCTGCGGGAGTGCGGGATTACGGCGGACACGGCGGATCCGGAGGGCGGAAAATTCGGAAGGCTGGAGAATGGCGAGCCGAATGGTTATATTGAAGAAGTTCCGGCTATGGTGAAGGTGCTGATTCCGGTGTTCTCCAGAGTGAAGGCGGATTTCGCCCGGCAGCTGAAAAAGGCCCAGCAGATTTATTTGAAATATGGAATCACGACAGTGCAGGACGGCTCTACCAACGCCTCCGGCTTTCAGAAGCTGGCAAAATGCGCCGAAGATCAGGTGTTTCAGCTGGATGTGGTGTCTTATGTGCTGGCGGACGAGCTGGAAAAGACAGCCGAAGATTATCCGGAATATTATGAAAAGTATCATAACCGGCTGAAGATCGGAGGGGCGAAGATTATCCTGGACGGCTCGCCCCAGGGACGCTCTGCCTGGCTGTCCAGGCCCTATGAGGGAGAAGAAACCTACTGCGGTTATCCGGCCCATACCCAGGAGGAGACGGACCGATGGGTGGAAACGGCTGTAGATAAGGGATATCAGATTCTGGCCCACTGCAATGGAGACGCGGCCTCCGGCCAGTATCTGGCGGCCTTTGAAAAAGCGGCGGCAAAGTCTCCCGAGAATCCGGACAAAATCCGGGCTCTGCGGCCAGTCATGATCCACTGCCAGACCGTGCGGGACGATCAGCTGGATGAGATGAAAGAGCTTGGCATGGTTCCGTCCATATTCGTGGCCCATACCTGGTACTGGGGAGATGTGCACCTGAAAAATCTGGGCCCTGTGCGGGGCGCGCATATCAGTCCGGCCCGGGCCGCCATGGAGCGGGGCCTGGTGTACAATTTCCATCAGGACACCCCGGTGGTGGAGCCGGATATGCTGCATACCGTCTGGTGCGCAGTCAACAGGCTTACGAGAAGCGGACAGCCCATCGGCCAGGATCAGTGTATCAGCGTCTATGAAGCCCTGAAAGGCGTGACCATCCACAGCGCCTACGCTTATCATGAGGAAATCCGCAAGGGGACGCTGGAGGCAGGCAAGCAGGCTGACATGGTGATACTGGACCGCAATCCTCTGAAGACGGACAAGATGCAGATTCGGGATATTCAGGTACTGGAGACGATCAAAGAAGGGGAGACTCTGTACACCCGGTGTCCGGAAGAGAAACAGAATTAATAAATGAAGATATAAAGATACAAAGATACAAAGATATAAAGCGTGACACTGGCAGTGCAGGGCATCAGCAGGCGAAAGCTGTCAGTGTCCCCTGAAAAATCAATCTGCACGGAGAAAGGGAAAATGCGGCAATTCTGCGGGCCTTTGAACAGAGGGAAAACCCGCAGAAAAAATAAAATAAAAAAATTGAAAAAAGCTGTTGACATTTGTCTGATGATATGGTAAATTAACTAAGCTGTCTCGAGGGACAGCAAGTTCTTCCAAAGACAACAACAAAAACTTGAAAAAAAGTTAAAAAAGTTGTTGACAAACGAGAACAAACATGATATTATATCAAAGTTGCGTCTGAGAGATGCACAGCGAACCTTGATAACTGAACAGTGCTAAGAATCCTTGAAAATTCTGAAGAGAATTGTTCAAAGAACAAAAC
>CALWAZ010000095.1 GCA_944375725.1 uncultured Merdimonas sp. | reverse complement strand
AGAGTTTGAACGGGCAGCAAAGGCTGTCGGGGAAGCCAGGCATATCTATATTCACGCGAAAAACGCTTCCGCTTCCATGGGACAGCTTCTGTTTTTCCGGCTGCGGCGTCTGGGCCTTGACGTGTCTTTGATTCCCAGCGGAGGCTCAGAGGTTCTGGAGGGGATCGCCCACGCAGGAAAAGGCGATCTGGTGATTACCTTTGGTTTCGGAAAGCTTTCCGAGGAAGGACGCATCATTTTAAGCTGTGCGGAAAAGGCAGGCTTTCGGACTCTGCTGTTCACCGGCCGGCTGTACGCGCTTCCGGAACAAATGGCGGACATCAGCCTTTATGTCTGCCGGGGAGAGGATGAAGAATATCATTCCATGACCGCGGCAGCTGCAATGGCTGACGCCCTGGTATTGGCTGTTTCTGAGCAGAGAAAGGAGAGTTCCGCCAAAAGTCTGGTGCGGGTTCAGAAGCTGAAGGAAGCCTACCGGAAGAAGGAACTGTGAGTCTATTCACTGAAGTATTTTCTCCGCACCGCCTCCACGGGCATCTCCATGCCGGTCCAGTCCTGAAAAGCCTTCGCGCCCTGGTGAAGCAGCATATACATACCGTTGAAGGTCCGGCAGCCGGCTTCCCGGGCTGTCTTTAAAAGAAGAGTTTCCCGGGGATTGTAGATGACATCTCCTACTGTCAGCTCCGGATGGAGCCAGGAGGGATCGGTGATAAGAGAGGCGTCCGTCCGGGGCGCCATGCCTACAGAGGTGGCGTTAATCAGAGCCTGGCTTTCCGCCAGGCTCTTTTTGAGCTGAACGGTATCTGCCAGATCATAGAGGCTCAGACGGCAGGCGCAGGTTCCATGGATTCGTCCGATTTCCTCCCCGATGAGCCGGGTGGAAGCGCTGGCGCTTCTGGCGAAGACATCGATGGAGCGCGCGCCGTCCAGGGCAGCCTGGGCAAGAATTGCCGCCGCCGCGCCGCCGGAGCCCAGAAGAGTAATATGGGTGCCCTGAGCCTGGAAACCGGCATCCGCCATGGACTGCATGAAGCCGTAGCCGTCCGTATTGTCGCCCCAGAGCACGCCGTCCCGGTTGACGATGGTGTTGACGGCGCCGCTTAAAAGGGCCGCGTCAGACAGTTTGTCGGCCCGCTCATACATCAGCCGTTTCAGGGGCATGGTGCAGTTCCAGCCTGCGGCGTTCAGGGTAATCAGGCCGTCCACAGCCCGCTCAAAATGTTCTTCATCCACATCGAAGGCCAGATAGGCATAATTCAGGCTCAGAAGCCGGAAGGCTTCATTGTGCATGGCCGGGGAAATGCTGTGGGAGACGGGGCTTCCCAGCAGGCATACCAGCTGTGTCTTTCCGTTGATTTCAAGATTCTTGTTCATAACGATTCTCCTCGTAATCATAAACTCTATATACTCTGTTTCCGCGGTATCGCGTTACTCTGAGAGTACAAAAAATCACCGGAAAAGTCAATGATATACGGGAGAAATTTCCTACAGACTGCAGGAAAAAATAAGGCTGAAAATCCGGGAAAATACGGAAAAACGGGACTGTATTCCAGAAATGGGCAAAGTGCGCGGACAGGGTGGAAATGTACGAAAATAAAAACAATCCGCCGTGTGGAAACAGACAAAATCGACTTGCTTAAATGCAAGCTATGGGGTATAATTGAATTAAATTTGACAGGAATTTAACATAATATCCGAAAAACCGACAAGGAGGAAAGATCATGCATATTGTAGATGGAGAACATGGACATGCCCATGGCTGCGATCATGAGCATGCCCATGATCATGCCCACGAACACTGCGGAAGCTGCGGCGGATGTGAGGAGAAGAAGCCGGGAAGCGAGCAGGAAGCCCTGCTTTCCTATATGCTTGACCATAATAAGCATCACGCGGCTGAGCTGGCCGATGTGGCAAAGAAATTCCGGGAGACCGGAAAAGAGGACGTGGCCGTCCAGATTGAGAAGGCCATTGAGAATTTTGATAAGGGAAATCTGTATCTGAGTCTGGCGCTTTCGCTGGTAAAATAGTACAATGATACTGGGATACCGGGAAAAGAACATCGGACGCCGGACAACATGAGCAGAAATTAGAAGGAGGCAGATATTTATGTGTTTGGCAACGGTATATAAGACAGTAAAAGACACAGAAGAGGTTGTTCTGAAAAATGTCAGCAAGATCTATGTGGAGGGCAGCAGTGTCCGCCTGATTGACATTATGGGAGCAGAGGTTACCGTGGAGGGCAGCATTTCCTTCGTGGACCTGGCAAATTCCATAGTGAAGCTGAACTGCCCGGCCGCCTGAGCAGCCGGGGCACCCCAGCAGAACGAAGGAAAGACGCGCGGGCGGGAGTCGGGCTTCCGCCCGCGGAAATAAATAAAAGGCAGGAGAGAGGAATATGGCATATACGATTGCTGTGGCCGGAAAAGGCGGCGTGGGAAAGACGACGCTGACGGGCCTTCTGATTCAGTATCTGTGCAGCAAAAAGAACGGTCCTGTCCTTGCGGTGGACGCAGACGCGAACTCCAACCTGAATGAGGTGCTCGGCGTGGAAGCGCCCGAGACTCTGGGAGAAATTCGGGAAGAAGTGGCGCGGGCTGAAGTATCGGGAGAAAATCCGATTCCGGCCGGCATGTCCAAGCAGGATTACATGGAGATGAAATTCGGGGACGCGCTTTCAGAGCAGGATGACTACGATCTGCTTGTGATGGGGCATACCCAGGGAAAGGGCTGTTACTGTTTTGTAAACGGGCTTCTGACAACGCAGATTGCCAGATACGCCAAGAATTATAAGTACATTGTCGTAGACAATGAAGCAGGCATGGAGCATATCAGCCGCGGAATTCTTCCGTCGGTGGATACGATCATTCTGGTCAGCGACTGCTCCCGCAGAGGCGTGCAGGCCGTAGGCCGCATCGCGAAGCTGATTCCGGAATGCGGCTTAAAACCCAAGACAGTAGGTCTGATTGTAAACCGCGCTCCGGGCGGAGTACTCAATGAGGGAACAAAAGAAGAGATTGAAAAGCAGGGGCTTACGCTGCTTGGAGTGGTTCCCCAGGATGAGCAGGTATTTGATTTCGACTGTGACGGGAAGCCGACCGTACAGCTTCCGGAGGACTCTCCGGTTCGGACGGCCCTGTATCAGATTATTGATAAGCTGGATCTTTCATAAATATAAATATAAAAAGCTAGGAGGTTTATAATGGGAGATTTTAAATTGACGACGGTGGAAGAATTTGAAGCCGCAACAGCCAGACTT
>CALWAZ010000094.1 GCA_944375725.1 uncultured Merdimonas sp. | reverse complement strand
AGGATCTGCTGGAGAAGATGCAGATCACCACAGGACGCCTTCCCTATGTATTCCCGCTGACCATGCAGGATATTACTCCTTACGGCAATGACGTATATCATCTGAACAGCGTGCTTCAGCCCTGTACAGCTACAGACGCTCCGGTGGTAGGCGTGGCGATTACCGCGGAGGTCATGGTTCCGGGCTGCGCTACAGGAGCCACCCATATCACAGACGTGGAGGAAGCGGCGCGGTTCATGCTGGAGGTAGCCAAGGACTTCGGCAGAGGCAATCTGAAATTCTACGATGAGGAAGAGTACGAGCGTCTTCAGAAGCTGTATGGTTCCATGAAGCATCTGCAGACCCTGGGAAATGAAGACTAAGGAGGGGTGAGCCATGAAAATCGGAGCCATCACCATCGGACAGGCACCCAGAACGGATGTGACTGCCGATATCATGCGTCTTTTTGACGGAAAGGTAGAGCTTCTTCAAAGAGGCGGCCTGGACGGGCTTACAAAAGAAGAGATCGCCCGTTTTGCCCCGGAGGAAGGGGATTATGTGCTGGTTTCCCGGCTGACAGACGGGTCTTCCGTGACCTTCGCGGAGCGTTTTATCCTTCCAAGACTTCAGGAATGCATTCATGAGCTGGAAGATGAAGGCGTCCGCCTGATCATGTTTTTCTGCACGGGAGATTTTCCGGACAGCCTTACCTCAAAGGTTCCGCTGGTTTATCCCTGCCACATCCTGAATAAGGTGGTGCCGCTGCTAACAAAGAAATCCAGCATCATCACGATTACACCCTCACCGCTTCAGGTGGAGCAGTGTGAGAAAAAATGGTCCCAGTTTGTGGATAAGGTAAAATCCGTGCCTGCGTCTCCCTATGGAGACTGGGAGGCTCTGGAGCAGGCTGCCCGCCAGGTCAAGGATATGGATGGAGATCTGGTGGTTCTGGACTGCATCGGATTTACGCAGGAAATGAAAAATATGTTCGCGAGAGAGAGCGGAAAGCTGGTGGTTCTGCCCAGAACCCTGCTGGCCCGTGTGATCTCTGAGCTGACGGACGTGGAATAGGAGACGGAACAGATTATGGATTTGGTAACAATTTCTGAAAATATTTTGAGAGACTGTCTCGACGCAAAGGCCGGAGAGGAAGTCTATATCGTGACGGACGATACCCGGGTATCCATCGCTCAGGCTTTGTATGAGGGAGCGAAAAATCTGGGCTGCGAGGCCATGATGACAGTGATGAAGGAGCGGGAGCTGAACGGAGAAGAACCTCCGAAGGCCATTGCGGCAGCCATGAAGGCCGCCGACATCGTGATCTGCCCCACAGCCAAGTCTCTGACCCATACAAACGCGAAGATTCAGGCTGTGGCAGAGGGAACCCGTGTGGCGACCATGCCCGGCATTACCGAGGAGATGTTTTCCAGAGGAGCCATGACCGCGGATTACGGCGAGGTAGAGAAGCTGACTGCGAAGATTACAGAGCTTCTGACCGAGTGCAAGACAGCCAGAATTGAGAAGGACGACTGCGTCCTGACCCTGAATCTGGACGGACGCAAAGGCGTTCCCAGCCCCGGCGTATACAGAGAGCCTGGACAGAGCGGAAATCTTCCCTCCGGAGAGGCCTACATCGCGCCGCTGGAGGACGGAGTCGACGGCGAGATGATCATTGACGGCTCCATGGTGGGAATCGGCAAGCTGGATTCTCCGCTGAAGGTGACCATCCGGAACGGAAAGCTTCAGAAGATTGAAGGAGAGAAGAAGGAAAATCTGGATATTCTTCTGGCCAATGAGCGCAACGCTACAGTAGGAGAGCTGGGAATCGGCACCAACGAGGCAGCGATCCTGAATGGCATTATTCTGGAGGACGAGAAGGTGTACGGAACCGTTCACATCGCCTTTGGAACCAATACCTCCTTTGGCGGAACAAACAAGGCGGACTGCCATATGGACGGAATCATTCTGAACCCGACGCTGTACTTTGATGATAAGCTGATCATCGAAAAAGGTAAATTCATGGTTTAGAAGGAAAGCTTTATAAAGAAAGATTTGGCGCAGGAGCGCTTCAGGAAAAGGGAGGCGTGCCTCCCTTTTTCCGTATGGGAAACCATGGTACAGACGGGGGATATGTAAATTACTACAGATATATGTATATATAAGGAAGGTAAATATAAGATGGACAGAAAATTTACGGTGGGTGTTATCCGTGTCCTTACCTCTGATGATCCGGAGTTTGTAGGGATGCACGGACGTGTGATTGAAGAGCATTATCCGGGAATCCGCTGTGTTTCCAAATGCATTCCGGATCAGCCGGAGGGAATCCACAGCCATGAGCTGGAGCAGATTGCGGTGCCGAAGATTGTGGAGACGGCGAAATCCTTTGAGGATGTGGATATGATTATTGTCAGCTGCGCGGATGATCCGGGCGTGCCCGAGGTCAGAAAGGCGCTTCCGGGCATACCGGTGACCGGCGGCGGAGAGACTACGGCCGCGCTGTCTCTGCGTTACGGCGACAAGGTGGCCGTGCTGGGCATCGTAGACTACGCGCCCAAGGCTTATCTGCGTATGATCGCGCCGGATAAGCTGGTGGCGGTGGGAAGACCGGAGGACGTAAACAGTACGCTGGATCTGATGACTCCGGAGGGAAGAGAGTCCTGTTTCCGGAAAGGCAGAGAGCTGAAGGAAATGGGAGCGGAAGTTATCGCTTTGGGATGTACCGGTCTGACGACCATCGGCATTGCGCAGGATCTGGAAAAGGAGCTGGGAATTCCGGTGATCGATCCGGTGCTGGCAGAGGGACTGTTTGCCTATTTTGAGGCAGTGAGAAAGCAGGGATGAAGCCTGCAGGGAAAAGGAAGGCAGAAGACGCCTTCCTTTTTTCATGCCCAGGACGGAGGAGCGCTCAGGAAGCTCTTGACGTGTCCATGGAAATTCCGTATTCTTAGAGATAAGAACGCCGCCGGAGGGACAGAAGGAAGCAGGTCTTCTGCCGGATACGGCGGCTCATGAAAAGGAGAGCAGGATGGAAGAGAAAGGACGTTTGCTGCGCGTGCGCGCTTACCTGGAACACAAGGGCTGGGAGTATGAATATCACGAGGAGGATGGCTGCGGAAGCGTGGATTTTTCCTACCGGGGCGTTCCCTACCATATCTGGGAGTTTGAAGAGAATGGCGAATGGGGCGTGGAGATGAATCTGCAGCACGGAGGCCGCCAGGAGGAAGTGCTGGGAGACTATGAGACAAAGCTGATTGAGATGATGGAGAACTGGCAGTAGGAGAGAATTTCTGCCGTTTTCTTTTGGTGAGGTTGGAATATGGATTACAAATCAGATTTAAAGCCGCCTGTGGAGGTGCGTTACCGGGAGGAGCTGGAGGCGCTCCGGGCGCTGGATACAGACAGAAAGCCTCTGAACTGGAAGCTGTCGCCGAAGGCGGTGCGCATCTTTATTCTGGGAAGCAGGGAGCCGGTTTTCTGGAATGGGAAAGAAATCCGGATACGGAAAAAATATCTTGGAAATGACGCTCTGGTGGAGCGGTGTATCATTACGCTGGCAGGAAGCCGGGGCCTGATGCTGGTGGGAGAGCCGGGAACAGCCAAAACGATGCTGTCAGAGCTCTTATCCGCGGCTGTCAGCGGCACCAGTATGAATACGATTCAGGGCACGGCCGGAACTACGGAGGATATGATCAAGTACAGCTGGAACTACGCGCTGCTGCTGGCCCAGGGGCCTTCCCGGGAGGCTCTTGTCCCCTCGCCTCTGTATGTGGGCATGGAGCAGGGCATTCTGACCCGGTTTGAGGAGATTACCAGAACTCCCGCGGAGATTCAGGACAGCCTGATCAGCGTCTTGAGCGACAAGGTGCTGAATGTGCCGGAGCTGGGAGAGGAGGGCCTTCTCTTTGCCAAAGCAGGCTTTAACGTGATTGGAACAGCAAATACCAGGGACAAGGGTGTCAATGAGATGAGCAGCGCCCTGAAGCGCCGCTTCAATTTTGAGACTGTGATGCCGGTCCGGGATGTGACTCTGGAAAAGCAGATCATTTTAAATGAGGTGGAAGAGCTGGCCCGGGAGAATCAGATTGACATGGAGCCGGATGAGGATGTGGCAGAAATTCTGGCGTCCACCTATCATGAGCTGCGGGAGGGTGTCTCTTCCATGGGACACAGGATTGACCGGCCCTCGGCAGTCATGAGCACGGCGGAAGCGGTGTCTGTCTATTACCAGACCATGCTGACGGCTTACTATTATGGAGATTCCCGGATGGATATGGGGTGTCTTGTCCAGAACCTGGTGGGAGCTGTCCAGAAGGAAAACGGCGACGATCTGGAGAAGCTCCGGAGCTATTTTGAGACAGTAATCCGGGATAAGGAAGGAAAAGAGGGCGGCTTATGGAGCAGCTACTACGCGGCCAGGAAATACCTGAGATAGAGAATATCATTGCTCCGGGAACGGAGTACGATCTGTCCGGCAGAGTGCTGTATTTTCCTGTGCGCCATCACAGCCCGGTCTGTTCCTTTCATCTTCAGAAAGCCATAGAGGCTTACCGGCCGGACTGCATTCTGATCGAGGGGCCGGAGAACGCCCAGCGCCTGATTCCGGTGCTGGTCCATGAGGATACGCAGCCGCCCCTGGCTCTGTACTATTCTTATCAGGATCGGGAAGGGCTGATCAGCGGGAAAAAGGAAGATTACAAATGCTATTATCCGTTTCTGGACTGTTCCCCTGAGCTGGCGGCGCTGAAGGAGGCGGACCGCAGAAAGATTCCCGCCCGTTTTATCGATCTCCCTTATATGGAGATCCTGGCAGGGACAGCCCGGGACAAGGGCATCCGGAAGGAAGGGGAAAAGCAGACCTACAACGACGACTATCTTCTGAGCAGGAGCCGGTATTTTGAGCGGCTCTGTGAAAAGACAGGTGTTCGAGAGTTTGAAGAGTTCTGGGAGAAGTATTTCGAGATTCAGGGCCTTTCTGTGGACACGGCCGTCTTTGTTCATCAGATGCTTTTATACTGCGGCCTGTCGAGGCTGTATACGCCTGCCGCAGAGCTGGAAGAGGATGGCTGTCTTCTGCGGGAGCGGTATATGGCAGAGCAGATCGCCGGGGCTTCCGAGACCTGCGGCAGGGTTCTGGTGGTGACGGGAGGCTTTCATACCTGGGGCCTGAGCCGGCTGCTGGAGGAAAGGGAGGATGGCCAGGGTCTGCGTTTTACCGGAAAGCCGGTCCGGCTTCACAAGATTGATCCGGGACTGCAGTCTGTCTATCCCATGGCCTATTCCATGGAAGCGGCAGACGCATTGAACGGCTATGCCAGCGGCATGCAGTCTCCCGGCTTCTATCATCAGGTCTGGAAGCGGCTGGAGGCAGGGCTTTCGCCGGAGGAGGTCTATGAGGACACTCTTTTGCATTTTCTGGCTTCTGTGGGGAAAAAGGCCCGCGCCCGGGAGGAGAGTGTGTCAGCCTATGACGAGATCTGCGCTTTTTCCATGGCAAAGGGACTGGCAGCTCTCCGGGGGAAGCAAAGCCCGGGACTTTACGAGCTTCGCGACAGCGCGCTGTCTTCTTTTGTAAAGGGGGAGTACAGCGTTTCTACGGAAGGGCCGCTGCGGATTCTTCGGGAGCTGGCTGCCGGGACACGGACGGGAAAGCTCTGCGCTGATGCCATGCGCCCGCCTCTGCTGGCGGATTTTGAAAAACAGTGCGCGGCATTCGGGCTGAAAATCCATTCGACTACAGAACAGCAGCTTACGCTGGAAATTTTCGCGAAGGAAAAGCATCTGCGGCTGAGCCGTTTCCTGTATCAGACGGAATTTTTAGGCTGCGGCTTTGCCAGAAGGAGAAAGGGAGCTGACCTGGCAGGCAGGCGGGACAGAAGCCGGGTCCGGGAACTGTGGACCTATAAATGGACGGCCCAGGTGACGGCGGCGCTCATCGATACTTCCGTAGCCGGAGGAACGGTGGAGGAAGCTGTCCGGACTCTTCTGCGCAGAAAATTCGCGGAAAGCACCGGATGCAGGGAGGCGGCGGAGCTTCTGACAGAGAGCTTTCTGATGGGACTTCTGGATGAGCAGGATCAGATGGGAGAGCATCTTCAGAAGGTGCTGGCAGAGGACGGGGATTTCTTTTCCTTAAGCGGCGGATTTTCCCAGCTGGTTATGCTTGCAGAGCTTCAGGATCTGTACCGGGTCCGGGGAAATCTGAAGCTGGAGGGCATGATCCGGACCTGTTTTCGGAAAATCATTCAGCTTCTGCCCTTTATGGGGCAGACCGGGGAAGACCGGCAGCAGGAGTGCATGGAAAGTCTGCGGACTCTTTATCAGACTTCCGGAAAACGCTCCTGCGCGGATCTGCGTCCGGTGTTTCTGGAAGCTCTGGAGCGCATGCTGGAGCGAAAACCGATCAATCCGGCGGTTGAAGGAGCGGCGCTGGGGATTCTGTACGGCTGCAGCGCGGGCGGCGGGGAACGGATCAGCGCCGCTGCCCGGGGATATATGCAGGGAACAGAAGAAGTCAGGGAAAAGAGCGCTTCCTTTCTCCGGGGACTGTTTTTTACGGCTCGTGATTTTGTGCTGGTGAGCCGGGAGTTTTTGAGGCTTATCGACGGGCTTTTAGGCAGCATTTCCATGGAAGAGTTTATGCGTCTTCTTCCGGAGCTGCGTCTGGCCTTCGGCTATTTTACGCCGCTGGAGACAGACCGGATCGCTGCGGGAGCCGCGGCGCTTCATGGGAAAAAGGCTGCGGATCTTTTGGAGGGAAGAGCGTCTCCAGAGGAATACGCTTATGGTGAGACACTGGACAGCTATGCCCGGAAGCGGAGAAAAGCTGGAGACGGGGAGGAGCAAAAAAGATGAGAGAGACGGAAATTCTAAACCGCTGGAGGCTGATACTGGGGAAAAACGCGAAGGATCAGCTTTCCTTTGAAAATGACGGGATTCTTGAAAATGGGATTTCCTGTTTTGATCTGGAGGATGCCCTGGATTTTCTGTACTCCCGGGAGGCCGGGGAGGATGTGCGCCGGGAGGGAGGTACAGAAGCCAGCCGCCTGACAGCAGCCACCTGGATCACCAGAATCCGGCGGCTGTTTCCCAAAGAGACGGTGGAGATCCTGGAACGGCACGCTCTGGAACGGTATCAGCTCAAAGAGCTTCTGACAGATAAGGAGGTTCTGGAAAAGCTGGAGCCCAATCAGGAACTTCTGAAGACTATCCTGCAGCTTAAATCTCTGATGAAAGGGGAGGTCCTGGACACAGCCCGGCGGATCGTGCGGAAGGTGGCGGAGGAGATTGCGGAAAAGCTTAAACAGGAGATCCGCCGTTCTCTTCTGGGGACCCTGGATCGGAACAGTCCGAGCCCGGTGAAATCCATCCGGAATCTGGATATTAAAAAGACCATACGCAAAAATCTGCAGCATTACGACCGGGAGCGGAAGCGTCTGTCTCTGGAGCAGGTCTATTTCAGCAGCCGTACCAGAAAGTACAGCCGGTGGAGGGTGGTGATCGCTGTGGACGAAAGCGGTTCCATGCTGGATTCGGTTATCCACAGCGCTGTCATGGCCGGAATCTTCGCAAAGCTTCCCATGCTGGACACAAGGCTTGTGATTTTTGATACCCAGGTGGTGGACTTAAGCGCCCATCTGGATGATCCGGTGGAAACGTTGATGAGCATTCAGCTGGGCGGCGGCACCTTTATCGCGGGGGCCCTGCGGTACTGTGAATCCCTGATTGAGGATCCGCGGAGAACCATGGTGGTTCTGGTATCGGATCTCTGCGAGGGAGGAAACCTTTCGGGGCTGCTGGCCGTGAGCAGGGATATCATCGAGAGCGGGGCCAGGCTGATCTGCCTGACGGCCCTGGATATGGAGGCCAATCCGGTCTATGACAGGAGGACAGCGGAACAGCTGGCAGAGCTTGGAGCGTATGTGGGAGCCATGACACCGGAAGCGCTGGGTGATTTTATGGGCAAGGTCATGCAGTAGGATTGATGAGAAGACGGAAAAGAAATATGCTGAAGTGAGGCGGCGGGAGAGCGATGGAAGGACTGAAAAAGCTTCTGGCACAGACGGATGAGGAATACCTGATCGGCCTGTCAAACAAAGGAACGGTGAAAAGAGCATACAAGGATCTGGAACAGGAGTCTCCTTCCGTGGTCTGGGAAGGAGAAGAAGCGGAGGTGTCTCTGAAAGAGGCCGTCTGCCGGATTCGGGCGCCGCTGGGGGACAGTACCTGCAGCTGCCCGTCCCGGAGCGTCTGCCGCCATCTGATTGCCGCGGTTCTGTATCTGAAAAGGGAGATCGAGGAAAGTGAGGTTCCCCGGGAAGAGGGGAAAGTCGAGGTTGAGGCAGAAGCAGACACAGGCGCGGAAGCAGACACAGGCGCGAAACCAGACACAGGCACAGAAGCAGATACAGGCGCGAAACCGGACACAGGCACAGAAGCAGATACAGGCGCGAAACCGGACACAGGCGCAGAGACAAAAACTGAGCCAAGAGCAGAAACGCAGGGAGACGGAGCGCTGCTTCCGGAGCTGGAGCAGGAGCTTCTGTCCATTCCTGCCAGCAGACTGAGACAGGCATGCAGAACCAGGGGATACCGGGAGTTCCTGTCACATGTGGATCGGGGAGAATTCCCGGAACTGGAGACGGGAGCCTCGGGAAGCCTTCTGACAGTCCGGTTTCCCTGGAATCAGATGGTAGTAAAGCTCTTAAGCCCTCTGGAACACTCTGCCTGCAGCTGCCACAGCCGGGAGCTGTGTGCGCATAAGGCACAGGCAGTCCTGGCCTTTCAGCTTCGGAAGGGGAAGCTTACGCGGGAGCAGCTGGAGGAAGGAAAAAGCAGATCCGGAGAATGGGATCTGGAAGAGCTTTCCCGGGCCGCAGGCTCCATGAAAGAGGGGATCAGACTTCAGCTGCTGACGGGGCTTTCCCGTCTGTCTCCGGAGGCGGAGGAGAGTATGGAGCGGCTGGCGGTCATCAGCCACGGGGCGGGGCTTCCGGATTTTGAGACAGCCTTTCGGAGTGTCTCTTCCGAGTACCGCCAGTATTTCCAACGTTCGGGAGCTTTCCGTACGGAAACGCTTCTTTCCAGGCTTCTGGGTTTGTATTCCAAGGCCTCTGTCCTGGAGCAGACAAAGGATCCGGAAAAGCTCCGGGCTCTGGCCGGAACCTTCCGGGATACCTATGAGCCGGTGCCCCGTCTTCATCTGACGGCTATAGGAGGCAGAAGCTTTCAGAGCAAGACAGGATACGCGGGGGAACGTTACTATTTTCTGGAAACGGAGCAGAAGAGATGGTATACCTGGACTGATGTACGCCCGGTCTTTTATGAGGGAGTCCGCCGGCGTCCGGCGGGAAATTATGAGCAGGAGCAGGCTCCCTGGGGGCTGAACTGCAGCCGGGCGGATATGATGGGGCTGGAATTCTATCTGGATCAGGCAAAGGCCGCGGGGGACGGAAGGCTTTCTGTGAGCCGGGAGACGAAAAGCGAGATCGCCGGACAGAGGGACCTTGCCCGGAATGAGATCTGGGAAATGGTGGTCTGGGATTACCGGAAACTTCTCTCTTTGCTTGCGGGACAGGAGCAGGAAAATGCTTTGGTACAGGAATGGCAGGAGGAGGGGCCCCGGAAAACGGAGGGCAGAGAGCCGCTGGCTCTGGCCGGAGCGGTGCGCTGCAAAGAAGGCCGGTTTGATACCGTGCGGCAGCGGTTTTCCATGGAGATTTTCGACAAATATGGAAAGAAAATTTCCGTAGCTGTGAATTACTCAAAAGAAGAAAAGCTGACGATTCAGATACTGGAACGGCTGAGCGCCAGAGTGGCAGAACGGAATGAGAAAGAGCTTTCCCTGGTGTTTTTCGGAATTCCTTATCTGGAGGAAGGCTGTCTCTGTCTGTATCCGATAGAATATTTTGAGGGGAACAGATTTGGAGAAAGGGAAGGGACTTCCGGCCGGGAGGCGGAGCGTCCGGAAGGACAAAAGGAAAAAGCCCTGCCGGCAGAAGAAACAGTCAGGGCTCTGGAGCGGCTTCTTCTGGAGATCCGCCGTACTCTGGGAGATTTATTTCAGAGCGGGCTGGATTCGGTTCAGGAGGAAAGCCTGATTCACCTTCGCAGACTGGAGAAGGAGAGCGGGGAGGTGGGGCTTCACGGCGGCAGTGAGGAGCTGTCCCGGATCCGGACAGCGCTGGAACAAAAAGCACATCAGATGGAATTTGACCCGGAACCGGTGATTCTGGCCCTGGGGCGCCTGATGGAGTATCTGGATGCCTGTCTGGAGAAAGCCTCCTTTGATCAGGCGCTGATTCGGATGGAAGAATAAACGGCAGAATTTCAGAACAGACTCATGGGAGTAAAAACAGATAACAAAGAATGGGGAGGTACATATCATGAATCTGAATGAGGAGAGAAATTACCAGAAGCTTCTGGATACCCTGGAGGCTCTGGAGCTGACGGAAAAGAACCGAAAGCTTTCGGAGGCTTATTTTGCCCAGGGCACGGAGGAGCAGCCAGAGCTTCTTGCACAGGCTGAGCTTCAGGATTTTTCCGGCCTGGCTCCGGAGAAAAAGAAGAAGAGCATCGATTATGTGGAGCATCTGAAGAAACGGAAGAAGACGGAGGAACTGGCCCGGTATGTGCGTTTCGCGGCGGCTGTGGGAGGTTCTACGGCCAGTTATCTTCTGAGTCAGTATAACTGGGGCTTAAAGGATGTTCGGCCATATCTGTCACCTGAACAGGAGGCGGCCATCCTGGCAGAGGGAATCGCCTGGAACCAGTATGCGTTGTCCTGGATGAATATCAAAGAGATCTGCGGGCTGGCGGAAAAGGATTTGAAAATTGTGCGCCGGGCTATGGATCTGTGCACCCATAAGTATGACAATGCCAGGGTGCTTCTGGCGGCAGCCTATCTCCATGCAAAGAGGGCTGAAAACGGAAATCCGGTAAAGGGTATCCGGGATTTCTTCGGAAAAAGTATTTTTGACAGGGACAGCAGCCAAAAGGACAGAGGGGTGGCAGAATTTCTGGAGGGAAATCTGGCGGACAGCCTTCCGGGTGTTTTCCAGTCAGGCCAGAAAAACCCTTCAGAGGAGGAGCTCAAAAAACTGCAGACGTATGTAAAGAAGGGCAGACCTTATGGAGGCTTTCCTCAGGAGCTTTCGGAAATCCTGCGGGGCAAACAGGCCAGCCAGTATCTGCTCACCCTTCTTTCCGGCTGCGCATTCCTGTCCTGGAAGCATTCCGACAGCTGCCTGTGTTTTCTGCAGATCATGGCGGATCTGAATCCGGAGTGGACCCTGAATGCCTGCAAAACCATGGCAGAGCCTTCCTGGTTTGAGGCTCAGCTCCCGCTGCTGGAACGGATTCTGCCCCTGAAACCTGATGTGTTTATCCGCTGGTATCTGAAAAACAGGGAGGCAGGGGGCTTAAAGAGGATGGCAAAGCAGTATCCGGAAAGTGTGCAGACAGAAGCGCGTAAAGCAGCCCTGGAGGATTACCAGTTTCTGATCGTGCAGGTAAAAGCAGGAAACCCGGCCCTGTATGAAAAGATGAAAACGTCATACTCCGGGGAAGTCAATGGAAAGCTGGCGGAGGAACTGACTGCAAGGCTGCCCATGGGAAGGGATGAGGCAAAACGGTATCTGCTGGGACAGGCGTCTCTTGCGGATCTCTATCCCTTTGTCAACAGCTGGAGGGGGATGTCCGGTTATTATTACGGAAATCAGCGGAAGCTGGAGGCTTTGGAAAAGGACGGGGATGAGCTTTGGAGAAAAGCCCTGGTGCTGGAGGCTCTGCAGATGAGCGGCGGATACTTCTGTTATTCTTACCTTCCGCGGCTCCGGGGGAATAAAGCGGCAGACGCGGAGACCTACGAAAAAAAGGTGGAGTCTCTGGTCAGGATCTGGGACGGAGAGGGCCTTCCTATCCAGTACCAGGCAGACGCTATGGAAGGGATTTACTCCGGCTATTACGCGGAGGCGGATAAAAATCAGTTTCTGGACGCGGCGGTAAAGGCTCTGGCACGGAGACTCCCGGAGCGCCGGGAGGAATTTTACACCGCGCTGAAAAACAGCACTTCTGTGGGCCGGGATATCTGCTACCGCACGCTGGATGAGGACTGGCAGCAGGAAAAGGATGTGATCCTGGCAGGGGCTGTGGACAGCTCCAAGCAGGTGAAGGAGACCCTTGCCCTGATCTGCGCGGAACACCGGGAATGGGAGCCGGATATGAAGAGATTTCTGACTTCCAGAAAATCTCAGGAGAGGGAGCTGGCTGTCCGTGTTCTGCGGAAATGGGGAGCGGATCAGTACCGGACAGAGCTTTCGCAGGCGCTGGAGACAGAGAAGAGCAAAAAGCTGAAGGAGCTGCTGCAGAATATTCTCGGCACCTCCTCTTCCGGCCAGGAGAACGGAGCGGCGCAGCAGACCACTCAGGAGCTGGCTGCAGAGCTTTTGAAAGGCGGAAAGAAGCGGAAAGTGGCATGGGCTTATGAGACGCCCTTCAGTCCGGTGCATAAAAAGGATGGAAGCCTGGCCTCAGAGGAGTACCTGCAGGCTCTTCTTACAGCCTATGCGGATATGTCCATACCGGGCATTAATGAGGAGGCAAAGAGACTGGCCGCGGAACTGGACGAGAAGGAGCTTGGCCGGTATATGGGAGAGCTCTTTGACAAATGGATGGAGTCAGGAGCGGAAGCAAAGAAAAAATGGGTGCTTTATGCGGTGTCTATCCACGGCGGAGAAGAGATGGTGCCTGTTTTCTGGAAGCAGATTCAGGAATGGCCTCAGCACGCAAGAGGAGCCATGGCAGCAGAGGCCGTCAAAGCCCTGGCCTTAAACGGAAGCTCTGCGGCTCTGCTTCAGGTAGATCAGATTTCAAGAAAGTTCAAATTCCGGCAGGTAAAAACAGCCGCGGCCCAGGCTCTGGACTCGGCGGCTTCGGCTCTCGGCATCAGCCGGGCAGAGCTGGAGGACCGGATTGTTCCGGATCTGGGCTTTGACGAAAGTCTGGAGAGAACCTTCGATTACGGGGAGAGGAGTTTTCACGTCTATCTGACGCCCGCCCTGGAACTGGAGATTTTCGATGGGGAAAATAAGCGCCTGAAGAATATGCCGGCTCCCGGAAAGCGGGATGACGCGGAAAAGGCGGCGAAAGCCTATGGAGAATTCAAGGCTCTGAAAAAGCAGCTGAAGACGGTGGCCTCCAACCAGAAGGTACGGCTGGAACAGGCACTGACGGCGGAACGGCTCTGGAGTGTGGAGCAGTGGAAGAAGCTGTTTGTGAAAAACCCGGTGATGCACCAGTTTGCCATCGGACTGATCTGGGGCATCTATGAGAACGGAAGCCTGAAGGACACCTTCCGCTATATGGAGGATGGAAGTTTCAACACAAAAGATGAGGAAGAGTACGAGTTTCCGGAGGAAGGCATGGCAGGCCTGGTTCATCCGATTGAGCTTTCGGAGGAAGACCTGGCGGCCTGGAAGGAGCAGCTCTCCGATTACGAGATCGTACAGCCCATCGAGCAGCTGAACCGCCCGGTATACCGTCTGACTGAGGAGGAAAAGGGAAAGACGGAGCTGACCCGCTTCGGCGGCAAGGTGCTGAACGGACTGTCCCTGTCCGGAAAGCTTCAGAGTATGGGCTGGTACCGGGGGTCTGTACAGGATGCCGGAGTGTATACCACCTTTTACCGGGAGGACGGCCAGATCGGCGTGGAGCTGGAATTTTCCGGAAGCTATGTGGGTGACGAAAATGAAGAGGTTACGGTTTATGGAGCGTCCTTCTACCGGGCCGGGACTGTGAAAAGAGGAAGCTATGTGTACGATACAATTAAGAAAGAAGACCTTTTCCGGCTTGACGAGGTAAGTCCCCGCTATTTCAGCGAGACAGTGCTCCAGCTGACCCGGGCTCTGTCTTCCAGCCAGGAGCAGCTTCCCTATCCGGAATGCAGGGAATAAAGGCCGGTGAACATTGACAAACATCCGGATTCAACCTATAATATATAAGATTCTGTGCGCCGTTTCCGGACAGGAGGCAGAAGGAAGCCGGGAGATCTCCCGGAGGCAGACTTTTGTCCCGGCAAAAAAGGCGCCTGGAAATACGAGAAGGTCCGCGAAAGAGAGGCGGGCCCAGGAGGGAACAGATGAAACAGTATGGCGTAAATGAACTTCGCAGAATGTTTTTGGAATTTTTTGAGAGCAAGGGACATCTGGTGATGAAGAGCTTTTCTCTCGTGCCCCACAATGACAAGAGCCTTCTGCTGATCAATTCCGGTATGGCTCCTTTAAAGCCTTATTTTACAGGAGCGGAGATTCCGCCCCGCAGGAGAGTGACTACCTGCCAGAAATGTATCCGTACCGGCGATATTGAAAATGTGGGAAAGACAGCCCGTCACGGCACCTTCTTTGAGATGCTGGGCAACTTCTCCTTTGGCGACTATTTTAAGAGAGAGGCGATTCACTGGACCTGGGAATTCCTCACCGAGGTGGTAGGCCTGGACAAAGACCGTCTCTATCCGTCCGTGTATCTGGAGGACGACGAGGCCTTTGATATCTGGAATAAGGAAATCGGAATCCCGGCGGAGCGCATCTTCCGCTTCGGCAAGGAGGACAACTTCTGGGAGCACGGCGCAGGCCCCTGCGGTCCCTGTTCCGAGGTATACTATGACAGAGGCGAGAAGTACGGCTGCGGAAAGCCTGACTGTACCGTAGGCTGTGACTGCGACCGTTACATGGAGATCTGGAACGACGTATTTACCCAGTTTGAGAATGACGGACACAATCATTATACAGAGCTGAAGCAGAAAAACATTGATACGGGAATGGGTCTGGAGCGTCTGGCCAGCGTGGTGCAGGACGTGGATTCCATTTTCGATGTGGATACGGTGAGAGCGCTCAGGGACAAGGTCTGCGAGTTTGCCCATACGGAGTATAAGAAGGACGAAACCAAGGACGTGTCCATCCGCCTGATTACAGACCATATCCGTTCCGCTACTTTCATGATTTCTGACGGCATCATGCCCACCAATGAGGGACGGGGCTACGTGCTGCGCCGCCTGATCCGCCGCGCTGCCCGCCACGGACGTCTGCTTGGCATTGAGGGCAAGTTCCTGGCCCGCTTAAGCGAGAGTGTTATCGAGGGATCCAAGGACGGATATCCGGAGCTGGACGAGAAGAAAGCGTTTATCTTCAAGGTTCTCGATCAGGAAGAGGAGAAATTCAACAAGACCATCGACCAGGGACTGAATATCCTGGCAGAGATGGAAGCGGACATGCAGGCAAAGGGAGAGAAGACCCTTTCCGGAGAGAATACCTTCAAGCTGTATGATACCTACGGCTTCCCGGTGGATTTGACCAAGGAGATCCTGGAGGAGAAGGGACTGTCCGTGGACGAGGAAGGCTTCAAGGCTGCCATGGAAGAGCAGCGCGTGAAGGCAAGAGAGGCCCGGGCGGTAACCAACTATATGGGCGCCGACGCTACCGTATACGATGAGATTGATCCCAGCATCACCACAGAATTTGTGGGCTATGATAAGCTGACAGACGAGTCTGAAATCACGGTTCTGACCACAGAGACGGAGGTTGTGGAAGCTCTGACAGACGGCCAGACAGGCACCATTTTCGTAAAGGAGACCCCGTTCTATGCTACCATGGGCGGACAGCAGGGAGATACCGGCGTGATCAGAAGCGCAGATGGTGAGTTCGAGGTACAGGATACCATCAAGCTGCTGGGCGGCAAAGTGGGCCATGTGGGCCGCGTAACCAAGGGCATGTTCAAGGTGGGAGATCAGGTAACTCTGGAGGTTGCTTCCAAAAAGCATGCAGACACCTGCAAGAACCACAGCGCAACCCATCTGCTTCAGAAAGCCCTGAAGACGGTGCTGGGTGATCATGTGGAGCAGAAAGGTTCTCTGGTAACTCCGGACCGTCTGCGTTTCGACTTCTCACACTTTGAGGCCATGACCCCGGAAGAGATCGAGAAGGTCGAAAATCTGGTAAATCAGGAGATTCAGGCAGCTCTTCCTGTGGTGACCGACGTGATGAGCATTGAGGAAGCCAAGAAGACAGGAGCCATGGCTCTCTTTGATGAGAAATATTCCGAGAAGGTACGTGTGGTTTCCATGGGAGACTTCTCCAAGGAGCTCTGCGGAGGAACTCATGTATCCAATACCGCTCAGATCATGGTCTTCAAGATCGTGTCCGAGGCGGGAATCGCCGCAGGCGTGCGCCGTATCGAGGCTCTGACCGGCGACGGCGTGTTCAAATACTACAAAGAGATTGAAGAGCAGCTTCATCAGGCAGCGAAGACCGCCAAGACGACTCCGGCCGGCCTGAACGAGAAGATCGAGCATCTGCAGGCAGAGATTCGGGAGCTTCACAGCGAGAACGAGTCTCTGAAGAGCAAGATGGCAAAGGATGCCCTGGGAGATGTGATGAACCAGGTGCAGGAGATCGGCGGCGTCAAGGTGCTGGCAGCCAGAGTGGACGGCGTGGACATGAATGGCCTGCGTGACCTGGGCGATCAGCTGAAGGAAAAGCTGGGCGAAGGCGTCGTAGTGCTGGCAAGCGCTGTGGACGGCAAGGTCAGCCTGATGGCGACAGCCACAGATGGAGCCCAGAAGAAGGGTGCTCATGCCGGTAATCTGATCAAGGCCATCGCAGGTCTTGTAGGTGGCGGCGGCGGCGGACGGCCGGGTATGGCCCAGGCCGGCGGCAAGAATCCGGACGGCATCGACGCGGCCATCGCGAAGGTGGCTGAGGTAGCTGCAGAGCAGATTAAATAAATTCTGGCGCTGCAGAACCGAAATCATAGATAAAAAGGAAAAAGAAACCACGCGGCAGTCATTTCTCAGGAATGAAGGCTGCGTGGTTTTTTACAGAGAGGAACAGGCGGCATGCAAAATGAAACAGAAATCGTATTAGACCGGGCGCGGCCGGAAGAGCTGGATATCTGCTGTGCCATCATTGATTCCGGCCGGAAATTTCAGAGGGAACAGGGATTCATTCAGTGGAGCGATGAGTATCCGGGCAGAGAGCTGCTCCTGGATGACATCAGAGCGGGAAAGGGATACCTGCTGCGGGTAAACGGAAGGGCAGCAGGCTATCTGTGCATGGACTTTGACGGAGAACCGGCCTATCGGGAGATCAGAGGGGCCTGGCGGCTGGAAGAGCCCTATGCGGTCATTCACCGCATGGCTGTCTCCGAAGAGTTCCGGGGAAAGGGACTGGCGGATAAGGCATTCGGGCTGGCAGGAGAGCTTTGTCTGAAAAAGGGGATCGGGTATATGCGGGCGGATACGGATTACCCAAATAAGCGCATGCAGCATATCCTGGAGAAAAACGGATTTGTACTTTGCGGTGAGATTTCCTATGAGAGCGGAGACCGGCTGGCCTATGATAAGCGGTTGTGAAAAGACTGATCGAAAGATCAGTCTTTTTTTGATCCTGTCCACATATATTGTCCTAAGAGGTGAGAACATGAAGGACAGAGATGAGATCCTGCGGATTTTTTCCCTGCATATCCGGCAGATTCTGGAGCGGGCAGATTTGGATTTTGACTGGCTGCAGGAGATTAGGCTCCGGGCAGAACGGCCGCTGGCTGTGGTGGAAAGGGGCCGGGAGGCCTTTCTGACAGGTGACGGGGATCGGACCCGTGAGCCCCGCAGGGCCTGGCAGGTGACAGCCCAGGAGCTGCGGGAGACCATGGAGTTTGTGGGAAAGTATTCTCTTTACGCCTATGAGGACGAGCTGAAGCAGGGCTATCTGACCCTGCGGGGCGGGCACCGGGTAGGGGTGGCGGGAAAGACTGTGCTGGAAGGGGACAAGGTGAAGAGTGTCCGATACATTTCCTGCGTCAATGTGCGTCTGTCCCATGAGGTTCCGGGCTGCGGAGATCCGGTGCTTCCTTACCTCTACGGAGAGAGGGGAATCTGCCATACGCTGATTATCTCGCCGCCCCGCTGCGGAAAGACCACGCTTCTGCGGGATCTGGTCCGCCAGATTTCGGATGGAAATGAGAGGCACAGGGGCTGCACGGTGGGGGTGGTGGATGAGCGGTCAGAGATCTGCGGCTGTTATATGGGGATCCCGGGAAATGATGTGGGGGTCCGGACGGATGTGATGGATGCCTGTCCCAAGGCAGAAGGCATGATGATGCTGGTGCGCTCCATGGCACCGGAGGTCATTGCGGTGGATGAACTGGGCCGGTATGAGG
Source organism: uncultured Merdimonas sp. (assembly GCA_944375725.1). Classification (GTDB taxonomy): domain Bacteria; phylum Bacillota; class Clostridia; order Lachnospirales; family Lachnospiraceae; genus Laedolimicola. The sequence goes on along the minus strand of CALWAZ010000094.1, from coordinate 7,919 downwards.
ATATCTCCGCCATTGAAACAGTGCTGTTCAGCGGCTGCCGTCTGCTTGCTACTGTTCATGGAAGCGATCTTTCGGATATTCAGTCCAAGCCTCTGTTTCAGCGGCTGATGGCGGAGCGGGTGTTTGAGCGCTATGTGATTCTGGAAAGCGGCTCCCGGGCAGGGCAGGTAAAGAAAATTCTGGACGGAGGGGGGAGGCTGCTTTGCTGAAAGTGGCAGGGGCGTGTCTGATTATGATATCGGCCGCGGGAATCGGGGCAAGCTTCAGCGCGGATCTGAAAAAACGCTGCCGGGAGCTGCGCGTTTTGAAGCAGCTGGTCTATATGCTGAGGGGAGAGATCAAATACACGAAATCGCCGCTTCCGGAAGCCTTCTATCATATTTCGGTGCGGCTTCCCAGGCCCTTCGGGCCGTTTCTGGCAGGGACGGCTGAGGCGCTGGGAAAGGCGGATGGCAGGACCTTCGGGGATATCTGGCGGGAGCAGATAGAAGCCTCCCTGTCGGATTCCCATCTGAACCGGACAGACAAAAGCCAGCTGGAGACGCTGGGAGAGGTACTGGGGTATCTGGATCTGGAAATGCAGCTTTCAGCCATAGATCTGTATCTGGAACAGCTGGAAATCAGTATCCGGGAGGCGGAGAGCAGCATCGGAGCAAAACAGAAGCTTTATCAGAGTCTGGGCATCGCGGGCGGCATTTTTCTTGTGATTCTGCTGATTTAGCTTTGGAAGAGACGACATTTTGACAGGGAGAGGGAGGGAGCATGAGCGTCAATCTCATATTCAAAATTGCGGCGGTGGGAATCCTGGTCTCCGTGCTGAGCCAGGTGCTCAAGCACAGCGGACGGGAGGAGCAGGCGTTTCTGACAAGCCTGGCGGGGCTGATGCTGGTGCTGTTCTGGATTCTGCCCTATATCTTTGAGCTGTTTGAGTCCATGAGGCGGCTGTTTACCCTGTAAGCGGCCAGGCCGGCATAAAAGAACGGAGAAACAGGAACTGCCGCCGGAAGACGGCTGAAGGCGGCTGAAAAAGCCGGTACAGGAAACGAGGGGAGGCGGGTGATATGCTTCAGGCAGCAGTAATTGGAATTGCGGGGGTGCTTCTGGCTCTTCAGATCAAACAGACGAAGCCGGAGTTCGCCGTATACCTGAGCGTGGCCACAGGGGTCTTTCTGCTCCTTCTGGCGGCCCAGAGGCTGGAAATTGTGGTGGAAAGCGTAAGACTGATCCAGAGCTCCATTTCCATTCAGTCTTCCTATATCCAGGTGCTGCTGAAAATTATAGGGATCACCTATATTTCGGAATTTGCGGCTGACATCTGCCGGGACGCAGGCTATTCCACCATTGCGGGGCAGATTGGGATCTTTGCGAAGCTGTCGATACTGGCCATCAGTATGCCGATTGTGACAGCGCTTCTGGATACCATCCACAGCTTTCTGGGCGGATGAGGGCAGGCGCTATGGGTACTGGGAAAAATGGCGGCGCAGACGGCCGGAGATATCCGAACCGGAAGCCGCGGAGATGTTTGGTTTTCTGGGCGTCTGTGCTGGCGGCAGCCTTTCTGCTTCCGGGAGAAATACATGCGTCAGAAGCAGCCCCCTTTTCCTATGAGCAGGTGGAGCAGCAGACAGAGAAGACAGACACCTCGCTTATGGAAGAACTGGACTTTTCGGAGATTCAGCAGACTGTGGACGAGATTCTGGGGGGAGGTTTTCAGTTTGAGACTGCGGTGCTGGATTTGATTACCGGCAGGCAGCCCTTTACACTGGAAAGTTTTCTGGAAGCGCTGATACACCAGGCGGGAAATAACTGGGACACAGAAAAGCGGATTCTGCTTTCGATCCTGGTGCTGGGAATTGCCGCCTCTCTTTTTTCAAACTTCACGTCCATTTTTCAGAATCAGCAGATTGCAGAGGTCAGCTTTGAGATTACCTATATGCTGCTCTTTCTGATTCTGCTGCAGGTGTTTTCCGGGGCGATGGAGCTGGCATCCGGCGTGATAGAGTCGCTCAGGCAGTTTATGAGCGCGCTGATACCGGCTTACTGCCTGGCTGTCACGATGGCTTCGGGAACCGCCACGGCCACGGTCTTCTATCAGTTTCTCCTGGGGCTCATTTATGTGCTGGAATGGCTGATTCATGAGGGCCTTCTGGGACTTGTCCAGGTGCACGTGATCCTCGTGTTTATCAATCACCTGACAAAGGAGGAATATCTGTCCCAGCTGACAGAGCTGGCAGGAAAGGCCGCGGGATGGGTGCTGAAAACCATTCTCGCGGTAGTCATTGGCTTCAATACCCTCCAGGGAATTATCAGTCCGGTCATTGACTCTCTGAAAAGCACAGCATTCAGCCGTGTGGCGGAAATGATTCCGGGCATCGGGAATGTGGCCGGCTCTGTCACGGATGTGCTGCTTGGCTCCGCGGTCCTGATCAAGAACGGAATTGGAGCGGCAGCTCTTCTTGTCATTCTGCTGCTGTGCATGGCGCCTCTTGTAAAGCTGGGAATTCTGGTGATTCTTCTGGAGCTGGCGGCGGCCCTGATTCAGCCGGTCAGCGATAAGAGAATGACGGGCTGTGTGGCAGGAGTGGGAGACGGGATCAAGCTTCTGTTCCGGGCAGTGTTTACGGTGGCTGTGCTTTTTGTGATTACCATTGTGGTAGTGACTGTGTCTGTCCGGGGCAGCATATAAGGAGAGAAGGCCGGTGAAAGAATTTATTTACGGGTGGATACAGGACATCGCTTTTTATACTCTGCTGATGGAGGTGGTGCTTCATGTGCTGCCGGAGCAGGGACAAAAGAAATATCTGCAGTTTTTTATGGGAATTGTGCTGATTATTCTTGTGATTTCCCCGATGCTTTCGGCGGCCGGGCTGGACCGGCAGCTGGATGAGACTTATGCAAGGCAGACTTACGATCAGGAACTGCAGGAATTCCAGCGGAGGCAGCAGGAGATTGAGGAGGAGTATGAAAGACGGCTGGAGGAAAGGGTAGAGGAGGCAGCCGGTGAGCTGGAGGCTCTGGAGGAGGGAAGCGGACAGGAAGCGTCCGGCGGGGGACAGGAGCAGGAAGGAGGACAGGAGGAAGAAGATGGCGTTGAAATTCCTGAAATCAGAGTCAAAATCGGAGAATCCGAAGAAGATTAAGAGACTGAAGAAGGATCAGCTGGTGATACTCCTGCTGTTTGGAATTCTGCTGGTTGTCATAGCGGTTCCCACATCTCCCAAAGAGGACGGCTCTGAGAACACCGGGGCAGAAAAGACGGAGATAGAGGCAGAAGGCTCTGCTGTTCAGGAGGGCAGCGGGGAAGAGAGCTATGAGCAGCGCCAGGAAAGAAGGCTGAAAGAGGCGCTGGAACGCGTGGAGGGTGTGGGGGAGGTGGAGGTGATGATCACGCTGGAGGCCGGGAGTGAGCTGGTGGTGGAAAAGGACCAGCCGGTAACGACCCAGACTGTGGAAGAGGCGGATTCGGACGGGGGAACCCGCAGTACCACAGAAGAAAGCTGGTCAGAATCCACCGTGTACAGTGAGGGAGAAAACGGAAGCCGCTCCCCTTATGTGATAAAAGAGCTGGAACCCAAAGTACAGGGAGTCATCGTGATTGCCGAGGGCGGCGGAAACGCGGCCGTGCAGCAGGATATTCTGGAGGCTGTGCAGGCATTATTTCCGGTAGAGGCACATAAAATAAAAATAATGAAGATGGAGGGTTCAAAGTGAAAAACATATTCAAGAAAAACCAGATGATCATTACCGCTCTGGCGATTATGATCGCGGTGGCCGGGTACTTAAATTACTCCGGGAGCAGGCTGGATTCCGCCAAGGTGACCACAGACGCCTCCGCTGAGGATGACGCGGAGGCCGCAGCCGATATTTCCGCGGAAGACATTTACGCCCAGACAGGACTGGAGGAGCTTCAGTTTGCGGATGGAGATATCGAAAGTCTGGATCAGGACGCGGAGGATCTGGCGGCGGCTGACGCGGAGGCCGCTGCGGAGACAGGCGGCACAGCAGAAGCGGACACAGAAAGCACAGAGACTGCGGATGTCTCCGGAGTGGAGACCTCAGAGGGTACAGAGACTGCGGAGGTGGATGAAAACGAAGAGCCGGGTGAGGCGGTGCTGGCGAACAGCTCTACGGCCGGTGTAGGTATTGCCGCTGAGGCAAAGCTTACGAGAGAGCAGCTTCGCTCCAAAAACAAGGAGACCCTGCTGGAGATCATCAACAATACGAATATCTCCGACGCTCAGAAGCAGGAGGCCATCGACAGCATGGTAGAGCTGACAGACATCGCGGAGCGGGAAGCCGCGGCTGAAATCCTGCTGGAGGCCAAAGGATTCGAGGATGTGGTAGTCAGTATTACAGACAATCAGGCTGATGTGGTGGTAAACATGACGGATGTAGATGAGGCGGGCCGTGCCCAGATCGAAGATATTGTCAAGAGAAAGACCGGGATTTCCGGGGAAAACATTATCATTACGCCGGTGGCCGCCCAGGAATAGGGAAAAAGAAGGCGGCGGAAAAATCGGATATGGAGGGAAAAGCAGGCGGACAGATTTCCGAAAGAGGAGCTGGACCGCCTGTTTTTTGCAAAGATAAGTTTGACGAATCCGGCAAAGTCCGGTATGATAGACACAGAAAAAATGGAGACAGAAAAGAGGAAAGAACATGGCAGGTTCAATATTTGGAAAACAGTTCTGCATCTCCACCTGGGGGGAATCCCATGGCAGGGGAATCGGTGTCGTCATAGACGGCTGTCCGGCAGGACTTTCTTTGAGTGAAGAGGATATACAGAAGTATCTGGACAGAAGGCGTCCCGGCCAGTCCCAGTTTACGACCAGCAGAAACGAGGGAGACAAGGCTGAGATTCTGTCGGGGGTCTTTGAAGGAAAGACCACGGGAACGCCGATTTCCATTCTGGTGGCAAATACGTCCCAGCGCTCCCAGGATTACAGCGAGATTGCGTCCTATTACCGTCCGGGACACGCGGACTATACCTTTGACCAGAAATATGGCTTCCGGGATTACCGGGGCGGCGGCCGCTCTTCCGGCAGGGAGACCATCGGCCGGGTGGCGGCGGGAGCAGTAGCCGCGAAGCTGCTTTCAGAGATCGGGGTATCGTTCTGTACCTATACGCGTTCCATCGGGCCGGCAGAGATCGATTACGATCGGTTTGACGAGCATGAGATCCGCAGAAATCCGGTGTATATGCCCGATTCCCAGGCGGCGGAGCAGGCCATGATCTATCTGAAGGAATGCATGCGGGAGAAGGATTCCGTGGGCGGCGTGGTGGAATGCGTGGTCAAAGGACTGCCTGCCGGTCTTGGGGATCCCTGCTTTGACAAGCTGGACGCCAATCTGGCCAAAGCCATCCTGTCTGTGGGAGCCGTGAAGGGCTTTGAGATCGGATCCGGCTTCGGCGCCGCGAAGCTGCGGGGAAGTGAGAACAACGATCCCTTTGTAAACAGAGGAAACGGCATTGAAAAGGAGCAGAACCGCGCGGGCGGCACTCTGGGAGGCATCAGTGACGGAAGCCCCATTGTGCTGCGGGCGGCCATCAAGCCCACCTCCTCCATTGCGGCAAAGCAGCACACGGTCAATAAGAACGGAGAGAACATTGAAATCAGTGTGCATGGCCGCCATGATCCGGTGATTGTTCCGAGAGCGGTAGTCGTGATAGAGTCCATGACAGCCCTGGTGCTGGCGGACGCTCTTCTCTGCGGCATGAGCGCAAAGATGGATTATATCCGGAAGATATGGGGGAAATAGGATATGGGACTGAAATATGTAATTGCGGGTTCCGGAGCCACCGGCGGAAGCATCGGAGCCTTTCTGGCGGCAGACGGACAGGATGTGGCCTTTCTTGCCCGGGGCGCCCAGCTTGAGGCATTCCGGGAAAAAGGCATTTCCATGAAACATACGGTAAAAGGTGATTTTACGGTCTGCCCCATAAAAGCCATGACCATGGAGGAATACCAGGAGACACCGGATGTGATCTTTGCCTGTGTGAAAAATTATTCTCTGGAGGATGTCATCGCTCTTGCGGGCCGGACAGGCTCCCGGGAGACGGTTGTGATACCTATTCTGAACATTTACGGCACCGGAGAGCGCATGCAGAAGGTTCTGCCCTCTCTTACAGTGACGGATGGCTGCATCTATGTGGCAGCCCATGTATCCGCGCCGGGCGAGATCACCCATGGCGGCGATATTTTCCGGGTAGTGTATGGGCTGCGCCCGGGGCAGGAGCCGGATGAGGCGGCGCGGGCAAAGCTGGCTCAGGTAAAGCGAGATCTGGATCACGCGGGAATCAGCGGCGAATATTCCGGCAATATCCGCCGGGATACCTTTAAAAAATTTATGTATACCAGCCCGATGGCAGCGGCCGGAGAATATTTTCATGCCCAGGCCGGAGATTTCCAGAAGGAAGGAGAACCCCGGGACACATTCGCGGCCATGGACCGGGAGTACCTGAAGCTTGCGGAAGCCATGGGCCTTGGAGTCCCGGAGGACATGGTGGAGGTCAACCTGAAGATTTTGGATGATCTGAGCCCGGAGGCGGGAACCTCCATGCAGAGAGACATCGCAAAAGGCGGGAAGTCCGAGATCGAAGGCCTGGTCTACGCGGTGGAGGATATGGCCGCGGCTTATCATGTGGATATGCCTGTCTGCCATAAAGTAATTCAGGAATTAAAGATGAGAGGATTAAAATAGAATGTACCGGATACTGAAAAAAGACGGAAACGCGAAACGCGCGGAGTTTACCACTGTACACGGAACCGTGCAGACTCCTGTGTTTATGAACGTGGGAACTGCCGCAGCCATCAAGGGGGCTGTGGCGGCCTCGGATCTGGAGGAGATAGGAACCCAGATAGAGCTTTCAAATACCTATCACCTGCATGTGCGCCCGGGTGATCAGATCGTGAAGAAGCTGGGCGGCCTTCACAAATTCATGTCCTGGAACAAGCCGATTCTGACGGATTCCGGCGGATTTCAGGTATTTTCTCTGGCCTCCTTACGCAAAATAAAAGAGGAAGGCGTATATTTCAATTCCCATGTGGACGGGCGAAAAATCTTTATGGGCCCCGAGGAGAGCATGCAGATTCAGTCCAATCTGGCCTCTACCATTGCCATGGCCTTTGACGAGTGCGCCCCGGCTCTGGCAGAGCGTGATTACGTGTCCGCTTCCGTGGCAAGGACCACCCGCTGGCTGGCCCGGTGCAAGGCGGAGATGAAGCGGCTCAATTCCCTGCCCGATACCATCAATCCGAACCAGCTTCTGTTTGGAATCAACCAGGGCGCGGTCTATGAGGATATCCGGATCGAGCACGCAAAGCAGATTTCCGAGATGGATCTGGACGGCTACGCCATCGGCGGTCTGGCTGTGGGAGAGAGCCATGAGCAGATGTATCAGATCATCGAGGCTGTGGTCCCCTATCTTCCGGAGGACAAGCCCACCTATCTGATGGGCGTGGGCACACCGGCCAATATTCTGGAGGCAGTGGACCGGGGCGTGGACTTCTTTGACTGCGTATACCCCAGCCGGAATGGACGGCACGGCCATCTGTATACCAATTACGGAAAAATCAATCTGTTTAACGCAAAATATGAGCTGGATGAACGCCCCATTGAGGTGGGCTGCCAGTGTCCGGCCTGCCGGCGCTACAGCAGAGCCTATATCCGCCATCTTCTGAAGGCGAAGGAGATGCTGGGCATGCGCCTCTGCGTGCTGCACAACCTGTATTTTTACAATACCATGATGACAGAGATCCGGACTGCCATCGAGGAAGGGCGTTATCAGGCCTATAAGAAAGAAAAGCTGGATAAAATGAGGTCTGGCTCTTGACCGGAGATCTGTAATTATGCTACTATAACAATAGTGTGTCCGGATGCAGGAATTTCCAGGCAGGGCCGGGCAGCAGTTTCATTCT
>CALWAZ010000093.1 GCA_944375725.1 uncultured Merdimonas sp. | reverse complement strand
GGACACCTTCATAGGTATAGGCTGTCTGGATGATTTTCTTTTCCTGGAAACAGTCTCCCAGAAGCTGCAGACCGATGGGCAGCCCCCTGCTGTCCGTACTGCAGGGCAGGCAGATACCCGGAAGTCCGGCCAGATTGGCGGAGATCGTATAAATATCACCCAGATACATTTTCAGCGGATCGCTTAAGGATTCTCCAAGCTTGGGCGCTGTAGTGGGAGCCGCAGGTCCAAGAATCACATCGTATTTCTCAAACGCCCGGTCAAAAGCCTGGCGGATCAGCGCCTTGGTCCGAAGCGCTTTCAGATAATAGGCATCATAATAGCCGGAGCTTAACACGAAAGATCCCAGCATGATACGGCGCTTCACTTCCTCGCCGAAGCCCTCGGAACGGGATTTCTTGTACATGTTGTGGAGTCCCTCATATTCCTCCGCCCGGTATCCGTACTTTACTCCGTCAAAACGGGCCAGGTTGGAGCTGGCCTCCGCCGAAGCGATGACGTAGTAGGCCGGAATCGCGTAATCTACCAGGCTTAGATCAAATTCCTCCACGACTGCTCCTCGGTCTTTGAGCGCTTCTGCCGCGCCGCGGACAGCCGCCGCCACCTCCGGATCCAGTCCGTCCCCGAAATAATCACGGGGAATACCGATACGCATCCCCTTTACATCATCCTTTAGCGCTGAAGTAAAGTCATAGCTTTCACGGGCGATAGACGTGCTGTCTTTTTTATCGTGGGAAGCAATGGCCTCCAGCAGCAGAGCGCAGTCCGTCACGTCTCTGGCGATGGGTCCAATCTGATCCAGAGAGGAGCCGTAGGCAATCAGTCCATACCGGGATACAGTTCCATAGGTGGGCTTCAGTCCCGTCACGCCGCAGAAGGAACTGGGCTGGCGGATAGAACCGCCCGTATCAGAACCCAGAGCGCAGCTGCACTCGCCCGCGGCCACCGCGGCGCAGGAACCGCCGGAGGAACCGCCTGGCACATGCTCCATATTCCAGGGATTGCGGGTGGGACCGAAAAAGGAGGTCTCCGTGGTGCTTCCCATGGCAAATTCGTCCATGTTGGTCTTTCCAATCATGACCATGCCTGCCTGCTCCAGCCGCAGGGCCGCTTCCGCCGAGTAGGTGGGCTTAAAGTTGTACAGAATCTTTGAGGAGCAGGTGGTCAGCACGCCTTCCGTGCAGATATTGTCTTTGACCGCTGCCGGCACGCCTGCCAGGGGGCCGGTCAGCTCTCCGCTCTCGATCTTCTCCTGAACTCTGGCGGCTCTTGCAAGCGCGTCCTCCTCGTCCACTGTGACGAAGCAGTTCAGCTCTCCGTCTTTTTCCTTTATTTTTTCAAGGGCTGCCTTTGCGGCGTCCACCGCTGTAAGCTCCCCTGCCTGAATCTTCTTTCCCAGCTCTGCAGCTGTCATTTCCATCCATTCCATACTGCCGCCTCCTACTCTACCGTCTTCGGCACCTGATACATGCCGTCCTTGACCTTCGGCGCGTTCGCCAGCATCTTCTCATGCTCATCGCCGTTTTCCACCACGTCCTCCCGGAAAACATTGCTCACCGGGAACACATGGGACATGGGCTCCACGCCCGATGTGTCCAGCTCGTTTAATTTATCAATATAATCCAGCATCCGGCCCATGTCACGCTTCGCCGCTTCCGTTTCCGCGTCGGACAGCTCCAGCTTCGCCAGAATTCCTACGTATTCCATGGTTTCGTCTGAAATGATATTTGCCATAGTCTGTGTTCTCCTTTCCTTCCATAAATGCACTGCCCTCACTTCCTGCAGACCCCAGGGGACCCTCTCTCCTTAACTTCGCAGTGCAAGCTCGATTACGCTCCGCTCCATCTCGCTTTACGGGCTTCGCCCTATAGCAGGAGATGTAAGCTTCCTTACGTAAGCGGGCTTCCGACGGAAGCTCACACCTCCTGCTGCACTGTTCATTGTCTGCGCTAAGGCTCCAGTCTGCTTAAGTCTCTCGGGAACAGTGTCGTCTCACGGACGTTGTCTTCGCCCACCAGTTTCATGGTCAGACGCTCCAGGCCGATGCCAAGGCCTCCATGGGGCGGCATGCCGTATTTGAAGGTATCCAGATACTGCTCCATTCCTTCTTCTGTCATGCCTCTGGCCGCTATCTTGTCGAGAAGCATCTGATAGTCATGGATGCGCTGGCCCCCTGTGGTGATCTCCAGGCCCTTGTACAGCAGGTCAAAGCTTAAGGTAAATTTCGGGTCCGCCGGATCGTCCATGGCATAGAAAGGACGTTTCTTGGATGGGTAATGGGTTACAAATACAAAATCAGAGCCGTACTCCTCCTGGAAACAGCGTCCGATCAGAACCTCCTCTTCCGGCTCCAGATCGTAGGGGTTGCGGATTTTGTGGCCGTATTTTTCGGAAGCCAGCCGCTTTGCCTCGTCGAAGCGCACTGCCGGAATTTTATCTGCCTTCGGCAGCGTAATATCAAGAATTTTCAGCTCCGGTGCGTATTCCTTTTCCAGAAGAGCCAGCATGTACTGCAGAAACCCGGTCTCCATCGCCATAATATCCTCAAAGCTGTCGATATAGCCCATCTCAAAATCCAGGCTGGTATATTCATTCAGATGGCGCTTGGTGTTGTGTTTTTCGGCGCGGAACACAGGACCCGTCTCAAATACCCGGTCAAACACGCCTACCATCATCTGCTTGTAAAACTGCGGGCTCTGGGCCAGCACAGCCGGATGATGGAAATAATCCAGACGGAACAGGTTGGAACCGCCCTCTGCTCCCTTGGCCCCGATCTTCGGGGTGTGAATCTCGGTAAATCCCTGGCTGTACAGGAAATCCCGGAACCCCCGCACGATGCCTTCCTGAATCCGGAACTTCGCGCGCTCCCGGATGTTCCGCAAGGACACGGACCTCATGTTCAGCTTGGCTTCCAGGGAAGTGTTCAGCTTCCATTTGGAAATGGCAAGGGGCAGGGGCGCCGCCGGCTCGGAAAGTACCTTCAGTCCGGTTAAGCGGAGCTCCACGCCGTGGGGCGCTCTCTCTTCCCGGCGGACGGTTCCTTCTGCTTCCACACAGGCTGCCTCTTTCAGCTTCTTCAGAGCAAAACCTGATTTCCCTTCCTCATAGACGCACTGCAGAAGTCCTTCCCGGCTCCGCAGAATTACAAATGCCACCTCGCCCATATCCCGGATGGTATGGACGGTTCCTTCCGTCTTTACTGTTTTCCCTTCCATGTCTGCGGAAGTAAGGGCCGTCAGGCCCACCGTTTCCTTTTCTCTGATTCCTGTCATAAATTCCATATGCTCTGGCTCCTTTCTGTTCTTCCGGGCGGAGCAGCTTTTTGTGGAATCGATACAAAAAAATCCCCGTCCCGGAATATTTCTATTCCGGGACGGGGTTCTTATTTCACATTGATAAAAATCCCGCGGTACCACCCGCATTGAAAAGCGTCCGCTTTTATCCTTACTCTGTCTGTCCGGCATACTCCAAAAACACACAGAACCGGATATCGGCTCACTCTCCCACTCTTGCCCGTAACGGAGGCTTCCGTACCGCCCTACTGCCCGCTTTCTGCTTCCGCTTCTGCCTGTTCAGACGATCTGCTCCCAAGTGTTCCCGCCCGCCGTATCCTTCCGCAGACTAAACTGCTTCCGAAAGGCTCCGGCTAATCTCCTCTTCCCAAAGACGCTCTCAGTCGGTGACGTCTTATTCCTGTCGGCCTCTGAAGATCCGAGTCTTGTTCTTTGCATTTACTTATAGTATAATTCCTTTATATGCGAGAAATATTAGCATAGATTTTTTTTGATTGCAAGGCTTTTTCCGTCCTGCGGAAGCTTTCAGGAATTTTTTCGCTCCGCTCCGAATTCAGCCGAAATATTTCTTGCATCATATTCTGTATCCGCCTCCGTATTCAGAGGATCCTTTCGGAAACACTCCCCTTACTCTGACAGCGGAAGCATAAACCATATCAATGACAGGAGTAGATTTTTATGGAACATTTGTACATACCGTCCGGCTACTCTTCTGGCTTAAGCCTCTATGACACCCAGATAGCCATTAAGACGGTCAAGGATTTTTTTCAGAAGACACTTGCGGAACAGCTTTATCTGCTACGCGTTTCCGCTCCCCTGTTTGTCACGCCGGAATCCGGACTCAATGACAATCTGAACGGCGTGGAGCGCCCTGTTACCTTTGGAATCAAGGAACAGAATGACCGCCCGGCTGAAATCGTCCATTCTCTTGCCAAATGGAAGCGCAATGCCCTGAAGCAGTACGGCTTTCACATCGGAGAGGGACTTTACACAGACATGAGCGCCATCCGCCGGGATGAGGACACAGACAATATCCACTCCATTTATGTAGATCAGTGGGACTGGGAAAAGATTATCCTGAAGGAAGACCGGAACGTGGAATACTTAAAGGATACCGTCCGCAAGGTCTATAAGGCGCTGAAAAAGACAGAAAAATATATGTCTATCCAGTATGACTATATCGAGGAAATTCTGCCGAAGGATATCTATTTCATCACCACCCAGGAGCTGGCAGACCGCTATCCGGATAAGACTCCCAAGGAACGGGAAGATCTGATCACGAAGGAAAAGGGAGCTGTTTTCCTGATGGAGATCGGAGATAAGCTTCTGGATGGCAAGCCTCATGACGGCCGCGCTCCGGACTATGACGACTGGCACTTAAACGGCGATATTATCGTATGGTATCCGGTTCTGGGCCATGCGCTGGAGCTGTCTTCCATGGGTATCCGCGTGGACGAGGATTCCCTGGCCCGCCAGCTGAAACTGGCCGGCTGTGAGGAACGGGCAGAGCTTCCCTTCCAGAAGGCCATTCTGGAGAAAAAGCTTCCCTATACCATCGGCGGCGGCATCGGCCAGTCACGTATCTGCATGTTTTATCTGCGGAAAGCCCATATCGGCGAGGTTCAGGTATCCATCTGGCCTGACGAAGTGCGGGAAGAAGCGGCCCGCAGAGGCGTAAATCTGCTGTAAGACAGCTGTCTGCCAGGGTGCCTGCCTGCAGGCCGGGCCGGAATCTGTCTGAAATTTTTGTATACGGAAAAGAGAGGGCAGCCCCTCTCTTTTCTCTGGTACGGACGCTCTGATTGATTTCCGGGCTCCCCGGCGGCACATCAGGCATTTTCCGCAAGAAATTTTTCAATCTTTTCTCTGGTGGGAAGAGAAGCAATGGCGCCCTTCTCCCGCACAGACAGAGAGCCGCTGACATTTCCGTACTGAACCGCGTACTTCAGAATATCCGCGTTCAGCTGGGTTACAGAGGAGACACCCTGATTCAGCACACAGGACAGGAAGCCGCCCCAGAACGCGTCGCCGGCGCCTGTGGTATCGGCCACCTTATCCACACGGTATCCCGGAACCACATAGGACTGTCCGTCAAAAAACAGCTCCGCTCCGCCTCCGCCAAGGGTCAGCACCGCTGCCGCAATATCATACTCTTTCATGACAGAAAGCACCTTGTCATGGCCTCCCACCATATCAATCTCCTCATCGGAAAGCTTCAGGAAATCCACATATTTCAGGATGGAAAGTACCTTCTTTGTACAGGCATCCTTATCGTCATTCCACATGGTATTGCGGTAATTGATATCAAAACCTACCATTTTCCCCAGCTCATGGGTCCTTGCCATGGCATACTCAGTCGCTTCCACTGCCTTCCCCGCAGACAGAGAACAGGAACCAGCCTGAATGAGCCGGCAGGTCTTCAGATCCTCATCTTTGATCTCACTCTTATCCAGCATCATGTCTGCTCCCGGCTTTCTCGCGAAGGTGAAGCTTCTGTCATTATTCTCATCCAGCGTCACAAAGGCCATCGTGGTGACCGCGTCCTTTGTCATCTCAGGCGCAAGGGGTGTCACATGATTATCACGCAGCGTTTTCAGCAGGAATCTTCCGAAATCATCCTCTCCCACTTTACAGTAAATACCGGATTCCAGACCATTTCTGGCCGCCGCGATAGCCACATTGGCCGGGGCTCCGCCCGCGTTTCTGATATAGCTTGCTTTTTCCTGGCCTGGTATAAAATCAATCAACATCTCACCAATCGTTATAAAATCCATAGTCCCTCCTGTAGTCCTCCCGTCTTCCGGTTCCCGGCCGCCTTTTCACAGCTTATAACCGGAAGGTACATGTTTTAATAAAATCATACCAACTGGAGGAAAAATGGTCAATCCTTTTTTATTTTATGAAAGCCTGCCAGAAAGACATACGCCTGCTTCAGGGTTTAAGAGTCTCATAATTATATCTGTCAGCCTCCGAGCCCCTCTCCACCCGAAGCTCCCCTTCCTGGGTGCTTAAAAGCAGATGGCTGTTTTCCAGATAAAGGTTCAGCTGTTCCGCCCATTCCTGGAAATATTCCTCATTATAAACCACGTTTCCGCTGCCCCACTCAAAGCTGCTTCCCGCAGCCTGCCGGATTCCATGTTCTATCGGCTCAAAAACTATATAATCATATCTTCCGTAGGTATCCCTGTCTTCTATATGCAGCGTCAAAATAAAATCCGCGCCATCAAGCTCTCCCAGATAAATATTATTCCATCCGGCCCGGGCCGTGTGGGCGCCCAGTGAATAGAAGAAAAAACCCTCCTCATCCAGAAACAGGACAATTCCGCTGTCTCCATCGCCAATGTTGCCGGTATATATCTCCATATCCGCTGTTCCTCCTCCTTCAATGCTCATCTGTTCTGTCCCGGCAAGTGTATAATAAGCATCCAGGAGCTGCTGCCCGTTCAGCCCTGTAATCTCCTGCATATCTGTAAAAAAGGAATCTCCCGCCATCGGCTCCCAGCGGATTCCATATGCCTCCAGTTCATATAGAAGATCTGCCCGCACAATCACTCCTTCTTTAAACTCGCAGACCAGAGTTTTAAAAGGACCGTCCAGACTGCCTGCTCCATCCATCACTGCATCCGCAAAGCCAGAAAAATCAGTTTCTTCATAATACTGCTGATCCATCTTCCGGTTTACCATGAACATACAGTCCGCAGAAAATTCCAGGCTTGGATTCCCCGCCGCTTCTTCCTGCGTCTGCCCATCCATGCGGTACAGATCAATGCACCGCGCGCTTCTGGATACAGAATAGGCCTGCACCATCCATCTGCCCTCCAAATCTCCGTCATCAAACGCCTCTGCCCGCAGCATCTGGGGCTCCTGGCTGCCGCTTTCAGCTGTATGGTCCGTTTTCTCCAGACCGCAGGTAATGCCGGAATCAAAGCTTGACAGGAAGAGTTCCGTCTGCTCCGTGGACAGTTCCACCCAGATACCGCGGTTTTCCGCGTCTGTCTCCAGAACAGGGACTGAAGCCAGCAGCTCTTCCTCCACCGCCTCTCCCGGCTGGCCGGCGTTTTCATTTGCGTCATAATAAATGTGAAGGACATCTCCCGGCTCTGCCTCTTCAGCAAGTTCCAGGGACACCGCAATACGGTAAAGGTCTGCCCCTTCATAGCGCATGGCCAGACCTTGTCCTATGATCTCAATCCTCTCTGCCGCCTCAGAGAAACCGGCGGGGTATGTCTCCCGCACGGAAATCTCTCTGCCTGCCGGAAACACCATGCGCAGCAAATCTCCTTCCTGAATCAGACTGTTTCCCGAACCTTCCATATATGCCGGCCTGTCCTGAATTTCCTCCGCGCGCCCTTCCAGAGTGCTTTCGATCTTTTCCGTCTCCGGTATCTCCAGATCGCCAAGACGCGGAATCCTTACCACCAGCCGTTCACCGCCGTCCGCAGTCTCCACCCTTTCGGTAATTCCATAATAGACGTTCCGGTTACCGGAAGAATCCGGCGCCGGATTGGCCGCCAGCCAGACTGCCAGAACCACGCAGAGCGCCAGCGCCGCTCCTGCCAGAAGCCGCCCAGGCCTGCGGTATCTCAGGATACCGCGGATGCGGCTTCCCGTGCTGCCTTCCCCAAAGGCCAGCGGCATTCCGCCGCGGCCATAATGTCCGGAGGCCAGTGCCAGCAGGGACGCCGAGTATTCCTTTTTTACACCATTTCCCAGCTTTTTTAAAACTGCCTCGTCGCAGGACATTTCCATATCTTTTCCGCTGAAATGAAAGGCCGCCCATACCAGAGGATTAAACCAGTGCAGGATCAGAGCCGCCCAGGCCAGTGCCCGGAAAACCTGATCTCCCCGGCGGATATGAATCTTCTCATGCAGAAGGATATATCGTTCTTCCTGCTCTGTCAGGCTGTCCGGCAAATAGATGCGGGGCCGGAAAAGCCCGTACACAAAGGGCGTACCTTTCCAGGGGAACCGCCAGATCCTGCCCTCATCCCGCACTGCGGTTTTGAGCCTCTTTCTGAGACGTATCAGGGAAACCATGCTGTAAAATGCCAGAATCCCGATTCCAAGAATCCAGACCCGCGCAGCCAGATACAGAAAAATCTGCAGCGGATTTACGGAGCCCTGCGGATTTCCCTGGGGAAGAGAAGCTTGGATCCTCTCATCCACATTCTCATTTACGGACTGCCCGGGGAGCTGAACCTCCGGATTCATCTGATATCCGATATCCTCCGGAATATATTCCATACGCCCTCCGCCGCCCGCCTCATTCCGGAGAGTCCCCAGGAGAGACTGAGGCGCGGAAAAAGATACCGGACAGAGAAGCCGGAACAATACCACCGCCCAGAGCGCATAGGAAAAGACACGCGGCGCCCTTTTCAGCAGAAGCCTTGCCGCAAAGACTGCCAGAATCACCACGCTGGCCGTCAGACTCATATTCAGCACCTCAATCAGCGCTCTTTCCAGAAGCCGTCCTTCCATCTTCTTCCTCCCCATATTCTTCAATCAGCTTTTTCAGTTCCGCAATCTCCTTCCCACTCAGACGCTTTCTGTGGGAAAACGCCGTCAGAAATTTTGGAAGAGAGCCCTCAAAGTGCTCCTCCAGAAACTGCTCTCCCTGAGCCGCCAGAAAGTCTTCTCTTGTCATCAACGCCCTGACCCGCCCATGCTCGTTGGCAAAAATTCCTCTCACACAGAGTCTTTTCAGCATAGTGTAGGTGGTTGTCCGCTTCCAGCCAAAGGCTTCTTCACAAAGCCTGGTCAGTTCCCTGGAAGAGACCGGTTCCTTCTCCCAGATCAGATCCGCAAATTTCTGTTCCATTTCTCCAAGCTTGTATGGTTCCATTTTTTTCTCCCCCTCTGTCATTCCAGGCATGAACCCGGATTCTGCGGTAATTTTGATTTCATTTCCGCTTTGGCGTACAGTTTGTCTAACAGCGTTAGTCTATCTTTAGACTAACATTGTTAGACTGCCTTGTCAATACTATCCGGAACCTGTAAAATGCAAAAATAAAAAGAGCCTCTTAAGCATTCCGGATTGATTGATATCCTATCCTTTTGAGGCCCTTTTCTTTCTCTTTTGTATCTCTGTCATT
Organism: uncultured Merdimonas sp.; assembly: GCA_944375725.1. Taxonomy (GTDB): domain Bacteria; phylum Bacillota; class Clostridia; order Lachnospirales; family Lachnospiraceae; genus Laedolimicola. The sequence continues at coordinate 35,799 of CALWAZ010000093.1, read as the reverse complement.
CTCTTAAACGCCAGTGTCCCAAGGGACAATCCATTGTCTAATCAAACAGGAAACAGTCCGGCAAAGTGCATTCTTTCAATGCTTTGGCAGCTATTTTTCTCCTTTCATTTTATTGGACTTTCTGGTAAATTTCAACGGCTTCTTTCCTGCTGCCAGCAGGGATGCCGCCACAGTTCCTGCCACACAGATCAGACCCAGATACAGTCCCATTTCTGTGTTGTCCCCTGTGGGCACATTGCCGGTCTGTACCGGCCTGCCGCCGTCTCCGGAACCGTGATCCGGTGTCTGCGGTTTATCCAGACGAGTAGTCGTCTCATCCTCTGCCGTATAAGTGATTCCCAGTTTACCGCCCGCAAGTTCAATCCGGTTTACAATCTCTTCCCCATTCTTCAGGCCTGTTTTTATCCTTACCAGATATTCCGGCTTTTCCAGCTCGGTGAAGCCTTTGTTTACCGTTCCAAACCGGTACTGGAAGGAAACCACCTCTTCTCCGGCAGCCAGATTTAATTCGCTGACTGTCAGATTTGTATCGACATCCGCCCGGATATCATTTTTCCACAGCCGGTACTCCCTGCTCTGGTTGGTCTGATACCAGACGCTGTAGCTGGCTGTATCTTTCAGGCCTTTAAATGTACCCGTCTTCAGCTCTGTGAGCTCCGCCTGGGCCGGAAGCCTGTCAGTCAGTGTAAAGTTGTCCACTGTACAGTTTCCGGCATTCCGTACTTTCTCTATGCTGTAACAGAGCGTCTCATTTTCTTTTGTCTGTTCCGGAGCAGATTTTTCTACCTCAATCTCCACATCATTTGGCTGATTTTCAATGGAAAGGCTTACCTGTACAGTCTCCATACCATCTCTCGCATAGGCAAAATCAAATTCCTGCTTCTGCTCAGACTTCAGGTAGCCCTCCGGCGCTGAAATTTCCTGTACCGCATAGCGGTATCCCACCGGAAGATCAGATGAAAAATGTGCCAGGCCGTCTGCCCCTGTCTCACTGCTTTCCAGAAGAGTACCTGCGTCCACGATTACCGTGTCCTGAGCGTTGCGGATATTTTCGTCCGCATAGAGGCCGAGGACTGCGCCCGGGACAGGCTCTCCGGTCTCCAGATCTGTCTTTAAAACTTCCACATTTACTTTCTGCCGCGGATTTGTCCACTCAAAACCGCCTTCCACAGCCGGAACCGGATCGGTATAACCATCCACATAAGCCAGTGTGAAGGTTCTCGGTTCCGTATCCCGCACATAGCCTTCGGCCGCAGCTGTCTCCACAATCTTGTAATTTCCCAGATACATGCCCGAAAAGCTCACGGTGCCAAGCTTGTCTGTCTCAGCCACAGCCGGGCTCTGAATACTTCTGACTCCTTCCGCCACAATGTCTCCTTTGTGGAATACCAGTCCGGTCACACCGTCCGGGTGCATGATATCCTCTGCCGCGTATACGGTAAACTCCACGCCTTCCAGCGCTTTCTTCTCATAGTGGAAGAGCGACTTCACAAATGCGGCTGCCTTATCCAGCAGGGTCCAGCTCTCCAGCATTTCGCCGTCCTTATTTACACGGACTTCTCCGGTTACAAATGGGTTTTCCAGAATGATCCGCGTCATCTCCGGAATAGTAGTCTTATCGCTCTTTCCATCCTCTGTCACACCTGTCTGCACGTCTGTGAGCATAAAGCCCACCTGCGACCCATGCGGCTCTGTAATAATACCATTCTCAGAGATCATGGACGCCCCTGTAAACTCCACAAGATAACCGTCTCTGGGCATTGTCTCCGTAATCGTATACTGCGTATCCGGATTCAATCTTTTAATGATGTAACCGTCACTGGTCTCTGTGATCCAGGCCTCCACCGGATTTCCTGACGGATCCGTCACCTGCAGGGAAGCTCCCGCCAGCTCATTTCCGGTCATGTCATCCACCAGCTTCACATGGACTGCCGTCACGGCATTTTCCATGTAATCATGGAAGGACAGGTAGTGGATGTTGTCATTATGCTGCGCCTTGTTTACCTCAAATATGATCTCCTTTCCGCTGCTGTAATGGCCTGCCGGAGCTTTTGTCTCAGTAATCCGGTAGACTCCGACCGGCACATCCGTGATAAAACGCGCGATGCCGTCTTCTCCGGATATGGCTGTCTCAATCTCCTGACCCGCAGTATAAATCACGGCTCCATGCAGATTCTTCACATCTTTTGCCGCATACAGGGTAAACTCAGCCCCTGCCTGTTCTGTCCGTACGCCTTCATCCACGCTGTATTTTGTGACTGCCATGCCTGCAGGCACTGTTTCCACGTAAACTACTTCGTCATCACTGTCTGATACGGTCTTCTCCGACAGGTAATTCGGCGTCCCATCCGGGAATTCCGGAACCATCGGAGCAAGCACAGGTTCTGTGGTTCCTTTTGTGGTTACGATATTGTAAATGGCTGTGCCATTCTCTGCCTCTTCCGGAATCTGATACTCGAAGGTCAGGGAAACGCTTTCTCTCACGGACAGAGAACCAATCTCTGCCAGGGTTCCTTCAAAGGTTCCCTTCGTACTGTCTGTAAAAATTCCCTCTGTCAGAATCTCTTCTTTTACGGATACATCCGTAAGAGCGCAGTCCCCCGTATTAGTAACAACGATAGTGTAGACTGCGGTTTCTCCCGGCTTATAAACCTGTTTCTCCGCCTTCTTGGTAATACTGATCTTTGGATTCCGAACCAGGATAATCTCTTCATCCTCGTCTTCCACCGGCTGATCGGTTTCTACCCTGATTTCTTCCTCATCGGTATCTTCCACAGTCCTGGGCTCTTCCGTGCTGTCCTCCGGCAGTTTCTCCGTTCCTGTGACAGAGGCTGTGTTCGGAAGAACTGTGCCGTTTTCTGTTTCTTCCGGGACTGTGAAGGTATAGGTGACGGTTCTGCTTTCACCTATCGCCAGAGCGCCGATGCTGCCTTCTGCTCCCAAATCCATATTGCTGTCGGTTACAGCCACATCTTCCAGATCTGTGTTCCCGGTATTCGTAACAATCAGAGTATAGACCGCTGTCTCACCCGGCTTCAGCACTTTCCTGTCTACAGATTTTACGATGTCAATGGCCGGAGCGCTGCTGTTTTCTACAGTCACCTCTTCCTCATCTGTGTCTTTTACTTCTTCCGGCTGTTCCGGTTCTCCCGGGTGCTCCGAATCTTCCGGTTCCGGAACCATAGTTCCTATGGCCACAGCCACGTTCTTGATCTTTTCTCCTTCCGCCGCGTCTTCCGGAATCGTATACTGATAAGCCAGTGTTACGCTTTCACCAATGGCCAGGTCTCCGATATCAGGGCTGTCCACCCATATGCCGCCGTTTAAGCTGTCTTCCACTGTCACATGGTCCAGATCCACATTACCTGTATTGGTGACAGTCAGCGTGTAATTCACCGTTTCACCGGGCTGATATACATATTTCTCTGCCTTTTTGGTGAGGCTGATGTCCGGCTTCTTATATTCCGGATCTGTACTTTCCCCTGTAGCAATTACAAGATTCTCGATCTGTCCTGCCGATGCATCCTCCGGAATCTGATATTCATATCTGAGGCTTACCTTTCCGCCGCCCGGCAGAGCCGCAATGCTTACCGTGCCATCCTCATTTAGCGTGATTCCGTCCGTTTTCTCTTGTGCAGCAGTCAGCTTGAAGCTGCCTCCCAGAGAATCCCGTACCAGAACGTCCCTGAGCTCATGCGCATTGGGATTCAACACTTCAATGGTATAAAATGCCGTATCACCAGGCGCATAAATCCGCTTGTCGGCTGTCTTTTTTACGATAATATCCGCGCCGCGCACAAATACCTTTTCCAGGTCGGAATCCTCCGGCTCCACATAAGAGGAAGGATCTACTACAACCGGCTGGCCATACTCATCCGTTCCCGGATCCGGAATCACCGGCGTTCCAATCACATGGACGGTATTGTCAATCCGGCTGCCTGCCGCAGCGTCCTCCGGTATCATGTACTCATAGTCAAAAGCACAGGTTTCTCCAACTGCCAGATACTCAATGACCTCTATCTGTCCTCCTGCCAGGCTGTCATCCACCCGCAGGTTCTCCAGATCCACATCTCCGGTATTCGATACCGTGATATGGTACGTCACGGTTTCACCCGGATCATACACATCCCTGTCTGCCTGTTTGGTAATCGTTACATCCGGATGATACACGATTTCCGTGGGTTTCGGTGTGTCCGGCGTCTCCGGCGGAGTTTCTATCTCCTGCTTCGCGTTTTCATACTGTACTTCCACAGAAACCAGTTCTTCCGGCCGCCCGGACATGTTCTCCGGCGCTGCCACGGTAACAGCCTGAACGCACTCGGTTTTATCCCGGTAATAGCCTGCAGGAGCCTTCACCTCAATCACTTCATACTCTCCCAGCGGGAGGCCGCTCAGTCTTACCAGGCCGTCTTCATTGGTCCGCAGTACCCAGCTTACCGGAGTCCCCTCAAAGCGTGTCTCATTATCCGCGATTTCTTCTGCGGAAGGAATCTGCCGTTCCACATCAGCGCCATGCTCTGCGTAGAAAGCTTCCATCTCTTCCTCCGAAGCATCTGTATCATACTTTACGCCGAGATATGCGCTGACATCAGACAGTTCACCGATGTTATCCACAATCTCCAGCTTATAGTTTCTCAAAAGTGTGTTCTGAGCATCCTGAATGGCTGCATATTCATCCAGCACAACCGAACCTGCTTCAAACAGCGTCCCCGTATAGCCATCCGGATACTCAATATTCTCCTTTGCGCGCAGCACATACTCCGCGCCCGGCAGGCCCTTGAGCTCATAAACCGGAGTTTCCAAAAGATTTCCATTCTCGTCTGTCGTGCTCGTTGTGCCTGTAGCTTCCTCTCCTGTCTTCTCTATCGTCAGTTCACCAAGAAGAGGTTTGTTGAACACGCTTACGATCTGCAGCTCATCCTCATCCAGGACAGTAAATTTCACAGAATCGGTAACTGCCCCGCTCTCATCCGCATAAGTCTTTTCAAGCTCAATGCCTTCTTTGGAAGTCTCATAGTCTTCCCGGATGTACAGATTATAGTGATACCCTTCCGGGCTTACCAGTTCTTTTAACGTATAGGTCTTACCGGTTTCCAGACCCCGGAGCACCGGATTGCCCTCATGGACCGTCAGGAAAGTGGTAAACGCATTTCCATCCTCGTCCAGCACTGTCATCTGCGCCCCGTCAAGCTCCACTTCCGTGTAGTAATCCATCAGTTTTACCTGTACCCGGATGGGCGCGTTTTTGACTGTTCCTGTCAGGGAAATCACTTCCCTCTGGTCTTCCCGGTAAGAAGCATCCACATTAATCTTTGTATCACTGGAAGCATAGCCGTAAGGGGCTTTCAGCTCCTTCACATAATACTGTCCCAGCGGTAAATCCGGAGCAAAGACGGCGTTTCTTACTTCTCCGTTCTCATCTGCTGTCGTTTCCGATGTCGCGATCAGCGTTCCCGCCCTTACCACGGTTTTTCCTCTGTAATTCTGAATATCTTCTGCCGCATACAGGCCGAATACAGCGCCAGACAGCGCTTCCTCTGTCTCCTGATCACGCTTTTCAATCGCAATCTGCACCTTCTGGCGCGGATTGGTATAAGAGGTATCACGGTAAATCACCGGAACCTCCTGGCCTGCATAGGAGATTTCGATTTCCCGGGGTTCTGCGTTTTCCTCAGAGAGCGCGAAGCCTTCTCCGGCTATGGTCTGAGTTACAGTATACTTTCCTAAAGGAAGACCCTTGGCCACATTGGTCCCTTCCCAGTCTTCCTGTCCGGTCCAGGTCTTGCCTTCCGCATTTGTGGTTAGCGTCACTACAAGTTCCCCGGCTCTGTACAGAAGCTCCGCGTTCGCTCCGCCCTCCGGACTGTAGATATCCTCTGCGGCCCGGATTTCAAACTCTGCGCCTGCAATCGGCTGTATCTCATAGTGAAATACATAATCTTTATACTCGCTCAGTTCTGCCTCGGTCATTCCCTGCTCATCTGGCACATCCAGCCCAATCAGGCCCTTTACATAGCCAAAGAAACGGCTGAGCGCATCACCCAGACGGCTAAGAATCGTACTGCCTTCCTGAGCGGCAGAGACCAGCTTTTCTCCTTCCGCATAAATGGAAATCTTGCCAATGGCCGGATCGTTCTGCTGTCTGGCTGTCACAATATAAGCGCCGATGCTGCTGTCGTAAACAGCTTCTGAGGAAGACACGATGAAACGCGTCACACCCTGGGGTGTTTTCGCCCAGGCTCCCTCTTCCTCCGTCTCATAATAAGTCTGGTTTCCAGATTCAATAGAAGTGTCTTTTGCAATCACTCCTTCATGGCCCTGCAGCACATAGCCTTCCGGCGCGGATAATTCTTCCAGCTCATAGGTTCCGGCCGGAAGCTCCTGGGGCGTCTCAATATATACATTGCCTGTTTCATCCGTCTCCGACTGAATCAGCTTCGTGGTATAAGGATTTTCTTCTGTCCCCAGGTACACGCCCTGGCTGTACTGGACCACCAGATCGCCATACTGCTCTTTATAAGCGTTCTTCTGGGCTGTGGTCATCTCTGCCGTATAGTAGTCGAACCAGGCGCCTTCCACGTCACGAATCAGATAGGACGCGCCTTCCTTCAGCACAGGTTTCTTACTCTGGCTGTCCACCTTCTCGATTTTGACCAGTGCCATGACCGGGCGGTCCATCAGAATCACCAGGTCGTCCAGCAGTGTTCCCTGCCCGTCGCCATCTACCGTGCCGTCCTCATCATCTGCCTGCACGTTGATGACAAAGGGACGCGTCGCCGTTGTATTCTCCGGCGTGGTCGTCTCAATCACCACGTATCGGCCATAGGGCAGGCTGGGCGTCGTCACGATTCCTTTCTCGTCGCTCTCAAGCTCCGCCGCAAAATACGCATTTTCATTATCTGTATAATCAGAAATGTCATATCTGGCTCCATCACCTGTTCCTCCTTGATAGACTACATATTTCACCAGCCTGCTGTTTTTCACATCTTCGCTGTCTGCTTCGTCATAAACGATTGCAGGCCGAATCTGACGGAACGCAGAATAATCCAGCGTCGTGGGATCCCGGAAATCATCGATAATGGCCTGGGGAAGCTCCTCATCCGGCACATCCACATATTTTCTATCCGCCAGATCAGAGACCAGATAGATGGAGAACTTTGCGCCCTCCATGGGGTCCAGCCGGTCTGTGTTGTCTGTTCCTGTCACCTTGTAGAAGGACAGGGCCTGCTTCTTTACCTGCTCATAGACCTGGTAATCGGAGATTTCCACCACCGGAACCTTCTCTCCCTGCCATTCCAGCTGGAAATGATACTCTGACGGATCCGCCAGATACCCTTCGCCGGCTTCCTCTTCCTTCAGGTAATAGCTCCCAAGCTCCAGGTTTTCAATGATGATGGTGTATCCGGAGCCCGTTGTCATTTCTGCCGTTCCATCCTCGTCATACCGGTAGGTGCGGACGCCGTTCTCCGCTCCCACGTAGCTCACCGGAATCTCTTCGCCTTTCTGGAACAGCACTGTACCGCTCTGATCCTGATGCGCAATATCCTCGGCGGCATAAAGTCCGTACTCCGCTCCCGCAAGGGAAGCGCCGCCCTGGGGTATGGCATCCTGTGCTTCCAGATCATTCTTTGTAAATGTGATTTTCCCAAGCACCCGCTGATCGCCAAAGGTTCCGGACTGATTGTTCGTAATGGTAATCGTGGACTGGTTTTGTGAGGCATCTGGAGAAATCACAAAATCATAGACCTTCTTGTCTGCTTCCGCAGAATCCTCTGTCACTGAGACATCGTCTTTCCAGTCTCCAAAGTATCCTTCCGGAGCAGAAGACTCGATAATCCTGAATTTTCCCTGATTATCCGGTGAATAGTAGAGCCAGGAAGGCGAGAGATAGACTCCTTTTTCCGTCTCAGCCAGTTCCATTCCCGAGGAAGCTCCGGTCATGGTTCCTGTCTCATAAGGCTTCGAGGAAGAGTCTGTCGTCCCGCGGTAAGGCACATAGCCGCCAATTCTCTCGCTCCAGGCATAGACGGTAAAGACTGCTCCGCTTAAAGGATTCCCGGTTTCCTCATCTACCTTCTCAAGCTGTGCCTTTACCTTGAATGGCTCGTTATAGAGCTGGCTGTCCGTCACGCTGCCGCCGTCTTTGCCAGCTTTTCCGGCAGTGACTATATTGTCCAGTTTGGTGTAATACTCCGGTATGGTTTCTGTCACCTCATACTGTACCAGCCGGCCATTTTCATCATATTTGATCAGGGGCTTTTCGCTGCCATCCGGCATCACCCGCGCGTCAAAGGCATATGCCCAGTTCCGGCTGGCATTGGTCACCGCGTTATTTACCTGCACCGCCGCGGTCTGGGATGGCAGAGTACGCATCAGCCGAGCCGTCACGCTGTCCGTCCGGGAGCCATCCACCGTCCAGTTTTTCTTTCCGGTAAACTCCACGGTTCCATATTTGAGTTTCGGCGTCACCACACCGGTTTTCCTTGTCTCCCGGTTGTAAATTCCTCCCTCAATGGTATAGCTCATCACCGCGCCGGCCTTTGTGGGGTCCGCCGCCGCTCCATCCTGATCCCGGTTCGTGGGATAAGAGGTATCTGATAAAAGATACCGGTACTCGTCCTTCAGCTTCAGCCGGATCGTACAGCGGTATGTCCTGCCCGCTCCCTCCGGCACATTCCAGGTCAGTTTTCCGGTATTTTTGTCCAGTGATACAGACGCTGTTCCCCCGTCTGCGCTGACCACTTCCACCGGCTCCCAGTATTTTGTCTCAATCTGATCGGACAGCACCTTATCCGCGGCTTTAATCTCTCCTGCCTTCTCATGAATGCTGAACAGGGTCCGCGCGAAAGCAGAACCGGTCCCTCCTGAGAAGGAAAGATCCTGCCAGAAGTTTGCCGTATAGACTCCGTCGGACCGCTGAGTCGCCAGCTCTGCCAGAAGCTCCGCGCCCTCTGAGCCGGACGGCATGCCGATGGCCAGCGTAAACAGATCCGTATTGGGCATTCCCTTAATCTGTTCTGCCAGGCTGCGCACCTGGTTTCTGTCATGGCCGTTTCCTGCCGGATTGTCCCCGCAGATGCCGTCGGAAATAAAGATCACCTTCGTATAAATGCCTGCCCGGCTCTGATCTGTCTGGTTACGCTCCGTGATCATATCGCAGACTTCTCTCAGAGACTCATAGTAATAAGTGCCGGAATATGTTTTGACACCGTTTACCGCGTTTTTGACTGCGTCATAGTTCTCTGTCCACGGAGTATAATTGTATAATCCTCTTTCCCGGTACGGGTCATAACCGCCGTAATAGGTCCCATCCGCGAAGCTCCAGAAAGCCACCCGGGATTTGATCTTTCCGGCAGGCACATCCGCATTATCCTCCGCAATCTGATCCAGCAGCTCGTAGATCGCCTGCTTCGCCATGGTAAGACGATCCTGGCAGCCATTCCCATAGCTGACGGCAATCTGCCGCCCGGAAGCGTCATAATGCCGCTTCGTCCAGCTGCCGGCCCCGCCTGGCAGGTTGTCCACCCAGGTCCCTCCGGAACGGGTATATCCCGTATAATAATCCACCAGATTGAAATCCGTGCCGTCCTTGCTGTAATAATGGCTGGGATTGATGCAGGGGGAATTTTCATTGATGACGCCCTCCTCCGCTCCCTGCTCCCAGGTGCTTCCATTTAATGACATGGTCCGGGTCCGGTCAAGAATGATAATGTAATCCACCGGAATATTGGCATAATCTGACGTGTCTTTTTCTGCAATCGTCAGCTCCGCATATCCGTCCTCAATATCTGTCCAGCGGGCCGACTTGGAAAGCTCCACATCCGGTTCATACTCCTTTTGAGTGGAAGAAGTACTCCCCTGCCAGTCTCCGGCAATACTGCTGTCTTCCGCCGACAGGTCTCCCAGGTTCTGATCTTCCCGCTCTGACAGTACCACTTCTACATCAGCCGCCGGCATCTCAAAGGCGATTCCCGAGGCTGACAGGGAAAACTCCAGATCCTGATTTTCTTCCCCATACGTCACCGTAGCTGTCCAGATCTGATCTCCTGTATAGCCGGCCGATATCCGAACCTCCGCGCCCTCATAAAGCTCATCCGGCTCCACAGACACATCAAAAACAGAAGCGCCTTCTTCCAGGGCTTCCTCCGTAACTGTCAGCTGATAGCGGGGACGGGGCACAGCCTCCGCTGCCACCAGTATCCTCTGGCTTCCCGCCTGAAAACTCAGCGTGGCAGAACCGTCCCCGCCCGGACCGTCCAGCTGATATTCCAGAACCGTTCCATCCTCCTCTGTCACAGAGATTCCTTCTGGATCCAGGCCGTATCCCGGATCCGGCGTCAGAACAGCCGTCACAGTATCCCCGGGGCGGTAAGTCTCCTGATCAAAGGAAATCCTCACAGCCTCTCCCTGCCCGGACACCGTGACAGAGATTTCCAGCTCCTCTTCCGCAGCCGAATCCGGTTCCGCGGAACTCTCCGTATGCTCTTCCTCTTCCACAGTTCCCGCAAAGGCAGCTTCTTCCTCCGGAATCTCCTGCAGGACATCCGGCTGCTCTGCCTCCTGCTCATAAACCGTCTGAGGCTGTTCCGCCGCAGACACAGAGCCGGGCAGAGACGCCGGTATGCTCAGCACGAGCGCAAGCAATGCCGCCGCCAGCCGTATGCCGGCCTTTCTTCTTTTCTTCATATACGTCCTTTCTGAGGGATCCGCTTCCCTCCAAATTTCTGTATTCTCCTTCCGGAGCATACAATTTTGACGAAACCTTTACCCGCAGACTGCTCTGCAGATCTTCCTCTTCCGCAGACGTTCTTTTTCCCGGCTGTCACCCCGCTTTACGCCGTTTTCTGTATTTTTCTCTTAAAATTCTTGGTTTGGAATTTCTGAGGAGACTCTCCTCCGTGAAATTGACAGATCTGTCTGATAACTGAAGAATACCAGATGCTGGAAAATAAGTCAAGAGCCTAAAAAAAGAATCTTCCGCCGATCCCCGGATATATCCGGAGAACCGGCGGAAGATTCTGCTTTTTCCTCTGGCCCCAGCCAGCAGCGTAACGGCCCCGTTACAGTTTTTTAATCCGCTCCAGAGCAGCCACAGAATTCTCATGGGAGCCAAAGGCTGTCAGACGGAAATAGCCCTCTCCGCTGGGTCCAAAGCCGGAACCGGGGGTTCCCACCACGCCGGCGTTTTCCAGCAGATAGTCAAAGAACTCCCAGGAATTCATCTTATCCGGGGTCTTCAGCCAGATATAAGGAGCGTTGACGCCTCCGAAGGCCGTATAGCCCGCTTCCCGTAAGCCCTCCAGAATCGTCTTCGCGTTATTCATGTAATAGGCCACCTGCTCCTTCAGCTGTGCCTTGCCTTCCGGAGAATAGACAGCCTCTCCTGCCCGCTGCACAATATAAGGAGCTCCGTTGTATTTGGTTCCATGCCTTCTGGCCCAGAGAGAATGCAGGGCCACATCCCCGCATTTGAGATCCTTGGGAATCACCGTATAGCCAAGACGCACGCCGGTAAAGCCTGCGTTCTTGGAGAAGCTCTTCAGCTCGATGGCACAGGTTCTGGCTCCCTCGCACTCATAAATCGTATGAGGCACATCCGCCTCGGAAATATAGGCTTCATACGCCGCGTCATAAATGATAACCGCGCCGTTCTTATTGGCATAATCCACCCACTCCTGAAGCTGCGCCTTTGTAATAGTGGAACCGGTGGGATTGTTGGGGAAACACAGATAAATCAGGTCTACCTGCTTTTTCGGAAGCTCCGGAGCGAATCCGTTTGCCTCTGTGCAGGGCATATACACCACATCGCTCCAGGTCTCCGTCTTCGGATCATAAGTTCCGGTCCGTCCGGCCATCACATTGGTGTCCACATATACCGGATACACCGGATCGCAGACCGCTATCCGGTTATCCACACTGAAAATCTCCTGAATGTTTCCTGCGTCGCACTTGGCTCCATCGCTTACGAAGATCTCATCCGCTGAAATATCCGCTCCCCGATCCTGATAATCATTTTTCGCGATGGCGTCTCTTAAAAACTCATAACCCAGATCCGGCGCGTAGCCGTGAAAGGTCTCCGCATGTCCCATCTCATCCACTGCCTTGTGAAGGGCGTCAATAATCGCCGGAGCCAGCGGCTGTGTCACATCGCCGATCCCCAGACGGATAATCTGCTTCTCCGGATGCGCCTCGGAATAAGCCGCCACCTTCTTTCCGATAGTGGAAAACAGATAGCTTCCCGGAAGCTTCAGATAATTTTCATTGATCCTGTACATTTTTACTCCTCTCCAGGCCGGTCCGGCCTTCTGAATATTCTTTTTATTTCTTTATCTCTGGTTTACGCTCGTGCGCAGCTCTTCCAGATCGAATTCTCCTGTAAAGACTGTGGCCGCCGGGCCTGTCATATAGACACAGTTATCCTTCTCATCCCAGCTGATTTCCAGAGAACCGCCCAGCAGATGCACGGTCACGTCACGCTCGGCAAGCCCGTTCAGCACAGCCGCCACCGCAGTGGCGCAGGCTCCTGTGCCGCAGGCCATCGTTTCGCCCGAGCCACGCTCCCAGACACGCATCTGAAGATTTTTCCGGTCTATTCTACGGACAAACTCCGTATTTACCCGGTCCGGAAACCGCTCATGGTTTTCAAATTTCGGTCCCAGCTCTTCCAGCTTCAGGTGCTCCACATCATCCAGGAACACCACCGCGTGGGGATTTCCCATGGACACGCAGGTCATCTCATAAACCTGGTTATCCACGACCACCGTCTCACCCACCAGGGCTTCCCCTCTGCCGATCACGGGAATCTTCTCCGGCTCAAGCACCGGTTCGCCCATATTGACCCGGACCTTTTCCACCTTTCCGTTTTTAACAAGAAGCTTCAGATATTTCACAGCCCCGCCGGACACGATCTTAAGCTCTGTCTTGTCGGTAAGCCCGTTGTCATAGACATACTTGGCCACACAGCGGATTCCGTTTCCGCACATTTTTCCATAGGAACCATCCGCGTTGTACATGGCCATCTCAAAATCCGCCTCCTCCGAGGACTGGATCAGAATCAGTCCGTCGGCGCCGATGCCCTTATGCCGGTCGCTGACAAGACGGGCCAGCTCTTCCGGATTTTCCAGTTTCTCCTTGGTACAGTCCATATAGACGTAATCATTCCCGATGCCGTGCATCTTTGTGAATTTCATATGCCTTTCTCCCTTCTTTTCCGCAGGGACGCCGGATGCCCCGCGCATATCAAAAAGCTCTGCCGGTCAGAAGCTCATCATACTGAGAATCATTTCCGCCGTCTCCACCAGATTTGTTCCGCTGTCCATGCTGCATTTCTGTATATAGCGGTGAGCCTCCTCCTCTGACATGCTGTTTCGTTCCATCAGCAGAGTCTTTGCCTCCTGCAGTATCTTCTTTTCCTCCTCCGTGCGCTCTCTGGGCCTGCTTTTCCGCTTCTTTCTGCGCCGTTCGATTTCCGCGGACATCATTTCCAGCGTGTCCAGCAGTTCATGAACCTTCAGAGGCATGGTAACGCAGACGACTCCCTCTCTGCCATATTCGCTCCATACCCGCTGCGAGGCTACCAAAAGCATTTCAAAGTGTGACGGCAGACAGTCATGCAGCTCGGAAAACATCATATCCGGATATTTGTATCCGCAGACTATAATGCCGTCCCCCAGCCCGTTGGCAGAAGCCAGCGCCTGAGCTCCTGTCGTGCAGACAGCAGGCACTGTAAAGCCGCGGCGTACCAGAAGATTCCGGATGTTCTTCGCGTCTTCTATTTTGGAAAACAGCACAATAATATTCGTCACACTCTCACCTCCCCCGGGATCTGGAATTCATCTGTCAAGAATCCGCGCCCCGGCCGGCAGGACGCGCCCGCTCCTGCCGGCCGGAGATATGCTGCCCTGAGGACCGGCCTAGAAACGATACAGATAATGCTCTGTCTCCCACTCAGACACCTGCGCGCAGTACTCTTCCCATTCCCTGCGCTTCGCCTGTATATAACTGCAGCTGATATCCTCTCCCAGGGTATTTCTTACCAGCTCATCTTCCTCCATGGCTGACAGAGCCTCGTCAAGATTCCGCGGCAGACGCTGGATACCTGCCGCTTTTCTTTCCTCCTCTGTCATTCTGCGCACATCCCTGTCCACAGCCTTTGGCGGCGCAATCTGATTCCGGATACCGTCCAGTCCGGCCTCCAGGCAGACTGCCAGAGCCAGATAGGGATTGCAGGAAGGATCCGGGCTTCGGAGCTCTATCCGGGCATTGTCGCCCCGCAGCGCCGGTATCCGGATCAGCTGGCTGCGGTTCACCGCGGACCAGGACACATAGGAGGGCGCAGTGGTGCCGGCTATGGTCTGATCCGGGAAGAATCTCTTATAGGAATTTACCAGCGGATTCGTGACCGCTGTCATTCCTCTGGCATGCTTCAGCAGTCCTCCGATAAACCAGTACGCCTCCTGGCTCAGTCCGTTTGGATCCGACGCGTCCTGGAAAACGTTCCGTCCGTCTCTGGAAAGCGACATATTCGTATGCATGCTGGAACCATTGACTCCCGTCCGCGGCTTCGGCATAAACGTCGCGTGCAGACCGGAACGCTTGGCCAGCGTCTTCACAGCCAGCTTAAAGGTCATAATATTGTCCGCCGTCAGGAGAGCCTCATCATACCGGAAATCAATCTGATGCTGGGCCGGGGCAATCTCATGATAGGAGGATTCCACATCAAAGCCCATTTCTTCCAGCGTCAGGATAATATCACGTCTGGTATTTTCTCCCAAATCAATGGGGCTCATATCAAAAAATCCGGCCCGCTCATGGCTGAAGGTCGTGGGATTTCCCTCATCATCGGTATGAAACAGGAAAAACTCACACTCCGGTCCCACGTCGAACTGATATCCCATTTCTGCCGCGTCCCGCACAGCTCTCTTCAAAATGCCGCGGGGATCGGCACTGTAAACCGTGCCGTCCGGGCGTCTGATATCGCAGATCAGACGGGCCACCTTTCCCTGCTGGGGCCGCCATGGGAAGACCGCCAGCGTATCCAGATCCGGCCACAGGATCATATCCGTATCATTGTCATGCAGGAAGCCCTCCACACAGGCTCCGTCAAACACGTATCCCTGTTCCAGAACCCGTTCCAGCTGTCCGGCAGTCACTGCCGCATTCTTCAGGTTTCCAAACAGATCTGAAAATTGAAGACGGATAAATTCCACATCTTCCTCTTCCACCATCCTGAGAATATCTCTCTTCGTATAATGACTCATGATTTTTCTCCTTTTTCATTACAAGCGGGCAGGCCCGCATCCGGTTCTTTCCTGTATCGCAAAAATACCATAAAAAAGGGCGCTCTTTCCCCTGAAGAACGCCTTTGTCCTGATACAAAATATAACAGCCGTTTTTCCTTTTGTCAAGCCTGCTCATTTACTGCTCCTGCTTCTTTTCCAGACGCTCAAACACCATATCATAGCCGTCGTTTCCATAGTTCAGAGAACGGTTCACCCTGCTGATAGTCGCTGTAGAAGCTCCTGTCTTCTCAGCGATTTCCAGATACGTCTTCTGCTCCCGGAGCATCTTTGCCACCTCAAAGCGCTGTGACAGAGAAAGCAGCTCGTTGACGGTACACACATCCTCGAAAAAGGTATAACATTCCTCCCTGTTTTTCAGGCTTAAAACCGCGTCAAACAGAAAATCTACGGCTTCTGTCCTTATCTTCTTATTCACGACTCTCTCCTTCTATTCCCGTTTTCAAAATTCCCGTTTTTCTTTTTCATTCCGGCACAGCGGCGCTGCGCTGCCCGCAGAATCGAACGGGACTATCCGTATTTTATCACAGTAAAATTTTAAAGTCCAGAAGCCCTGAAAAATTTAATTGTCTTACCTCATAAGATGCAGTATGATAACGGTAGCAGACAGTTGAAACTTCCAGAACATCATAAGGAGGCACCCATGAAGCCTGAAACCATTCTTCTGTACTATCTCATTTTCATAAACCTGCTGGCCTTTCTGCTGATGGGCCTGGATAAGGCAAAAGCACGCCGGCACAGATGGCGCATCCCCGAAAAGACGCTGTTCCTGTCTGCCATAATCGGCGGCAGCATCGGGGCCATTCTGGGCATGCAGATCTTCCGGCATAAAACAAAGCATGCCTCCTTCCGGATCGGCATGCCCTGTATTCTGCTGGTACAGCTTGCGCTGGCAGCTTATATGCTTCTGAAACGGCTCTAAATATTTCCCGGAATCCGCCGTTTTTACTCCTCATCCTCCCACATATACGGAGTCAGCTGGTATACATAATAATTGATCCAGTTCGTATACAGCGTATTCGCATGGGCTCTCCAGAGCAGCAGCGGCTTATTGCTGCTGTCATCGTCCGGGAAATAATTCTTCGGAAGCTGAATATCCAGCCCCTTGTTCTTATCACGCAGATACTCCTTTTCCAGGGTCAGCCGGTCATACTCCGGATGTCCGAACACAAAGACCTTGCGTCCCGCCTCTGCCATGGCGATAAAGACCCCTGCCTCCTCTGACTCCGCCAGAATCGTCAGCTCTCCGCAGGCGCGGATCTCTTCCGCGTCCACAGTCGTGTGGCGGGAATGAGGCGCGTAAAACTCATCGTCAAAGCCGCGGACCAGCGGCTCCTTCCGGTTGCGCACCTTATGGCGGTACAGACCGAACAGCTTCCGGGGAAGCAGTTTTTTCTTCAGCCCGTAAAAATGGTACATAGCCGCCTGGGCTCCCCAGCAGATAAAGAAGGTCGAAGTGACATGGGCGTCTGCCCAGTCCATAATCTCCACCAGTTCCTCCCAGTAATCCACTTCCTCAAATTCCATCTGCTCTACCGGCGCGCCCGTGATAATCAGACCATCGAAGCGGCGTTTTTTGATTTCGCTGAAGGGCTCATAAAATTTGTTGATATGGCTCTGGGCCGTATTCTTGGACTCATGGCTGCTGACCATAATAAAGGTGATATCCAGCTGCAGAGGAGTATTCGACAGGGAACGCAGAAGCTGTAGCTCCGTATCCTCCTTCAGCGGCATCAGATTCAGGATTCCTATTTTCAGCGGGCGGATATCCTGATTCATAGCCCTCGTCTCATCCATCACAAAAATATTTTCACTCTCCAGAATCGCCCTCACAGGCAGATCACTTTGTACCTTAATCGGCATCTTCCATCACTCCTCTGCTTATTTGTCTGTATGTAACTGCTTTTTTCTGCTTTTCTTTCTATTTTTCCCTGCCGCCGTTTTGCAGAGACGCACTGTTTATTACTATACCACATTTCTCCGCCGTTTGCCATCCCCGGTTCTTTTCCCATTCGATTTCCATTCTGTTTCCACCTGTCTTTCCTTCCGCTCAGCCTTTTGTTCCGTACATCCAGCCCTTTTCCCTCCGGGCTCTGCGTAATATGATATAATATAAAACAGCAGCGTCGGTGTACAAGGGGCAGTATGCCTCAGCCATTTTTGACCGTATTGTCCCTTGGTACACCGACGCTATTCTGAAAGGAGGAACCAAGATGAAAGTTCTGATGCTTAACGGAAGTCCCCACAAGGAAGGAAACACCTATATTGCTCTTCATGAAATGGAAAAGGTATTTGCCCAGGAGCAGATCGAAACGGAGCTTCTCCATATCGGCGGCAGGGACATCCGGGGCTGTACAGCCTGCGGAGTCTGTGCCCGGAAAGGAGCCTGTGTCTTTGACGATCTGGTCAATGAGACGGCTCCGAAATTTGAAGCCTGCGACGGCCTGGTCATCGCCAGCCCCGTCTACTATGCTTCCGCAAACGCCACACTGATTGCTTTTCTGGACAGGCTGTTCTACAGCACCCATTTTGATAAAACCATGAAGGTGGGCGCCAGCGTGGTGGCTGCCAGAAGAAGCGGGCTTACAGCCACCTTTGATGAGCTGAACAAATATTTTACCATTTCCGGCATGCCTGTGGCCTCCAGCCAGTACTGGAACAATATCCACGGAAGGACTCCCGGGGAAGCCCTGCAGGACGCGGAAGGACTGCAGACCATGCGGACTCTGGCCAGAAATATGGCCTTTCTCATGAAAAGCATTCAGCTGGGAAAGGAGGCCTTCGGCCTTCCCAGCCCGGATGAGCCTCACCAGATCACCAATTTCATCCGTTAAGATTCCGGCACCCCGGTCTTTGTCCTGCCTCCGCGGCAGAACCGGCCGGCATGGCGCGGCTGCTCTGGCAGTCCGCTGTGCCGGTCTTTTTTTACTCTTTTTTCTGTGGTCTTTCCCACCCTTTTCTCCCTGTTTCTCCTGAAAATCTTTCGTTTTCCGCGTCTCTTTTCCTCCGTTATCCCGTAATACGAAGAATGAAATACCTTTCGTATCCTTGATGACACGCCGCCTTTCCACGAGCGGAACTGTCGTATTGTGTCGCCCAACGTCGGATCAGGAAGAATCTACCATATCATAAAAATACAGGAAAAGAAAGGAGATTCTTTATGACAAAAGAGGAAGCTTTAATTCGCAGCATTCTGGGTCCGATCAAAGGCGGTGTCCGCACCTTTGCCTGTGCTATCGAAATCACATCCCATCTGCTTTTTGAAGAAAATATGGCCCAGGATGATATTCTGGTAACCAAACATGTCTATCCCGAAGTGGCAAGGAAAACGGACAAAAGCTATGTCGCAGTTGCCCGCCAGCTTGAACGTATGGGAAATCTCTGTTGGGACCGGCTCAGTAAAGAGGAACGCAAACTGTATATCGGGCGGCAGCTGCAGGATATCCGTGCACCAAGAGACATGCTCTTTTATCTGGCCTTCTACTGTTACTTTGACAAGCCCTACTACGAAATAGTGGAAGCCAATCCGGAACTTCTTTTCCAGGGAAACGGCGGAAAAAAGGATTAGAACCGCGCTTAAATTAAAAACCTGATCCGGAAGGGCTGCACCTTCAGATGTCAGACGGCCGGCGCGGGAACAGTCTGGCGCCGGCCCATTTTCCCCGTGCATTTTCTGTCTGTGAATGCTATACTGTACAGGAAAAGCGCGGCCCTGTCCGCGCGCAAGAGAGGAGCATCCCCATGACAGAACGTTTATATTATGAAGACAGCCATATGAAAGAATTCCAGGCAGTGGTAACGGCCTGTGAAAAAGAGAAGGATTACTGGAAAATCAGTCTTGACCGGACTGCTTTCTTTCCGGAAGGAGGCGGCCAGGCCGGAGACTGCGGCCTTTTAAATGACACGGAAATTTTCGATACCCATGAAAAGGAGGGCATCATCTGGCACTACGCGAAAGCTCCGCTGGAGCCCGGCACAGAAGTTCTCGGCAAAATTGACTGGAACATACGCTTTTCCCGGATGCAGCAGCATACGGGAGAACACATCGTATCCGGACTTGTACACGCCCGGTTCGGCTACGATAATGTGGGCTTCCATCTGGGAGATCCGGAAGTGACGCTGGATTTCAACGGAAGCATCACCAGAGAAGAGCTGGCAGAGATCGAACTGCAGGCCAACCAGGCAGTCTTTGCCAACCTTCCCGTGCAGATCTCCTGCCCTTCCAGAGAAGAGCTGGCTTCCCTGGAATACCGGAGCAAAATCGAGATCCAGGGCCAGGTGCGCATCGTCACCATTCCCGGCATCGATGTCTGCGCCTGCTGCGCTCCCCACGTGGAGCGTACCGGTGAAATCGGCCTGATCAAGCTGACCAGCGTGCAGAGCCACCGGGGCGGAGTCCGCATCACTCTGCTGGCCGGAGACCGGGCGCTTTTGGATTACCGGGAAAAGGAAGCAGGCGTGAAAGCCGTCTCCGTCCTGCTTTCCGCGAAAGAAGACCGTATCGCTGCCGCCGTAGAACGGCTGAAGCAGGAAGCCTTCGATTTAAGAGGCAGGCTTATGAGTCTGAATCTGGCCAGAGTCCGGGAAAAAGCCGCCGCTGTTCCGGAAGGCGCCGCAGATCCTGTCTTTTTCGAGGCTGGCCTGGATATGGATACCTGCCGGGAATTCGTCAATCTTCTGACGGCCCGCTGTACGGGAACGGCCTCCGTCTTTTCGGGAAACGATACAGAAGGCTGGCGTTATATCTTAGGCAGCCGCACAGAGGACACCCGTCCCCTCTGTAAATATCTGAACTCTGAATTCAGCGGAAAGGGCGGCGGAAAGCCCGAGATGGTGCAGGGATCCCTGAACGGAACGCAGGAAAAAATCATGGCTGCCCTGGACAGCTTTCGGGAAAACCGTTAGCTGGCCGGGGAAAAAGCGGCTGGCCGCCGTCCGGGAAATCATCCCGTCCGGCGGCCAGCCGATCCTTTTTTTCTTCTTTCAGCCTGTCCGGCTTACTCTTCCTCTACGAACTGATCTTTTCCCACTCCGCAGATCGGGCATACCCAGTCATCGGGCAGATCCTCGAAAGCGGTTCCGGGAGCGATTCCGTTATCCGGATCGCCTACTTCCGGATCATATACATAACCACAAGGCTCACATACATATTTTTTCATGATCATTTTCCTCCTAAACTGTTTTTTTGAGATTTTCAAAGAAGGACAGAACGTTCCCTCTTCTGTATATCTAGTTTATATCAGAAGTTTTCTGTATATTCTGTTGCTTTTGCAACTTTTTTGTGTCATACTTAAGAAAAATAACAGCACCTGCTGCTGTACACAAGAGAGGAAGCGCATCAGCCATGGATTACTCAGAAACTCTTCTGTTCCAAAATGTCAGCGAAAAGGACTGCCAGCGAATGCTCGCCTGCATGAAAGCCCAGAAACGAAGCTTTTACGCGGGGGAAGAAATTTACTCCTTCGACACGCCCCGCAAAATCGTGGGTATTCTGCTGAACGGCCAGGCCGCCGTCATCCGCTATGAATACAACGGCACCCGGAGTATTCTGGAAAATCTGTCACCCAAAAGCATTTTCGGCGAGCACCTGTCCTTTGTGCCCAGCGATGATTCCTGCATCGCCGTGGTCTGTCAGACAGACTGCCAGGTCCTCTTTATCGATTACCAGAGCATGACACGGACCTGCCAGAATGCCTGCGCCTGCCACACCCAGCTGATTCGGAATCTGCTGCAGCTTTTGTCCGACAAGACCCGCTCCTTAAGTGAACGGGTGGAAGTATTAAGCCAGCGGAGCATCCGGGAAAAGCTCATGTGCTACTTCATGCAGCTGGCTGCCGGAAAAAACAGCAGCACCTTTGAGCTCCCCTTTACCATGATCGACTTCGCCGATTTTCTTTCCGTCAACCGGAGCGCCATGATCCGGGAGCTGGGAAAAATGAAAAAAGAAGGCCTCATTCAGATTTCCAAACGTACCGTTACCCTTCTGTAGACAGACGGTCGATCTCCTTCCGAAGCTCCCGGTCGCTCTCCTGGAACAGCAGACTCTGGTTATATCTGCGGTACCGTTCGCAGTCATAGGTCTGAAGGAAAGCCACTGCGTCCGCTGAAGAGTTGAGCCCTGTGAGAAATACCACCATTTCCTGGCTGTTTCCAAAGGCCGCCTCAAGGAAGTCAAAGGCATGCTCCAGCGCCTGGCCTCCGGCAGCCTGAAGCTCCTCATAGTGCTCTCTCTCCCCGGCAAAAAGCTTCCGCAGAGTCTCGAAGGCTTCCGGGCCGTTCTGCGGATGCTGCCTGCGCAGCTCTGTTCCGTAGGAAGCAAGCACCTCTTCCAGGCGCAGCAGTCTGCGCTCTTCTTCCCTGCCCAGAAGCTCTGCCTTTTTCTTCTTCTCCCGTTCCTGCTCCGCCTCATCTTTCAGCCCGTCCAGGACCCCGGGGATCCTTTCCGCTTCTATCTCCTCCGTATTCAGCACTTTTCCAGCCTCTTTCATTTTTTCATACAGAAGCTCTGTAAACAGCTCCTGGACGCGTACCCTGCGGAATTCTGCCACGCATCCGGATAAAAGAAGGCTTACTACACTCAGCCGCTCATCAAAGGAGGCGTGGGACAGTTTTTTAAGCGTTCCTTCCCGGATCACTCCTTTCAGAATTTCGGCTATGCCGTAATCCTCCTCATATTTCCGGTACAGCTCCAGATAGCTGGCAAATTCTCCGGCAATCCGATCATGCTGGATATACTGGCGCACCACTTCCTTGTCCACCGGTTTCCCCAGTTTTTCATAGACATCCAGAAGCCTGGACAGATCCTCCCAGCCCCGGGGCGTAGCGAATCTCCTTCCGTCTACCGTGGTCTCCATCTGATAAAAATTTCCCGGACGGGTGTCCAGATAAGAGATAACAGCCGGATGAATCCTGGCCTGGACCGCGTATTCCCGGAATACTCCGTAATCCGGCTCCACCTCAATTTTCTTCACACGATCCAGGGTCACCACGTCAAAATCCCGGACAGATTTGTTATATTCCGGAGGGTTGCCTGCCGCCACGATGATCCAGCCCTCAGGAATCGGATGGTTTCCGAAGGTCTTGCACTGCAGAAACTGCAGCATGGCCGGAGCCAGCGTCTCAGACACACAGTTAATCTCATCAATAAACAGAATACCCTCCTTCAGGCCTGTCTTATTCATTTTTTCATAGATGGACGCCACAATCTCACTCATGGTATATTCTGTGACCGGCCTTTTCTGCCCGGCATACTCCATTTCCGAAATGAACGGCAGGCCTATGGCACTCTGCCGTGTGTGGTGGGTAATCGTATAAGCCACCAGGCCGATGCCGCATTCTCTGGCGATCTGCTCCATAATCTGTGTCTTGCCGATGCCCGGCGCCCCCAGAAGCAGAATGGGCCTCTGCCGGATCACCGGAATCTCATAGGCTCCATATTCATCCTTCAGAAGATAGGCCTCCACCGCGTCCTTGATCTCCTGTTTTGCCCGTTTGATATTCATAATCGCTCTCCTCCTGCCTGTTTTCTCTCAGTCTGCAATCCGTTTATCCACGCTTTTTGTGTTCCGGCTCTCCAGCAGCTCCTGTCCATCCAGAATCACCTTGATGGCCCAGGGCGGCACATCCACATCCCGGTACTGATTCTGCAGAAACACAAAGGCCGTCTCAAAGGGCGGCATCTTTGCGGGATAAATGCCGTATCCGTCTGTAAAATACAGCAGCCCCCGCAGCCTTCCCCAGGTCTTTTCAGCCATCTTCTCCTCCACGTAGGCAAAGGCCGGGCGGAAATCCGTGCCGCCTCCGCCTTTCACCGTGAAATGCTCCATATACCATTTCATCTTTTCAGCATTTTCAAGCAGCACATCCGACTGCACCTTTTCATCACACTGAAGAATATGAACCCTGGCGTTTTTAAAAAAGCTCTCTGTCTCCGAAAGCACCTGATACGTCTCTTCCAGAAACCGCCGCACCAGTTCTCCTCTGCAGGACATGGAGGTATCTATCACGATGACAAACTCCTCGATACGCCGGATTTCCCGGGTCTCCTGCGGCTCAATCAGGGGCATATTTCCATACAGAGTCATTCCATAATTATAAAAAATATAATCAAAGCTGTCCGGGTCCACCTGCATTTCCTCCCGGAGCGCTGTAAACTTCCTCAAAAACTCCCGGTAATCACAGCGGGAACGGCTGCTGATCCGAAGCTGTTCCAGAAGATCGCCCTGGCCCTCTGAAGCTTCCCGGGAAAACAGGGAAATCTCCGTCTGCATCCGCTCTCTGATATCCTCCCAGCGCTTTCTGCTGGAATTCTGCGCGCCGGAATCCGGTCTGCTGTCCCAGAGCCTGTGATCGTCTGCCCCAAACTCCCGCAGCCATCTTTCCATTTCTGTCTTTGACAGGGAAAATTCCTGCAGCTTATGAAAGATTCCCTCTGCCGTCAGCACAGAGAGCTCCTTATTCAGCCTGGCAATGCAGCTTTTCCGGAAAGCTCCGGAAGGGACATGGGCGCATTTCAGATGCAGGCTGTCGATCAGAGCTTCCACCGCAATATCGCAGGAGAGCCCCCACAGGGCTTCATCCCGCTCCTTCCTGTCGAAGGGATGACAGAACAGACAGTGCAGCAGGCTGTGCAGGTAAAGCCGGACCACAGACGCCCGGCTTCTCCGGTACAGTCCCATCAGACTGTCCGGCGTAAAGTAGAAGGCTCCTCCGTCAGTTCCTGCCGGATCGGCCTTTCCCGGAGCAAAGGGAAGGCTGCCCAGTGCCAGATCCAGATATTTCAGCTTCAGATACAGCTCATTTCTCACGCTGGACAGAATCCGCCTGCCCAGCTCCTCCTTTTCCAGTTCCTTTTTCTGCTGTTCGAGAATCGGACTTTTCACCATCTGTTTTTCCTCCTACAGCTCAAATCTCCGGGCTGCGGTTTCCTTCTGTCCGGCCGGTTTCCGTTCCTGTCCGGTGTCCGCCGTGCCTTCTCCCCGCCGCTCTCTGTCTCTTCTGTGAAGCGCGTCCATGAGGAAGGACACTCCTTCCGGGAAATCACAGGAGACTGCCTGCGAGGAAGCCTCCCTCAAAATCTCTGTCTGTTCCTCTTCCTTTTTCCGCGCCAGCACCTGACAGGCCAGATACTCCAGCGTCTCCATATCCCGGTCCGATACTGCCTTTTTCACAGCCTGGGCCCCATGAAGCTCCAGCCAGGACTCATATTCTGCCCGGTTCTCCTCTGAAAGCTGCACCGGATACCGCAGGCGGGACAGAGCCATTTCCAGCAGGGTGTCAAAATCCTCCGCCGCCCTGGCATGATAAAAACAGCTGTCGTAGGCGCGGAAATCAAACTTTCGATCGTAAAAGCAGTTCCGGTAATTCATTCCGCTTCCATGAATATGGGTCACCAGAATCCGCGCCGGCGTATTTTCCACACTCTCCTCAAAAAATTCCGGAAACACCAGCTTCGCCCGGAGGCTTCCCTCCAGATATACAATCAGTTTTTCCGGCACTTCGATCAGAATTTCCCGGAGGCAGGAGGCCTGCGTCTCATCCAGGCGCAGCACCAGCTCCCGGATCCCGTGGCAGCCCGTAAAAAGCCCTGCCCCCAGATCCGACAGTTCTCCGTAAAAGCAGAGCCTCCGCAGTCTGCCGCAGTTGTAAAAGGCATAGGCGCCGATTTTCCGGAGCGCCGGCGGCAGACTGACCGCCTCCACTGCCGTCCCCGTAAGGGCCGGCGGCAGCTCCGGCTCCAGGCCGGTCTTAAAACTCTTAGAATACAGGAGCTTCTGTCCTTCCGGACCTTCCCGGAAACTCTCTTCCCCGGAATCCGGATCCCACAGCCGCAGCCTTCCCTCCCGGAACCCTTTCTCCAGCAGTTTTTCATCCATATGGTCAGAAAAAGCGTAAGGGGCAAGCTCCGTCACCGGGCAGCCTTCCAGGAGCCCGGGCAGCTCCGCTTCCATGCCGTAATCATAGCACCGCCAGATCACGGCTTCTCTGTTTTTTATCTCATAAACGATTTTCATACACCGTTTCCTTTCTGATGCGGACCGCAGCCATGCGGCGTAAAACGGTAACGCGAACTCAGTATAGCACATTTCGCTGTCTTTTCACAGATTTCTTTCCGGAAAAACTTTTATTTTGCATCAACAATATCTAGTAATTTTCCATTGACAACACCACTATATATTGTTACAATAATTTTCGCCGACTATCGTATACTATTAACACAATGACTATAGAGGGAGAGCATCGTATGAAAATCATCAAGCGCAGCGGAGCCGAGGTTTCCTTCGATCCGCAGAAAATCGTAATCGCAGTAACGAAAGCCAACGACAGTGTCGTTCCCAGCGCCCGCATGTCCGCCGTTCAGATTAAGCGGATTGCCGAGGATGTGGAGAGCGCCGCTCAGAATATCAACCGCTCCTTAAGCGTGGAAGAGATTCAGGATATGGTAGAGGATCAGATCATGAACCAGCGGGCATTCGATGTGGCCAGACGCTATATCACCTACCGCTACCGCCGCGCTCTGGTGCGGAAATCCAATACCACAGACGAGCAGATCTTAAGCCTCATTGAATGCAACAACGAGGAGGTCAAGCAGGAAAATTCCAACAAGAATCCTACGGTCAACAGCGTACAGCGTGACTATATGGCCGGAGAAGTCAGCAAGGATATTACCAAGCGTCTTCTGCTTCCGCCGGATATTGTGAATGCCCATGAGCAGGGGCTGATCCATTTCCATGACGCGGATTATTTTGCGCAGCATATGCACAACTGCGATCTGGTCAATCTGGAGGACATGCTGCAGAACGGCACCGTCATCAGCGGCACCCTGATTGAGAAGCCCCACAGCTTCTCCACCGCCTGCAATATTGCCACTCAGATCATCGCCCAGGTAGCTTCCTGCCAGTACGGCGGCCAGAGTATTTCCCTGACCCATCTGGCACCCTTTGTGGATGTGAGCCGCAAAAAGATCCGCCGCCAGGTAGCGGACGAGCTTCACACCATCCGGGAGGCTGTGACAGAGGATGAGATCTCCGCAATCACCGAAAAGAGACTCCGGGAAGAGGTAAAAAACGGTGTCCAGATGATCCAGTATCAGGTGGTAACTCTGATGACCACCAACGGACAGGCCCCCTTTGTGACTGTATTCATGTACCTGAACGAAGCCAAGAACGAGCAGGAAAAGCAGGATCTGGCGCTGATTATCGAAGAGACCCTGCGCCAGCGCTATCAGGGCGTAAAAAACGAGAAAGGCGTCTGGATTACTCCCGCCTTCCCGAAGCTTATCTACGTGCTGGAAGAGGACAACATTCACGAGGACAGCAAATACTACTATCTGACAAAGCTGGCCGCCAAGTGTACCGCCAAGCGTCTGGTGCCTGATTACATTTCCGAAAAGATCATGCTCCAGAACAAAATCGACAAAAACGGCGAAGGCCACTGCTACACCTGCATGGGCTGCAGAAGCTTCCTGACTCCTTATGTGGATGAGAACGGACAGCCCAAATATTACGGCCGCTTCAACCAGGGCGTAGTCACTGTAAACCTGGTAGATATCGGACTTTCCGCCGGCGGCGACATGGAGAAATTCTGGGAAATTTTCGATGAGCGCATGGAGCTCTGCCACCGGGCGCTCCAGTGCCGCCACGAGCGTCTGACCGGAACCCTGTCCGACGCGGCTCCGATTCTCTGGCAGCACGGTGCTCTGCTCCGTCTGAAGAAGGGAGAAAAAATCGACAAATATCTCCATGGCGGCTACTCTACCCTGTCCCTGGGCTACGCAGGTCTCTGGGAATGCGTCTACAGCCTGAACGGCAAGAAGCTGACTGAGCCGGAGGGAGAGGCTCTGGGCCTGGAGATTATGAAGAAGCTCAACGAATATACAGCTAAATGGAAAGCTGCCGAGAATATCGACTATTCTCTGTACGGCACTCCTCTGGAAAGCACTACCTACAAATTTGCCAAGTGCCTGCAGAAGCGTTTCGGCATCGTAAAAGGCGTGACCGACCGCAACTATATTACAAACAGCTACCATGTCCATGTAACGGAAAACATTGACGCCTTCGACAAGCTGGCGCTGGAAGCCAAGTTCCAGGCCCTTTCACCGGGCGGAGCCATCTCCTATGTGGAGGTTCCGAACATGCAGAACAACCTGGAAGCTGTACTGGCCGTAATCAAATTCATCTACGACCATATTATGTACGCAGAGCTGAATACCAAGAGCGATTACTGCCAGGTATGCGGCTATGACGGAGAAATCGAAATCAAGGAGGACGAGCACGGAAAGCTCATCTGGCAGTGCCCCAACTGCGGCAATACCGACCAGAACAAAATGAACGTGGCAAGACGTACCTGCGGCTACATCGGCACCCAGTTCTGGAACCAGGGCAGAACCCAGGAAATCAAAGAGCGCGTGCTGCACCTGTAATTTTCAGCATCTGATGCTTCTGCCAAATAACCAGAAAAGAAACGGGGTGTCTCAAAAATTGAGACACCCCTCTCTGAATTTTCACAGAATATATTTTCATTTCATGAGGTAAGCCTATGAACTACGCAGTGATCAAGAAAAATGATATTGCCAATGGCCCCGGCGTCCGCGTCTCCCTCTTTGTGAGCGGCTGCCGCCACCACTGCCGGAACTGCTTCAACCGGGAAGCCTGGGATTTTTCCTACGGCCAGCCCTTCACCCGGGAAACCATGGACGAAATTCTGAACGCCCTCGCTCCCTCCTATGTGGCCGGCCTTTCCTTTCTGGGAGGCGAGCCTCTGGAGCCTGAGAACCAGGCGCCGCTTCTGGAGCTGGCCCGCCTGTTCAAGGAGCGTTTTCCGGAGAAAACCCTCTGGTGTTACACCGGCTTCACCTTTGAGACCGATCTTTTGACCGGTTCTGTGGGTGACCCGGAAATCCTCCGGGAGCTTCTCTCTTATATCGACGTACTGGTGGACGGTAAATTTATAGAAGAGCTGAAAGACGCCGGCCTGATTTTCCGGGGCTCCTCCAACCAGAATATCATCGATATGCCGAAATCCCTGGCTGAGGGCCGGATGGTTCTGCTGGAGGGCACCTGGCGGCGGACCATGGGAAGCGGCGATATTAATGAAGTCTGAAACACTGGATTTCTCATTTTGTATTCAATACTCAGGGTCCGGGAAGCGAAAAGAATTCTGCTTCCCGGACCCTGTCTGTTATGCTGCCCTCCATACTAATTTTTCCGATTCTCAAACCGCCTGGACATCCAGTTCCAATCCTTCAAGAATACCGGAAGCCAGTTTGTCCGTAAAAGGATAAATGACAGGCTCCTCACCTTTTTCCATGCGGCAGATTACCACTGCCTCTCTTGCCGGATCGACAATCCAGTATTCCCTTACGCCAGCCTCCGCATATTTCCCGGCTTTTTTGTAATAATCCATCGTCTTGCTGGATGGCGACACAATTTCAATCACCCAGTCCGGCGCCCCATGACATCCCGCCTCATCCAGCTTATCCGGATCGCAGACTACAACGATATCCGGCTCAAAATAGTTCCGCTTATCATTCATAATAAATACTGCAAACGGTGCAGGAAACACCTGACAGCCGCCTCCATGCTCTCTGATATGATTATAAATCTGGGCGGAAAGTCCCATAATCAGCCGCTGATGCGTCATGGTCGGCGATGCCATATAATACATTTTTCCGTCGATAAGCTCCGCCCTTACGCCTTCCGGCAGGGCTAAAATATCATCTGTAGTATACTCTCTGTTCTCCTGATCAGACATACGTACATCCTCTTTTCGTAAGCTTGCTCTCATGCTACCTCCTGTTCCGGCAAAGGCATTCCCTGAAAAGGTCCCCGTTCCCTCTGCCATATATTGAAATCATTTTTTGGAAATCATGGCAGAACTGCCAGAATGTGCGACAGGCACATTTACAAGTGATTCCTGTGACAATTTCATTATATTTAACAGGCAGGGCAGTGTCAACCTCTTTACTCCAGATTTTTCTCGATCCGCAGCAGAGTTTCGTACAGCTGTTTCATCTCCTCTGCCGGAATATCACCCCAGATCCGCTCATCCAGTTCCCGGAAAATTTCCTGTACCTGCTTTGCCTTCTCTTTTCCTTCTTCCGTAAGGCAGATCAGATAAGAGCGCCGGCAGCCGGGGTTGTTCTCTCTTGTGAGCAGGCCGGCCTTTTCCAGCCGGTCAATATTCCGGGACATGGTGGCCGTGTCCCGCATGCACAGATCTGCCAGCTCTTTCTGGGTCATGGGGCCTTCCTCCAGCAGGCCGCGCAGCGCGCGCGCCTGCCCTTCCCCCACGGTCAGGCCCAGTACCTGCAGCTTCGGTCCCAGAAATTTTTTTCTTTCCAGATCCAGCCTGTGCAGTATATCTCTGATTTCCTTTTTTTCCATATTAAAACCCGCTTTCTTATTCCGCATTTCTCATTTTCTATCAGGAAACAAATCCGGGACGGTACGCGGCTTTTCCCAAGCCGCATACCGTCCCGGCTGTCAGTCTACTCAAGTTCAAACTGTCCGGTGTACAGCTGATAATAACGCCCTTTCTGCTCCAGCAGCGATTCATGATCGCCCCGCTCGATGATCTCGCCGTGCTCCAGTACCATGATAGCCTTGGAATTGCGGACCGTGGACAAGCGGTGGGCAATCACAAATACCGTCCGGCCATCCATGATGGCATCCATGCCCTTTTCAATCAGACGCTCGGTACGGGTATCGATGGAACTGGTGGCTTCGTCAAGAATCAGTACCGGCGGCCGCGCCACGGCCGCCCGGGCGATAGCCAGCAGCTGGCGCTGCCCCTGGGACAGATTTGCTCCATCGCTGTGCAGCATGGTATCATAGCCGTCCGGCAGCCTGCGGATGAAGGAATCCGCGTTGGCGATCCGGGCCGCTTCCTTTACCTCCTCATCGGTGGCATCCAGTTTTCCGTAGCGGATATTGTCCGCTATGGTTCCTGTAAAGAGGTGCGTCTCCTGGATGACCATGGCAAGCGAGTGGCGCAGATCATCCTTTTTGATTCTCCGGATATCGATGCCGTCGTAGGTGATGACGCCGGACTGTATCTCATAAAACCGGTTGATCAGATTGATGATCGTGGTTTTTCCGGCTCCCGTGGAACCCACAAAAGCGATCTTCTGGCCGGGCTTCGCGTACAGGGAAATTCCGTTCAGAATCTTTTTCTCCGGCACATAACCAAAGACTACATTGTTGAAGCGGACGTCTCCCTTCAGCGGTACCAGGCTGGCACCGTCTCCCTTTTCATCCGGCACCTTCCACGCAAAATGCTCTGTGCGCTCCGGCGTCTCCACAAGGCTGCCATTCTCTTCCCGCACATTGCAGAGCGTCACATCACCCTCGTCCACCTCAGGCTCCGCTTCCATCAGGTCAAAAATACGCTCCGCTCCCGCAAGAGCTGTCATCAGAAGATTCACCTGCTGGGTAAACTGATTTAAGGGCATGGCACTCTGACGCACATAGACCAGATAGGAAGCCAGGCTTCCCAGATCCATCAGGCCGGCCAGGGTAAACAGGCCGCCCGCGCAGGCTGACACCGCATAATTCAGATAGGACAGGCTGACCACGGTGGGAACCTGCATGCCGGTATAGGCCAGCGCGCTGGTGGATTCCCTTCTCAGATTTTCATTCAGCACGCAGAAATTCTCAAAGTCCTTTTTCTCATGATTGAAGACCTTCTCCACCTTCTGCCCTGCCATCATCTCTTCCACAAAGCCGTTGATGCGGCCCAGTTCCGCCTGCTGCCTCTGGAAATACTTCCGGCTTCTGCTTCCGTTGAACCGGATAAAGGCAAACATCAGAATCAGAAATACCACTACAATCATGGAAAGCCGGATACTTAAGACCATCATCATGATTACCGTGCCCGCCAGGGTCAGAAAGCTCTGAATGATCATGGCAAAGCTGTTGTTCATGGCCTCCTGCACCGTATCCACATCGTTGGTAAAACGGCTCATCAGCTCTCCATGGGTATGGGCGTCAAAATATTTCAGCGGCAGCTTCTGTACATGCACAAACAGATCCCGCCGGATTTCCTGCACCACAGTCTGGGCGGATTTGATCATCAGCTGATTGTAGCCCAGCGTGGCAAGAGCGCCGCACAGATACATGATTCCCATACCGACGACTGCCTCCACAAGCCCCTTCATATCGCCCGGCATGATAAACCGGTTGATAACCGGCTTCAGAAGATAGGTTCCCATCAGGCTGGCGCCTGTGCTGATAAATACCAGCAGACCCACCAGCAGAAACATCCATTTATGATGTCCCAGATAGCTTAAAAGGTGCAGCAGTGTTTTTTTCGTATTTTTCGGCCTTTTATAGCCGTCATATCTGTATTGTGCCATTAGAGCTCCACCCCTTCCTTCTGAGATTCATAAATCTGCTGATAAATCTCGCTTCTTGCCAGCAGCTCTTCGTGGGTGCCGATGTCGCTGATCTTCCCATCGTCCAGAATCACAATCTGATCCGCGCTCCGCACAGAGGAAATCCTCTGGGCAATGATAATCTTCGTCATAAAGGGCAGGTATTCCGCCATCCGCTCCCGGATCTTCCGCTCTGTGGCCGTATCCACAGCGCTGGTGGAATCATCCAGAATCAGTACCTTGGGCCTTTTCAGCAGAGCCCGGGCGATGCAGATTCTCTGCTTCTGGCCGCCGGACACATTGACGCCGCCCTGTCCCATTTCCGTGTCATAGCCTTCCGGCAGCCGTTCCAGGAACTCATCCACACAGGCGATCCGGCAGACCTCCTCCACCTCTTCCATGGAAGCGTCCTCTCTGCCCCATTTCAGGTTTTCGAGAAGACTTCCGGAAAACAGCGTGTTTTTCTGAAGCACCATGGCCACCGCGTCCCGCAGATGCTCCATGGGATATTCCTGCACCGGCACATCATCCACCTTCACCACACCCTGTTCCACCTCATACAGCCGGGGAATCAGCTGCACCAGCGTAGACTTGGCTGAACCGGTCTGGCCGATGATGCCTATCGTCTGCCCTGCCTGAATCCACAGATTGATATCTGAAAGCACATATTCCTTGGCTTCCTTCTTATACTTGAACCATACATGCTCAAAGGAAATGTCTCCCCGCTCCACTTCGATATCCTTTGCCTTTTCATCTGTAATATCAACCTTTTCATCTATGACTTCCATAATTCGCTCGCCGGACGCGATGGAACGGGTCATCATAAGGAACACATTGGAAATCATCATCAGGGAGTTCAGAATCTGAAGCACATAGCTCAGGAAACTGGTCAGCTCGCCGATCTGCATGTTTCCAACCTGAATCAGCTCGCCGCCATACAGCAGGATTCCCAGAATCGTGCCGTACATTACAAACTGCATGGCTGGCATATTCAGGGCCGCCAGCCGGAAAGCTGTCTCAGACTGAGTGCGCAGCTCCCGGTTGCCTTCCTCGAACTTGGCAATCTCATGGTCCCCCCGGACACAGGCCTTCACGATCCGGATCGCTGTCAGGTTTTCCTGAATAATCCGGTTTACCGTATCGATGGCGCCCTGCATTTTGGAATACAGCGGCCGCACCTTCATGGTAATTACGAAAAGAGCCGCTCCCAGTATGGGCAGCGCCACAAAAAACACCACTGCCAGCATATGATTGATGGAGAAGGCGATTCCCGTCGCCGCCACCAGCATCACCGGGCCGCGGCAGAAGGGACGCATTCCCATGGAAACGGTATTCTGTATATTCGTCACATCACTGGTCAGTCTCGTCACCAGAGAGGATGTCCGAAAATGATCAATATTGGAAAAGGAAAAATGCTGAAGCTTCTCATACTCCGCCCGGCGGAGCTCCGCGCCCAGCCCCTGTCCGGCCAGCGCCGCGAATCTGGCGCTTCCCACGCCAAGGATCAGGGCAATCACCGCGCAGATGACCATCTGCGCCCCTTTCTCATAGATGTAGGCCGTGTCGCCCGAAGCCACACCCACATCCACCAGGTCTGCCATAATCAGCGGAACGAGAAGCTCCAGAATTCCTTCCGCCGTAATACAGATCATCGCAAGAACCGCGTATTTCTTATACTGTTTCATATAAGAAAACAGACGTATCAGCATAACTTGAACCTCCAACTGTTGTAGATGCAACTATTGTATTACCAATGATTGCTGTTGTCAATCCATAGCGAAAAGGAATTGACAGTTTCCGCTTCTGTGTTATAATTGTTCTAAAAAGAATCGTTCTAATTAGAACAAAAAAAAGGAAGGTGCATCTCCCGGATGAAAGGTTTGCTTCTGCTTTACCGCAGAATTCAAAAGCTCTATGACCGCCATATGGACGATATCCGGAAAAATTTTTCCCTTTCCCGCATCGAGATTACGATTATCAGTTTTCTGCACAATAACCCCGGCCTGGATACAGCCGGGGATATTGCCGAATACCGGATGCTCTCAAAGGGAAACGTGTCCCAGGGCGTGGAAGCTCTGATTCAGAAAGGATATCTGGAACGGTTTCCGGATCCCGGAGATCGGAGACGCGTCCACCTGTCCCTGACCAGACAGGCCACGGAAATCGTTCATCAGATCGACGAGGTAAAAGAGGGCTTTTACAAGACTCTCTCCAAAGGGCTCACAGATTCCGAGCTCAGACAATACCAGAGTATCACGGAAAAAATCACAGAAAATGTCCTGAATGGACTGGAAAGCAGGTGTAACTCAAATGAACAATGACAAAGAATTTCTGGGAACCGAGCCAGTAGGAAAACTGCTTCTGCGCCTGGCTCTTCCCACCGTAACCGCGCAGCTTATCAACATGCTTTACAATCTGGTAGACCGTATCTACATAGGCCATATCAAGGACGTGGGAGCCACCGCCCTGACAGGCGTGGGCGTCTGCATGCCCCTGATCCTGATCGTATCGGCTTTTGCGGCCCTCATCAGCAACGGCGGCGCTCCCCGCGCCTCGATCTCCATGGGAAAGAAGGATTATGAATCCGCGGAGGCCACCCTGGGCAACTGTTTTGTGGCTCAGATCATCATTTCCGTGGTTCTGACTGCAGTACTTCTGATCTGGAACCGGGATTTTCTGATGGCCTTCGGCGCCAGCGAAAATACCATCGGATACGCAGTGGACTACATGAATATCTACGCCATCGGCACTATCTTTGTACAGCTCACTCTGGGTATGAACGCTTTCATTACCGCCCAGGGCTTCGCAAAGACCGGCATGCTCTCCGTCCTGATCGGAGCCGTCACCAATATCATCCTGGATCCGATCCTGATCTTCGGCTTTAACATGGGGGTACAAGGCGCCGCTCTCGCCACCATCATCTCACAAGCTCTGTCCTGCGCCTGGGTTCTGCTGTTTCTGGTGGGAAAGAAAACGAACTTACGCATCCGGGCACGCTATTTCCGGATTCAGCCACGAATCCTCTTCCCCAGCCTGGCCCTTGGCATCTCTACCTTTATCATGCAGGCCAGCGAAAGCGTAGTCAACATCTGCTTTAACTCCTCTCTTCAGCTTTACGGAGGCGACATCGCTGTGGGAGCCATGACAATCCTTTCCAGCGTCATGCAGTTCGCCATGCTGCCTCTCCAGGGTATGGGCCAGGGTTCCCAGCCCATCATCAGTTACAACTACGGAGCCCGCAATGTGGACCGAGTCAAAAAGGCTTTCTGGCTGCTGCTGAAAGCAGACTGCTGCTATTCCTTTCTGCTGTGGGGCTTCGTCATGTTATTCCCGCGCCTGTTCGCCTCTCTGTTTACCAGCGACGCGGCGCTGATTGATTTTACGGTTCCGGCCCTGCGCACCTATCTGGCCGTGCTCTTTATCTTCGGCATCCAGATGGCCTGCCAGATGACCTTCGTCTCCATCGGCAACGCGCTCATGTCCGCCATCGCGGCCATTGTCCGGAAATTCGTTCTGCTGCTGCCGCTGATCTATCTGATGCCTCATCTGTTCCCGGGCAATAAGACCTTCGCCGTATATCTGGCAGAGCCGGTCACAGATACGCTGGCCGTGACCTTTACTGCCATTGCCTTCTATTTTACATTCCGAAAGGCTCTGGCACAGCTTGGAAAACCGGCCGCAAAATAAAATATGCTGATCTGTAAATGCCGCGGACTGCCGAATGGTCCGCGGCATTTTATTATTTATTCATCAGTTCCTTCTGCATGGTTTCACTACTGGCTATGCCTGATATTCAATAAACCACCAGTCCTCCGTCTCTGCCAATCCGTGAAGTAAAATAGCCGCTGTCCTTCATGTCCGGATTGTTTTGTATACTTTCTGTAATAACATCCAGTTCATCCGTTTTTATCTCTTCAGATCCAAGAAAACCGCCATACGCTTTTCCAGCTCCGTAGAAACGGCGGATATTCAGTGTATTGGCAGGCATATTGATTTCCGCCTCCACAACACTGATCCTGCCTCCTTCTGCATTTTCGTCTATATACTGATAAAATATGAATACGATCTCACTATAATCCACCTTATCATCTGCCTGATTCCGGGTATAAGCTCCTTCGATCCGTACCA